>JALEMS010000024.1 GCA_022768185.1 Clostridiales bacterium | reverse complement strand
AGGCTGCCGTCGGCAATGGCGGCTTCGACCTCGGCGACCTTCTCGGCGGTGCCCTCGGCGCAGGAGGCGCCGAGCGGGGAGATCATATTGGCCTTCTCGGCGTAGCCGGCGGCCCAGTCAACGGCGATCTCGTCGGCCTTGCCCTGCTGGGCCAGGCCCAGAGCATAGGTGTAGTAGACGGACCAGTCGTTCTGCGCGGAGGTGAGGATGGCGGTGGGAGCGACGCTCAGCATGTCGATGTTGTAGCCGACATAGTAGCACGCGGCGCCGGCTGCAACCTTTGCCTCAATGGCAGCGGGGCCGCCGGTGGAGTCGGCATGCTGGCTGATGATGCAGCAGCCGCGGGCAAGCAGGGCCTCGGCGGCCTGCTGCTCGGCAGTGGCGTCTGCCCAGGAGTTGGTGTAGGTAACGTCCATGGAGACGTTCTCAACGATGGACTTGACGCCCAGATAGAAAGCAGTGTAGCCGGAAACGACCTCGGCATAGGGGTAAGCGCCGACGTAGCCGATCTTGATGGTGCCGTCTTCGTTGTAGTTGGCGTCGGTGAGCACGCCGTCCTCGACCATCTCAGCCAGCTTCATGCCGGCCACGACGCCGGAGACGTAGCGGGACTCATAGGTGTGGGTGAAGAAGTTGCGGGTGTTGTCGCAGTTGTCGACTGCGGCGGTGTCGCCGGTGGCGATGAGGAAGGTGGCGTCGGGGCATTCCTCGGCGGCCTGGGTCATGTAGCTCTGATGACCGTAGGAGTCGGAGATGATGATGTTGCAGCCCTGATCGTACAGGTCGATGGCTGCGTCATGGCAGGACTCGTTCTCGCCGATGTTGTACTTCCACACGACCTGCTCGGGATCGTTGTAGTCGATGCCGAGGTTGTCGCAGGCAGTCTGGATGCCCTGCATGTGGGCATAGTCGTAGCCGATGCTTTCATCGTGCAGCAGGATGACGCCAATCTTCAGCGGGGCAGCAGCCGGCTCGGTGGGCTCAGTCGGCTCAGTGGGCTCGGTGGGAGCGGGCTCCTGGCCGCAGGCGCACAGGGCAAAGACCATGGCGAGGGCAAGAAGCAGTGCAAGAAGCTTTTTCATGTTTTTTCCTCCTGTTCATTTTTCCCCATTTTTATTATAAAATCCAAAGTGGGAAAATACAAGCGAAGCTGCCCTCAGGGGCAGAAGGTGACGCCGTGCTCGACGCTCATGCTGCTCACACGGGCCAGCGATTCGACCCGCACGCCCATGGCGCGCACGCGGTCGCCGCCGGGCTGAAACGCCTTTTCCACAGCGATGCCCGCGCCGACCAGCTCGGCCCCGGATTCGCGTACCAGGTCGATCAGACCCAGCAGGGCTGCGCCGTTTGCCAGAAAATCATCGATCAGCAGCACCTTGTCCTGCGGACCGAGAAAGGCACGGGAGACGATGACGTCGTAGGTTTTGCCGTGCGTGAAGGACTCGACCTTCGTGCGGTAGACGTCTCCGGCGATGTTCTTGGTCTCCGTCTTCTTGGCAAACACCACCGGACAGCCGAATTCCTCTGCCGTGATGCAGGCGATGCCGATGCCGGAGGCCTCGATGGTCAGGATCTTGTTGACGGGACAGCCGGCATACAGCCGCTTCCACTCGCGCGCCATCTCGCGGAACAACGCAACGTCCATCTGATGGTTGAGAAAGCTGTCGACCTTCAGCACGCCGCCCTCCCGGACGATCCCATCTGAACGAATACGCTCCTCGAGCAGCCGCATGATCCATTCCCCCTACCGTATGGCTTGTGCGCAAAAGGCACGCGCATCTCTATTAAATAACACTGCCGCCGGAAAATCAATCCCCATTTTTATATATTTTGTGACAGGAAACGCAGCGCTTCCTGTGTCATCTGCCGATTTGGGCCAGACGGCTGCACCCGTTTTCGTCAAAATGCAGCTCTTCCTGCAGAAACGCACGCAGAACCCGGCCTGCACGGGCAGTACAGGCCGGGTTCTGCGGCTTTACAGCATGGGCGAGAAAATACGCAGGACGGCAACCAGCAGCCGGTGTCCGCGACTCTGGCGGCGGCTCAGCTCCGGAGTGATCTCGCGGCACTGCGGAAACAGCTGCTCGAAATCGGCGCGGATGTTCGCCAGCGCCGGCACGTCACACATCCAGGCGGCGCACTCGTAATGATGGCACAAACTGCGGTAATCCAGATTGATGGTACCGACGATGGCGCAGCGGTCGTCCGAGAGAAACTGCTTGGCGTGCAGAAAGCCCGGGGTATATTCAAAGATGCGCACGCCGGCGCGCAGCAGCACCGGATAATACGAGCGTGTCAGCCGGTACACCAGCTTCTTGTCCGGCACGCCGGGCGTGACGATGCGCACGTCCACGCCGCTCTTTGCCGCCGTGGTCAGCGCCGTGACGAGCACGTGATCCGGCACGAGGTAGGGCGTCGTGATCCACACATAGCGCCGCGCGGCGGCCAGCATATTGCAGTAGGCCGTCAGGCCCACCGGCTCCTGGTCGCGCGGGGTGTCGGCAAAGGGCTGCACCAGACCGGGCGCAGGCGGGCAGTCCGAAGGCGGCAGGTAGAGCCGAAAGTCCTCGTGCACGTCGCGCATCAGTCCCCACATGGTGAGAAACGCGGTCGTCAGACTCCATACGGCCTCGCCGCGCAGCAGCACCGCCGTGTCCTTCCAGTGGCCGAAGCGGGTGATGAGGTTTGCATATTCGTCCGCGAGATTGATGCCGCCGGTGAAGCCCACGCGGCCGTCGATCACACAGATCTTTCGGTGGTCGCGGTTGTTGAAGCGGGCCGAAAGCAGGCTGTTGAAGCGGTTGAAGGCGCAGCAGGCAATGCCGGCCAGCTCCATCTGCGCGGGGAAGCCCGGCGGCAGCGTCTCAATGCAGCCCACCGCGTCGAAGGCCACGCGCACGTCCACGCCCTGGCGCGCCTTCTCCTTTAAAATCTCCAGCACGCTGTCCCAGAGCTTGCCGGGGTGGATGATGTAATATTCCAGAAAGATAAAGCGCTCGGCGGTCAGCAGCTCGCGCAGCAGCGCGGCAAAAAAGGCGTCCCCCTCCGGAAAATATTCCACCTGCGTGTTGGCGTATACGGGGGCCTCCGCCACCCGGCGCAGGTAATCGACCTGGCGCTCCATCTCCGGCGGCACGTCGCAGGCTGTCTCGGGCAGATGGGTCGAGGCCTTGTCCAGCTGCTCGATCAGCGCAGCCTCGCGCCGGCGCTCGGCGCGGCTCGGGTGCACCCGTCCGTACAGCAGATAGGCCGGCCCGCCCAGCAGGGGCAGCAGCAGCGTCACCAGGATCCATGGGATCTTATAGGAAGGATTTTCATCCTCCTGCAGGATGTACAGCGCCGCCAGGAATGAGAGCACCTCACATGCGGCGTAAAACCAGGTGAATTTCTTCTGGAAAAACAGCAGCACGCCCGCCAGCGCGCTCAGCTGCAGCAGGATAAACAGAATCAGCAGCGCAAGGCGCAGGCCGGAGGCCGCATGCTGCCGGGTGTTCATAATCCCTCTCTCCTTCCCCGATGCCGACTTCGCCGCAGCGCAGCCTCAGGCAAAGCGCTCCCGCTCGGCCACGGCCAGCGCGTCGCACCGGTTGTTGTATTCGTTCTCGGCGTGTCCCTTCACCCAGACAAACTGCGTCCGGTGCGTTTCCAGCAGCGCGTCGAGCCGCTGCCAGAGGTCCGGGTTTTTCAGCGGGCCGTCCTTGCGCCGCCAGCCAAGCTTCTTCCAGCTGCGCAGCCAGCCGAGATTGACCGCGTTGGCCAGATACTGACTGTCGGTGTACAGCGTGACCTGACACGGCTCGCGCAGCGCCTCCAGCGCGCGGATGGCGCCGGTCAGCTCCATGCGGTTGTTGGTGGTTTCGGCCTCGCCGCCGGAGAGCACCTTCTCCGCGCCGTTGTAGACCAGGATCGCGCCCCAGCCGCCCGGGCCGGGGTTGCCGGAGCAGGCTCCGTCGGTGTAGATGGCAACATGTTTCACGGCTTTGATTCCTTCTTCATATAGTAAGCAGGGGCACGCCGCCTCAGACCAGAAACTGCACGGCCCGGGCGCTGTTGCGCAGCGTCACTTCCTCAAACGCGCCGCCGCTCTCGCCGTCACGCGTCCAGGGAACCGGCGTTTCAAACCGGAAGCGGACGCTGCGCGCCTGCCGCACGAAGAGGAACTCGCCCTGCGTAAAGTCCGAGCGCTTGGCCTCCCCCAGCAGCTGCTTGAAATCGGCCACGCTGCGTGGATTGCGCACAAGCACCACCTCGAACAGCCCGTCGTCGAGCTGCACCCGCTCGCTGTCGAGCCGCACAAGGCCCGCCACGGATGTGGAATTCATCACGCCGCCGAACAGCACGCTGTGCTCCTCCTCCGGTCCGCCGTCGAGCGAGACCCAGCATCGGTAGCTGGTCAGGCGCGGCAGGCGCGTCATGCCCTCGAGAACGTAGGCCAGATGGCCGAGGGCCTGCTTCTGCTCCTGCGGCGTCTCATAGCTGACGTCGGTGAATGCGCCGAAGGCGGCCACATAAGTAAAATACTCCTTCTCTCCGAAGCAACCGACGTCGAAGTCCACCGCCCGGCCCGCGCAGATGACCTCCGCGGCACGGGGCATGTCGTTTTTCGGCAGGCCCAGAGTGGTCGCCACGTCGTTGGTGGTGCCGAGCGGGAAATAGCCGATGGGCGGCCGTACAGGAGCCTGCATCAGACCCGAGACGGTCTCGCTGAGCGTGCCGTCGCCGCCGATGCAGCAGACGATATCGTAATCGGCCGCATGCGCCGCGGCCAGGCGCACGGCGTCTCCCGTGGCCTCGGTGAAATACACGGTGGGCAGGCAGCCGCCGCCGTACAGCGTATGGAGCGCCCTGCCGATCTCCTTTTCGTATGCGCCGCGTCCGGCGGCTGGGTTGACAATGAGCATCAGTTTCTTCATGCGTGAGGCAGTCCTTTCACTGCGCGGGCCCGCCGGAAGCGGCGGGCGGGGGTGGGGTTGCACGTTCCCGCTGCACGCCGGTATACGCAGCGGAAAACGGATGCAGAAAAAATCTGCAGCCGGGCCGCAACTGCTTGCAAAATCCGGCTTATGCCTGTATAATAACCTATTATCTTCAATATAACAAGTAAAAATCGGTCACCGACCAAATTTAAGCTGAGAGGTAGAGACGAATGAAACGCACCAGGATCGCAAAGATCTACGCCGCTCCGGATCAATTCACCCAGACGCCCGTCACGGTGTGCGGCTGGGTCAGAACCATTCGGGACATGAAAAATTTCGGCTTCATTGAGCTGAACGACGGCTCCTGCGTCAAGAGCATCCAGATCGTCATGGAACGCGAGGCGCTGGAGAATTATGACGAGATCGCCCGTCAGAACGTCGGCGCGGCGCTCATCGTGCGCGGCGCGCTGCATCTCACGCCCGAGGCCCGTCAGCCGTTCGAGCTGAAGGCCGCGGAGATCGCCGTGGAGGGCGCCTCCTCCCCGGAATATCCCCTGCAGAAGAAGCGTCACAGCGTGGAATTTCTGCGCACCGTCGCGCACCTGCGTCCGCGCACCAACCTGTTCAACGCCGTTTTCCGCGTGCGCAGCGTCGCCGCGCAGGCCATTCACGACTATTTTCAGAGCCAGGGCTTCGTTTATGTGCACACCCCCATCATCACCGGCTCCGACTGTGAGGGCGCCGGCGAGATGTTCCGCGTGACCACGCTCGATCCCAACGATCCGCCGCGCGACGAGAACGGAATGGTCGACCTGACGCAGGACTTTTTCGGCCGCGCCACCAGCCTCACCGTCTCCGGCCAGCTCAACGCCGAAAACTTTGCCACCGCCTTCGGCGACGTCTATACCTTCGGCCCCACCTTCCGCGCCGAAAACTCCAACACCCAGCGTCACGCCGCCGAGTTCTGGATGATCGAGCCGGAGATCGCCTTTGCCGACCTCGAGGACGATATGGAGATGGCCGAGGGCCTCATCAAGGCCATCATCAACACCGTGCTGGAGAAGTGCCCGCACGAGATGGAGTTTTTCAACAGCTTCGTCGACAAGGGCCTGCTGGCCCGGCTGGAAAATGTGGTGTCCAACGAGTTTGCCCGTGTTTCCTACACGCAGGCCGTTGAGATTCTCTCAAAGAACAACGACAAATTTGCCTACCCCGCCTACTGGGGCTGCGACCTGCAGACCGAGCACGAGCGCTTCCTCACCGAACAGGTGTACAGCCGTCCCGTGTTCGTCACGGACTACCCCAAGGAGATCAAGGCCTTTTACATGCGCCTCAACGACGACGGAAAGACCGTCGCCGCCACCGACTGTCTCGTGCCCGGCATCGGCGAGATCATCGGCGGCTCGCAGCGCGAGGAGCGCTACGACGTGCTGCTGGCCCGTATGAAGGAATGCGGCCTCGACCCGGCGGACTACTGGTGGTATCTCGACCTGCGCAAGTACGGCACCTGCCGCCACGCCGGCTTCGGCCTCGGCTTCGAGCGCATGGTGATGTATCTGACGGGCGTGTCCAACATCCGCGACGTGCTGCCGCATCCGCGCACGGTCGGGTCGGCGGACTTTTAAGCGGACTTTTCATCTGTAATCTGTAAAACGTTTCTTCGCCCTGCGGCGAACATCATAAGGAGGACCACCCCAATGAGAGCGATCGTATCCGTCATCGGCAACGACCGCGTCGGCATCATTGCCGACGTCTGCTGCCTGCTGGCGTCCATGAACATCAACATTCTTGACATCAACCAGACCGTCATGAAGAATTTCTTCACCATGACCATGCTGGTCGACACCGCGCTGTGCGCCGAGCCCTATGAGGCCGTGCACGATGCGCTCAACCGGAAGGGCGAGGAGATGGGCCTGTCCATCCGCATCCAGCGCGAGGATATCTTCCACGCCATGCACAGGATCTGAGGTGCCGCGATGTTCAACCATTCCGACATTCTTCAGACCATCGACATGATCGACCACCAGCACCTCGACGTGCGCACCATCACCATGGGCATCTCCCTGCGGGACTGCGCGCACAACGACATCGACCGCTGCGCGCGCCGCATCTACGACAAGGTCTGCCGGCTGGCCGAGCACCTGGTGGAAACCGGCTGCGCCATTGAGACCGAATACGGCATCCCCATCGTCCACAAGCGCATTTCCGTCACGCCCATTTCCCTGGTCGGCGAGTCCTGCTCCGCTGCGGACTACACCCCGCTGGCCCAGGCGCTCGACCGCGCCGCGCAGGAGTGCGGCGTCAACTTCATCGGCGGCTTCTCCGCGCTCGTGCACAAGGGCATGACCGTCGGCGACGAGCGGCTCATCCGCTCGATCCCCAACGCGCTGGCCGCCACGGAGCTGGTCTGCTCAAGCGTCAACGTGGCCAGTACCCGCGCCGGCATCAACATGGACGCCGTCGCCCTCATGGGCCGCATCATCAAAAAGACCGCGGAAATGACCGCCGACGCCGGCGGCCTCGGCTGCGCCAAGCTCGTCGTCTTTGCCAACGCCGTGGAGGACAACCCCTTCATGGCCGGCGCCTTCCACGGCGTGGGCGAGCCGGAATGCGTCATAAACGTGGGCGTTTCCGGCCCGGGCGTCGTGCACCACGCGCTGCAGAGCGTGCAGGGTCAGCCCTTCGACGTCGTGGCCGAGACCATCAAGAAAACCGCCTTCCGCATCACGCGCATGGGCCAGCTTGTCGCGCAGGAGGCCTCCCGCCGGCTGGGCGTGCCCTTCGGCGTGGTGGACCTGTCGCTTGCGCCGACGCCGGCCAAGGGCGACAGCGTGGCCCGCGTGCTCGAGGCGATGGGCCTTGAGGTCTGCGGCACGCACGGCACCACCGCGGCGCTGGCCCTGCTCAACGACGCGGTCAAGAAGGGCGGCCTGATGGCCTCGGGACACGTGGGCGGCCTGTCCGGCGCGTTCATCCCCGTCAGCGAGGACGAGGGCATGATCGCCGCGGCCCGGACCGGCGTACTGTGTCTGGACAAGCTCGAGGCGATGACCTGCGTTTGCTCGGTGGGCCTGGACATGATCGCCGTTCCCGGCGACACGACCGCCGAGACGCTCTCGGCCATCATCGCGGATGAGGCGGCCATCGGCATGGTCAATAACAAAACCACCGCCGTGCGCATCATCCCCGTCCCCGGCAAGACGGTGGGCGACTGCGTCGAGTTCGGCGGCCTGCTCGGCAGCGCGCCGGTCATGCCGCTGCACCGCGAGAGCGCGGCGGGCTTCATCGCCCGCGGCGGACGCATCCCCGCTCCGCTGCAGAGCCTGCGCAACTGACGATGGAGCACGCTGCACGCCCCGTCGTTCTCGTGCTGACCGGACCGACGGCCACAGGCAAAACCGCCGCCGCCGTGCAGCTGTGCCGGCTGGCGGGCGGCGAGGTCGTCACAGCCGATTCCATGCAGGTCTACCGCGGTATGGATATCGGCACCGCCAAGCCCACCGCTGCCGAGCGCGGCGGCGTGGCGCACCATCTCATTGATCTTGCCGGGCCGGACGAGACGTTTTCCGTTTCGCGCTACGTGCAGGCCGGCATACCGTGCGTCGACGCGCTGCTGGCGCGCGGCGTGCTGCCGGTGATCGCCGGCGGCACGGGGCTGTACATCGACGCGCTGCTGGCAGGCCGGGCCTTTGCCGCCTGCCCCGGGGACGGCGCGCTGCGGCAGGCGCTGTCGGACGAGTATGACGCCGTGGGAGGCGCGGCCTTCCGCGAGCGGCTGCGCGCCGTCGACCCGGAGCGGGCCGAGCGCCTGGCCCCGGCGGACAAAAAGCGGCTGGTGCGGGCGATGGAGGTGTTCCGCCTCACCGGGCGCACCATCACCGAGCATGACCGGGAAACGGCTCTGCTTCCGCCGCGCTATCCGGCGCTGAAGTTCGCCCTCACCTTTGAAGACCGCGACACGCTCTACCGCCGCATCGACCTGCGCGCCGCGCGCATGGTCGAGGACGGGCTGTTCGACGAGGTGCAGGCGCTGCTCGACCGCGGCGTCACCCCGGACTGCACCGCCATGCAGGGCATCGGCTATAAAGAAGCCGCCGAGGCGTTGCTGGGCCGCTGCACCCGGCAGCAGGCGCTCGAGCAGATCCAGCTGGCCTCCCGGCGATACGCCAAGCGCCAGCTGACCTGGCTGCGGCGCGACGCGGACGTGCGCTGGCTCGCCATGGATCACCGCACCCCCGCGCAGGCCGCACAGGAGCTGCTGCACGCCTGGCAGGCTGCGCAGGCCGGCTGAACGCAGCATCGCAATCTGTTTGAACGGGCTGTCTGCTTCGACAGGTTTTTTCTGCCGTCTCATGTAAAATACTGGTAACGCACGGCTGAAACACGGTTTTGTGCGAAATTACTATTTTATGGTGTGCGGCGTCGTGGTATAATCAGCAGAGCACAGCAGCCTGCCAACCTCCGCCGCCCCAAGAGGGAGCGCAGACAGATGCAGAAGCAGAATCTTCAGGATCTTTTTCTCAACCAGGCACGGCGCGACCGGCAGACGGTCACCATGTTTCTGGTCAACGGCTTTCAGATGCGCGGCATTGTCCGCGGCTTTGACAGCTTTGTCGTCATCCTCGAGTCCGAGGGCAGACAGCAGATGATCTATAAGCATGCCATCTCCACCATCGTGCCGCAGACCCCGGTGGAGCTGGCCGCCAGTCCGACTACATAAGGCCCGGTACGAGGCCGGGCGCGCTGTGAGGCAGGCCCGCATGAAGAAGAACAACCGTGTCACCAATTTCATCGCCATGCTGCTGTTTTTTACAGCCATGGTCTATGTTGGCTTATACCTGCGCGGCTCGGGCAACGGCGTCGTCACGGCGGAGGTCATCGCCATGACCGTCCAGGAAAGCACGCCGGCCTCCGGCATCGTCGTGCGCAGCGAAACGGTCATCACCAACCCCCTCACCTATTGCTACGTCTCCGCCGCCGACGGCGCACACATTGCCAAAAGCGGCGTGCTGGGCACGGCCATGGACTCCGAGGCCGACCAGGAGCGCGCCGGGCGCATCATGGAGCTGGAGCTGGCGATCGGCAGCACACGCGCCGCGCTCGAGGGCCTGATCGACCCGGACGATCTGACGGGGCTGGACACCGCCGTGATGGACGCCGTGTTCGCCATCTCCGGCAGCGTGGCCCGGCATGACTTCTCTGACGTGGACACGCCTGTGGCCCGGCTGCAGACGCTGCTGTTCGACGATTCCGCCTCGGCGGCCACCGAGCAGAGCCTGCTGGCCATGACGGCAGAGCTGGACGAGTTGAAGCGCACCACCACCGGCGGCACACGCACCATCACCGCACCCGCCTCCGGCACCTTCTCCTCCATTCTGGACGGCTGGGAGCATCTCTCCTTTGACGACACCGACGCGCTCACGCCCGAGCAGGTGCGCGCGCTCATCGCCGACCGGCAGGAAACCGATCCGGCTGCCGTCGGCAAGCTCATCACGGATATCAAGTGGCGCTTTGCCTCCATCATGGACGCCGGGGACGCCCAGGCGCTCAAAACCGGCGGCAGCGTCACGCTCGAGTTCGGCCGGTATTACGGTTATCCCCTGCGCGCAACCGTCCTGTCCGTCAGCCAGCCGGTCGACGGCGAGTGCGCCGTGCTCTTCTCGCTCAGCCGCGGTCTGGCCGACACACTGGCCATGCGGCAGGCGTCGGCAGACGTGATCCTGTCCGAGTACGCCGGCCTGCGCGTGCCGGCGCGCGCACTGCACGTCGACAATGAAACCGGCACATGCTATGTCTACGCCGTCACGGCCATGCAGGTGGAGAAAAAGACCGTCGATCTGCTTTACGAGGGCGACGGCTATTACATCATCTCCCCCGGCAACCGGCCGGACAGCCTGCGCGCAGGCAATGAGGTGGTCGTCTCCGGACGAAATGTCCACGACGGCATGGTTTTGGAATGAAACAGCATCGGGGCTGCGGCAAAATGCCGCCCGTCAGAACCCCGGCAAGGCGAAAGGGCACAGGCCCCGCGCCGCGCCGCGGGCCGGCCGGGCCGGCGGTATTTTGCTGCAGCCCCTGCGTGCGTTGAACGCGCATCCATCAGACAGGAGAGATACAGCCATGGATCTTGCAGAAAACATCGCCCGTATCCGGGCGGAAATGGAGCAGGCGGCCGCCGGGCGGCCCGTGCAGCTGCTGGCCGCCACGAAAACGCGCACGGCCGAAGAGGTGCGTCAGGCCATCGCCGCCGGCGTGGACGTGTGCGGAGAAAACCGCGTACAGGAGCTGGTGGAAAAATCCGCGCAGGGTGCCTACGAGGGCGCGCCGGTGCATTTTATCGGCCAGCTGCAGAAAAACAAGGTGAAATTCGTTGTCGGTGCCGTCTCGCTCATCCATTCGGTCGATTCGCCGGAGCTGCTTGCCTGCATTGACCGGCGCGCCTGCGCCCTCGGTCTGGTGCAGGACGTGCTGCTGGAGGTGAACATCGGCCACGAGGCCACCAAGGGCGGCGTGCCGCCCGAGGCGCTCGAGCCGCTGCTGGAGCAGGCCGCCTCCCTGCACGGAATCCGCGTGCGCGGATTGATGGCGATCCCCCCCGCGGCGGCGCTTTGCGACGGAAACCGCGTTTATTTTGCGCGGATGCACCAGCTTTTTGTTGACATCGGCAGAAAAAAATACGATAATGTCAGTATGGAGATTTTATCGATGGGTATGAGCGACGATTTCCGTGAGGCGATCGCCGAGGGCTCGAATATGATACGGATCGGCTCCGCCATCTTTGGCCGGCGGCCGGATCACAAATGATTAGGAAGGTACCGATATGCGTTTTTTGGACGATCTGAAGAAGCTCACCAAGCCGTATGACGACGACGATCTGTTCGATGATGAGGAAGACGAGATGGACCCCGAGGACACCGAGCATGCCGCCGCACCCGAGCCGCAGCCGCGCCCCGTCCGCGTGGGCAGCCGCTCCGACTATTCCGGCAATGGCAACAAGGTCGTCAACATCGGCGCCACCTCTCAGATGAAGGTGGTGCTGGTCAAGCCCGACCGTTTTGAGACCGCTGCGGAGATTGCCGACCATCTGCGCGAAAAGCGTGCCGTTCTGATGAACCTGGAGCAGACCAACAAGGACATTTCCCGCCGGCTGATCGATTTTCTCTCCGGCGTGGCCTACGCGCAGGACGGCAAGATCAAGCGCGTTGCCGCAAACACCTATATCATCACGCCGTATAATGTCGATCTGATGGGCGACGATCTGATGGACGAGCTTGAGACGAACGGCGTCTACATCTAAGACACAGGAGGACAGAAGCGATGCTCAACGCCCAGGAAATCCGCGAAAAAATGTTTGAAAAGGCCGTCTTCGGCGGCTACGATATGGGCGGGGTCGACGCCTTCATGGAAGAGGTGGCCTCCACCGTCGCCGCACTGCAGAAGGAAAACGCCGTGCTCAAGACGAAGATGAAGGTGCTCGTCGACAAGATCGAGGAATACCGTCTGGATGAGGACGCCATGCGCAACGCGCTGCTGTCGGCCCAGAAGGTCTCCGCCCAGATCGAGAACGACGCGCGCACCCGCGCCGAGTCCATTCAGGCCAAGGCCCGCGCCGAGGCCGACAAGGCGCTCTCCGGCATCACCGACCGCACCGCCGCCGAGCAGGCCCGGCTTGCCGAGGCGCAGCGCCGCTCGGTGCGCTTCATTGCCGACATGCGAACCCTCTGCCAGAAGCAGATGGAATTTCTCAACAGCGTCAGCGCCGTCATGCCCGTCCCCTCCGAGACAGACGAGGCCGGCGACGCCGCCGGGTCCATGGAAAGCAGCGCCCGCCGCGCCGTCAGCGAGCCGGCTCCGCGCATGAACCTTTCCAGCGAAGCCCCCGACGCGCCGGATGACGACGACGGCACGCGCGTGTTCCACTTCGGCGCCTGATCCACCTGCCCGGACTGCAGGGCGCGGCGGTTTTGCAACGGCCGCGCCCTTTGCGCATGTCTGCGGCAGCCGCTTTCCCGACCGACCATAATTTATCATACAGGAGAAACCACCATGGCCAAGGACTACAACGCCACCGTCAACCTTCCCAAGACAGATTTCCCCATGCGTGCCGCCCTGCCCAAGCGCGAGCCGGACATGCTCCAGAGCTGGTACGACATGGATCTCTATCACCAGATCCTCGAGCGCACCAAGGACCGCCCCAGCTTCATCCTGCACGACGGCCCCCCGTTCTCCAACGGACACATCCACATGGGCACCGCCATGAACAAGTGCCTGAAGGACTTCATCGTCCGCTACAAGTCCATGAGCGGCTATCATGCGCCCTACACCCCCGGCTGGGACAACCACGGCATGCCCATTGAAAGCGCCATCATCAAGGAGCAGAAGCTCAACCACAAGAGCATGAGCATCCCCGAGTTCCGCAACGCCTGCCACGCCTTTGCCGAGCGCTTTGTCGGCATCCAGCGCGACCAGTTCAAGCGTCTGGGCTGCCTGGGCGACTGGGAGCACCCCTACCTGACGATGAATCCCAAGTTTGAGGCGCAGGAGGTGCGCGTCTTTGGCAGGATGTTCGAGAAGGGGTATATCTACAAGGGCAAGAAGCCCGTGTACTGGTGCCCGCATGACGAGACGGCGCTGGCCGAGGCCGAGATCGAATACGCCGACGACCCCGTTACCACCATTTTCGTCAAGTTCCCCGTCGCGGACGACCTGGGCAAGCTCTCCGGCGTCTGCGATCTGAAGAATACCTACTTCGTCATCTGGACGACCACCACCTGGACGCTCCCCGGCAACCTGGCCATCTGCCTGAACGCCGCATACGACTACAGCGTGGTGCGCGCCTCCAACGGCGAAAACTATATCATGGCCAAAGAGCTGGCTCCGAAGGTGCTGGAGAAGGCCGGTCTCACCATTGAGGAGACGCTGTGCACCCGAAAGGGCGCAGACTTCGAGCTGATGACTGCAAAACACCCCCTGTTCGACCAGACCTCGCTGGTCATCAACGGCGACCACGTCACGCTTGACGCCGGCACCGGCTGCGTGCACACCGCCCCGGCCTACGGTGCGGACGACTTTCTGGTCTGCCAGCGCTATGAGCAGCTGCCCAGCGGCCGCGACCTGATCGTCAACGTCGGCGACGACGGCCGCTTCAACGAGTACGCCGGCAAGTACGCCGGCCTGCATGTGCAGAAGGCGCACGAGCCGATCTTCAACGACCTGGTCGAAGCCGGTCTCCTGCTGGCCAGCGAAAACATCGTCCACTCCTATCCGCACTGCTGGCGCTGCAAAAAGCCCATCATCTTCCGCGCCACCGACCAGTGGTTCTGCTCGGTCGACGCCTTCAAGGACGAGGCCGTGGCGGCTGCCGACGGCGTCACCTGGATGCCCGACTGGGGCCATGACCGCATGGTCTCCATGATCCGCGAGCGCGCCGACTGGTGCATCTCCCGCCAGCGCAACTGGGGCCTTCCCATCCCGGTGTTCTACTGTGCCGAGTGCGGCAAGCCCATCTGCACGCCCGAAACCATTGATCGCATCTCCGCCATCTTCGGCGAGCGAGGCTCCAACGCCTGGTTTGAGCTGGACGCCAAGGAGCTGCTGCCCGAGGGCTTTGCCTGCACATGCGGCTGCACCGAGTTCACCAAGGAGACTGACACGCTGGACGGCTGGTTCGACTCCGGCTCCACCCACGTCGCCTCCATGGAGCTCGACGCGCCCGGCTGCTGGCCGGCAGACCTCTACCTTGAGGGCGGCGACCAGTACCGCGGCTGGTTCCAGTCGAGCCTGCTCATCGGCGTGGCCACCCGCGGCGGCGCACCGTACCGCGCCGTGCTGACGCACGGCTGGACGGTCGACGGCGAGGGCCGCGCGATGCACAAGTCGCTGGGCAACGGCGTCTACCCCGAGGAGCTGGTGCCCAAGTACGGCGCCGACCTCGTGCGCCTGTGGGCCGCCTCGGCGGATTATCATCTGGACATGCGCTGCTCGGAGGCCATCTTCCGTCAGCTGTCCGACAAATACCTGAAGATCCGCAACACCGCCCGCTACATTCTCGGCAACCTTGCCGGCTATACGCCGGACAAGGCCGTGGAATACGCGTCGCTTCTGCCCATGGACAAATGGGCGCTGGGCCGCCTGGCCGCGCTGGTCGAAAAATGTCTGGCCGCCTACGAACGCTATGAGTTTTATTCCGTCACCTACGCCATCCACAACTTCTGCGTCGTGGATATGTCAAACTTCTACCTTGATGTGCTGAAGGACCGCCTGTACTGCGACGGCGCAGAAAGCCTCTCCCGCCGCGCGGCACAGACCACCATTCACATCATTCTCGACGCCATCGTCCGCCTGCTGGCTCCCATCCTTGCCTTCACCTCCAACGAGATCTGGCTGGCCATGCCGCATAGGGCTGAGGACGACGCGCGCCACGTCATGCTCAACGACATGCCCGCCGTCCATCCGGACTGGAAGCTCGACGAGCAGACCAGCATGTATTGGGACAGCATCCTGCGCCTGCGCGGCGACGTGAACAAGGCCCTCGAGCTGGCCCGCGCCGACAAGACCGTCGGTAAGCCGCTGGACGCGAAGGTCACGCTGTACGTCGGGGCCGAGGCCGAGCGCGCCTTTGCCGCCATTGCCGACGCCGATTTGGCCGCGCTGTGCATCGTCTCCGAGCTGGAGGTCGTCCACGGTGCCGGCGAGGGTTGGGCCGGCGAGGGCTTCCAGGGCGTCACCGTGCGCGTGGAGCCGAGCGCCCTGCCGCGCTGCGTCCGCTGCTGGACGCACAGCAACACCGTCGGCCACGATGCGGAGCACTCCGAGCTGTGCGCCCGCTGCGCCGCCGCCGTCTCCGAATAAACCGCGTCCTTCCCCGGCGGGGCCTCCGCCCCGCCCGGGGAAGCCACTTCTATCCAAAAGGATGATATGCCATGCTTTACGCCATCGTTGCCGTTGCGCTCCTCATTCTTGACCAATGGCTCAAATACTGGACCACGCTGCACCTGGCCGTCGGCACCGGCGTCCAGCCGCTGATTCCCGGCGTGGTACAGCTGACGCACATCCACAACTACGGCGCCGCCTTCGGCATCCTCAAAAACGCCCGCTGGTTCTTCGTGGTGCTGACGCTTGCGTTTGCCGCACTGATCGTGGTGCTGCTGGCCCGGCGCGTCATCGGCGGGGGCTTCGGCCGCTGGATGGCCGTGCTGGTGCTGGCCGGCGCGCTCGGCAACGGGCTGGACCGCGCCGTGTACGGCTATGTGGTCGACATGTTCCAGCTGCAGTTCATGAAGTTCCCCATCTTCAATCTGGCAGACATTTTTATCGACGTAGGCGCGATCCTCTTCTGCGTCTACATTCTCACCGGCGGCGACCTCAGCCGCAAGGGTGCAAAGCGCCGCGCCGATACCCCGGAGGAACTTGCCGCCGGGGCACAGAGCAAGCAGCCGATCGACCCGTTTGACGCCGCCATGCTCCGCTCCGAGCAGGCACAGCGCGAGGCGCAGCCGATCCTGTCCGACAGCGCCGCAGCGCGCACACAGGCCGCCGCAAAGCCGGCCGCCCCCGCCGCCCCGGCGCGCCGCCCCGGCGAAAAGGCGCCCATCACGCCGGTTCGCCCGTCCGTAACGCCCATCCGTACCGCCGCGCACAGCGCCGCGCCCGCCGGCTCTCCCACCCGAACCGGCCCTGCCGCGCCCACGCAGCCGCGGCAGCCTGCGCCGTCCGCCCCTGCGCAGGGCGCACGCCGCGCCCCGTCGGCGGATGAGTTCGACCTGGATTCCATTCTTGCCGAGTTCGGCGACAAGTGACCGGATGGAGCCGATTACCGTAACAGCACAGGAGAGCGGCGAGCGCATCGACGCTCTCCTTTCGCGTATGGCAGACGGTCTCACCCGCAGCGCGGCGCAGCGCCTGCTGGAGGCCGGCGCGGTCACCCTCGGCGGCGTGCCCGTGAAAAAGAATCGCCGCGTCGCCGCCGGCGAGACCTTCACCGTCGTTCTGCCGGAGCCGGAGGCGCCCCTGCCGCTGCCGCAGGAGATCCCGCTGGACGTCGTGTATGAAGACGACGACCTCATCGTCGTCAACAAGCCGCGCGGCATGGTGGTGCACCCCGCGCCCGGCCACCCCGACGGCACGCTGGTCAACGCGCTGCTGTGGCACTGCGGCAGCTCGCTCTCCGGCGTCGGCGGGGAGAAGCGTCCCGGTATCGTCCACCGCCTCGATATGGACACCTCGGGCCTCATCATCGCAGCGAAGAACGATTTTGCCCACCTCTCCCTGTCTGCCCAGCTGGCCGACCGCAGTCTCTCCCGCATCTACGAGGCCATCGTGCGCGGCCGCCTGCGGGAGGACAGCGGCACCGTCGACGCGCCGATCGGCCGCCACCCGGCAGACCGGCTGCGCATGGCGGTCACGCAGAAAAACAGCCGCCCGGCGGTGACGCACTGGTCGGTGCTGGAACGGTATAACGGCTTCACCCACGTCCGCTGCCAGCTGGAGAGCGGCCGCACCCACCAGATCCGCGTGCACATGGCCTACATCGGTCACCCCGTGCTGGGCGACCCGCTCTACGGCCCGAAGCAGGATCGCGGCAGCGCCCAATGCCTGCACGCGCGGCAGCTGAAGTTCGTCCATCCGCGCAGCGGCGAGCAGGTCGTGCTCGAATGTCCCCTGCCGGACTATTTTCTGGAAGCCCTGCGCCGCCTCGGCCCCGAGGTCGGCTAAAACACGCCAAAGCGCCGCAGCGCCCGCGCAGACCACACACAACGTGGTCTCACGCGGGCGCTGCGGCGCTTTTCCCGTCCGGCCGGATTTACTGCCGCTTTGCCTGCTTCTCCAGCGCAGCCGCCTCCGCTGCGGCCTTTGCGGCCTCTGCTGCAGCTGCGTCTGCCGCCTTCTTTGCCTCCTCCGCCTGCCAGCGGCGCTCCATGCGCACGGACAGCAGGCTCAGCAGGCCCAGAATGAAGCTGAGGGCCACCGACGCCGTCACGCCGTGCCAGCCGCCCTGCAGCAGCGTCAGCACCAGGCACACCAGGCACATCACCAGCACGAACCTGGCCCCCCCGCTCACGTTTTTGAGCGAGCGGCAGCGCAGGCTGGCCGCCCCCTCGGCAAAGGAGGTGATTGCCGCCACCAGCAGTGCGACGCCCAGCCCCACTGTCACACGGATATCCGCGCGGGTGAGATCCCCCGTATCCACCGTGCCGGAGGCCATGATGCCGCCGCCGATGAGCAGCACCAGCGCCACGATCAGCGTCATGATAGCCGAGATGATATAGATCGCGCCCGTTGCCTTGAACAGGCCCGCATAATGGAGCTTGGTCTTTTCCTTTTTCATTGCATCCTCCCATACCGCCGGAGCGTTTTCCGTTACCCTGCCATTATAGCAAGCGCCCGGGCCGATTGCAAGCGCCGCCCACGGGAAATCAGCCGCTGTTTTTCTTGAAAACTCATCCGCTGTGTCGTATCATGAAAAGGGAAACACAAAATGAATGGACAAGGAGTGAGCATACCAATGAATCTGCGCAAGCACAGACTGGCCGGCCTGCTGCTGGCCTGCACATTGCTGCTTGGCCTGCTTCCCGCCGCCGCGCTGGCTGCCGACCTTGGCGACCTGCAAAACGTCACGCTGTCGGACGGCGTTCTTTCCTGGGACCCCTTCCGCAGCTATGACACCTATCAGCTCCGGGTAAGGACGCCCGACGGCATCGAGACGGACTGGGGCCTCGCCTTTGCCGCCTTTTCCCCCGGCGAGCAATTCTCCATCGACGTACGCTCTGATCTTGCCGATGCCAATTACCGGCCCGGTCTCTACCATCTCCGTCTCGCCGCCTCGACGGACTTCACCGACCGGTCAAACCCCTGGGAAGCAGACTATTACTATCCCGGACCCCGGCCGGAGCTATCCTTTGCCGATGTGCCGGACGACGCCTATTGCCATGACGCCGTCCTCTGGGCTGCGGCAGGCGGCATCACCGGCGGCACGGATGAGACGCACTTCTCCCCCAACGCGCCCTGCACCCGCGCCCAGGCCGTCACCTTCCTCTGGCGCGCCGCCGGCAGCCCAGCGCCCGAGGCAGGCGCCCCGGCCTTCGCTGACGTACCCGACGACGCGTATTACCGTGACGCCGTCCTCTGGGCCGCCGCAAACGGCGTCACCGGCGGCACAGACGCAGCGCATTTCTCCCCCAACGCGCCCTGCACCCGCGCCCAGATCGTCACTCTGCTCTGGCGTGCCGACAGCGCTCCCAACGGTGCCGCCGCCAATCCCTTCACGGACGTCCCGAACGACGCATATTACGCCGCGCCCGTTCTCTGGGCCGTCGCCAACGGCGTCACCACCGGCACCGGCGCCGACGTCTTCTCCCCCGACGCCCCCTGCACCCGCGGCCAGATCGTCACCTTTCTTTACCGCTGCCGCGCCGACTGAAGCGGCTATGCATAAAAGCCGCCCGGACCTGTGTCCGGGCGGCTTTTATGCATATGTTACTTGGCGTACTCGACTGCCTTGGTCTCGCGCAGGACGTGCACCTTGATCTGGCCGGGGTAGGTCAGTTCCTCCTCGATGCGCTTGGCGATGCTGCGCGCAAGCAGTGTCATCTGATCCTCGGAGACCTCCTCGGGCTTGACCATGATTCGGATCTCGCGGCCGGCCTGGATGGCATAGCTGCCGGCGATTCCGGGGAAACTGTTGGAGACCTCCTCGAGCTTTTCCAGGCGCTTGACGTAGTTTTCGATGTTCTCGCGGCGTGCGCCGGGGCGCGCAGCCGAGATGGTGTCCGCCGCCTGAACGAGGCAGGCAATGACGGTGTGCGGCTCCACGTCGCCGTGGTGTGCCTCGATGGCGTGGATGACCTCCTCCGACTCCTTATACTTGCGGGCGAGGTCCACGCCGATGGTGACATGGCTGCCCTCGACCTCGTGGTCGATGGACTTGCCGAGGTCGTGCAGCAGGCCCGCACGGCGGGCGGTGGCTGCGTCCACACCCAGCTCGGAGGCCATCAGGCCGGCGATGTGCGCCACCTCGATGGAGTGGCTGAGCACGTTCTGCCCGTAGCTGGTGCGGTATTTCTGGCGGCCGATGAGCCGGATGAGGTCCGGATGCAGGCCGTGGACGTTCGTTTCGAACACGGCGCGCTCGCCCTCGGCCTTGATGGTGGCGCTGACTTCCTTCTGCGCCTTGGCGACCATTTCCTCGATGCGGGCCGGGTGGATGCGGCCGTCCTGGATGAGCTTTTCCAGCGCCAGACGGGCCACCTCGCGGCGGACGGGATCAAAGCTGGAAACGGTGATGGCTTCCGGTGTGTCGTCGATGATGAGATCGCAGCCGGTGAGCGTTTCGATGGTGCGGATGTTGCGGCCCTCGCGGCCGATGATGCGGCCCTTCATCTCGTCGTTGGGGAGAGGGACGACGGAGACGGTGATCTCGCTGGCGTGGTCGGCGGCGCAACGCTGGATGGCGGTGGCGATGACCTCGCGGGCGCGGGCCTCGGATTCTTCCTTATACTGGGCCTCGATCTCCTTGAGCTTGACGGCCATTTCATGCGTGACGTCCTGCTCCAGCTGGGAGATGAGGTAGGCCTTGGCCTCGTCGACGGTGTAGCCGGAGATGCGCTCGAGCATTTCAAGCTGTGAGCGCTTGATGCGCTCGATCTCCTCCTGCGTGGCGTCGGCCTCGGCCAGCTTGCGGTTGAGACTGTCGGTTTTCTTCTCGAGATTTTCGGTCTTTCGGTCGAGATTTTCCTCCTTCTGCTGAAGGCGGCGCTCCTGCTTCTGCAGCTCGGTACGGCGCTCCTTTACCTCCCGCTCATACTCCGAGCGGCTCTTGTGTATTTCTTCCTTTGCCTCCAAAAGGGCCTCGCGCTTTTTGCTTTCGGCCGCTTTGATGGATTCGTTTATGATCCGCTTGGCTTCCTCCTCAGCGCTGGAGATCTCGCGTTCGGCAACGGTTTTCCGGTGTCGGATGCCAAGGAGAAAGGCAACAACAATTAACACCAGCGCAATGATGATGCTGACGATATAAAAAGCGGGTGACGTTGGCATAGTAAGGAAACACACCTCCATTCATTCAGAATTTTTGGGTGTGACCCATGATGCTGGGGCTGAATTATTTTTTAAAATGCCCTTTCCCCGTCAGGCGTTCAAAAATCATTCATAACATTCTACACCGTTGAAAGGGGCTGTGTCAAGTCAAACGTTTGCTTCCGATCCCCCGCCGGGGCTTGCCACGCGGCACGGAAACAGGTATAATAGCAGTATCCTGCGGCGCATTCCGGACCGGGCCGTATGCAAGCAGCCCGCCGCGCCGCGCTTGCCGGAAGGAGACCGCACCATGGACACGCACGAGCACGCACACGAGCACCCCGGCGGGCACACGCACATCCACCACAACACCCGCGCCGTCAAAAACCGGCTGGCCCGCATCGCCGGACACCTGCGCGCGGTGGAGAACATGGTCGACGAGGGGCGCGACTGCTCGGAGATCCTCATCCAGCTGGCCGCCGTCCGCGCCGCCGTCAACGGCGTGTGCCGGCTCATCCTCACCGACCACATCGACCATTGTATCGTCGACGCCGCCGCGCGCGGCGACCATGCAGCCATTGAGGATCTGCACCGTGCCATCGACATGCTGGTGAAATAGGCCGCCTATGTACGGCCTCCCATACGGGAAGGCCGTGCTTTACCAGCCGACGGCGTGCTCAAGATTATCCAGCACGCCTGCGGCGGCGCGCATCCACCGGCTGAGCGTGCGCTTGCAGCGGGACGGATGGGACACCGTCAGCGCCGCGCCGGCAGCCACGCCGGCCATCAGGCCGATGCCCAGGCCCCTGAGAAAGCATTTTCGATCCATAAGAGACCATCACCTCCGCAAATAGTATGTGCAGACCCGCCCCGTTTCTTACACGGGCGCACGCGGTTTCCGCCGGACGCCGCGCGCAGCCGGCCGGGATGAAACGTCTGCAGAAAGGAAACTTATGATTTTTACGGTTCTGGCCGTCGGCGACGTAGTCGGCCCGGGCGGCGTCGCCTGCCTGGAGGAGCGGCTCAAGCCCTTCCGAAAAAGCCGCGGGATCGATTTCTGCGTCGTCAACGGAGAAAACGCCAACGTCGTCGGCGCAACGCCGCGCCAGTGCGACGCGATATTGCGCGCCGGGGCGGACGTCGTCACCCTCGGCAACCACACCTGGACCCGCTGGGAGCTGCAGCCGTACCTCGACGAGAAGCGCCGCGTGCTGCGCCCGGCCAACTATGCGCCCCAGTGCCCCGGCCGCGGTTGGGAGATCTATGATACGCCGAAGGGCCGCGTTCTGGTGATGAACCTTCTCGGCCGCTTCACCCTTGATACCAACACCGATAACCCCTTTCTGCTGGCTGACAACGTGCTGACGGATACGCCGGAGGATGTAAGGATCCGCCTGGTCGACTTTCATGCCGAGGCCACCAGCGAAAAGGGCGCCATGGCCTGGATGCTTGACGGGCGCGTCTCCGCCGTGTGGGGCACGCACACGCACGTGCAAACCTCGGATGCACAAATTCTCGAAGGCGGCACCGGCTTCATCACCGACCTGGGCATGACCGGGCCGCGTCGCTCGATCCTCGGCATCCGGCCGGAGCAATCGGTAGGGAAATTTCTCGGCGACGTGCCGCGGCGGTATGAATCGCCGGACGGGCCGTGCAAGCTGGAGGGCTGTGTTTTCACCCTCGACGCGAACACCGGCAAATGCAAAGACATAGAGGCGGTGAGACTGCTATGATCCGAATCCTCCACGCAGCAGACCTGCATCTCGACTCCCCCTTCGAGGGGCTTGACCGCCGGCGCGCCGCCCTGCGCCGGCGCGAGCAGCGCATGCTCATCGGCCGTATCACCGCGCTGGCCGCCGAACGCCAGGCAGACCTGCTGCTGTTGTCCGGCGACCTGTTCGACACGGGCGCGGCCTTCCTTGAAACAGCCTCGTGCCTCGAGGCAGCGCTGCGCGCCGTGCGCATCCCCGTGTTCATCGCGCCCGGCAACCACGATTATTACGCAAAGGGTTCTCCCTGGACGCTGATGCAGCTGCCGGAGAACGTACATATTTTCGACCGCAGCGAGATCACCTGCAAGCAGCTGCCGAAGCTTGGCTGCCGCGTATGGGGCGCAGCCTTCACCGACCGGCGCAGCGGCCCCATGCTCGCGGGCTTCGAGGCCGCCAAGGACGGGCAGACGCTGGATATTCTCTGTATCCACGGCGAGCTGGACGGCGCGCCCGACAGTCCGTACAATCCCATCACGCGCGAGCAGCTACTGCGCAGCGGCATGGATTACGCGGCGCTCGGCCATGTGCACACCGCCGGCGGTCCCATCCGCATCGGAGACTGCTTCTGCGCCTGGCCGGGCTGCGCCGAGGGGCGCGGCTTTGACGAGACGGGCGACAAGGGCGTGCTGTACGTCGAGCTGGAGCCGGGCGTCTGCCGCGCCGAGCGTATTTCCACCAGCGTCCGCCGTTACCACGACGTCACCGTCGACGTCACCGGCTCTGCCGATCCCGTGCAGACCGCGCTCGACGCGCTGCCGCATGAGGCCGGACGCGACATCTGCCGCGTAACGCTCACGGGCGAGGCCGCCGTGCCGGTGGAAACCGGCGCCCTGTCGGCGGCGCTCGACGAGCGGTTTTTCTCCGCCGCACTGCGCGACCGGTCGCGCCCGGCCCGCGCGCTGTGGGACGGCGCAGAGGAGGACAGCCTGCGCGGGCTGTTCCTGCTGCAGCTCAAGCGGCAGTATGACGCGGCAGGCTCCGACGAGGAGCGCCGCCGCTGCGCCGACGCGGCCCGCTGGGGTCTGGCGGCGCTCGATCATGCTGAGGAGGTGGACAGCCTGTGATCATCCGGCATATGCGCGCCACGTTCGGCTGCCTGTCCGGGCAGGAGCTTTCCCTGCGCGAGGGGCTGAACGTCATTTGCGCGCCCAACGAAAGCGGCAAGAGCACCTGGTGCGCCTTCGTGCGCGCGATGCTCTACGGCATCGACGCCTCGGCGCGCCCAAAGGCCGGCCAGCAGCCGGACAAGCTGCGCTACGCGCCCTGGTCCGGCGCGCCCATGGAGGGCGAGATGGAGCTGCTCTGGCAGGGTCGGCCCGTCACGCTGCGCCGCCGTACCCCGGCCAAAAACGCGCCCATGCGCGACTTTTCCGCCACCGTCACCGGCACGGCAGAGCCGGTGCCCGGCCTGACCGGGCAGGACGCCGGACAGACGCTCACAGGCGTGACCGCCCCGGTGTTCTGCCGCAGCGCCTTCATCGGGCAGGGCGAGCTTTCCGTCACCGACACGCCGGAGCTGGAGCGGCGCATCCATGCCATCGTCACCTCCGGCGAGGAGGGCGTGTCCTATTCCGAGGCGGACGCGCGCCTGCGTGAGTGGAAGCGCGCGCGCTTTTTGAACCGCAAGACCGGCGCGATTCCCGCGCTGGACGAGGAGCTGGCCCAGCTGCAGCAGCAGCTGGCCTCCGTCAGCGAGGCCGCGCACGAGCGCGACGAGGCCATTGAAGCGGCCAGAGCCGCCGACGACCGGGTCGACGAGGCGGGCCGCGCCCTGCAGGAGAGCGCCCGCGCCGGCGCGGCTGCCGCTGCCGAAAGCCGCTATGAGCGCCGCGCAGCCGTGCATCTGGCCGAGCAGGCGTTTGCCGCCTCCGTCGAAGACGCAGCCAGGTCCCGCGCGGCGCTGGAGGCTTCGCCCTTCGGCAGCAAAGCGCCCGACGAGCTTGACCCGGAGCTGGAGCAGGCGCAGCAGCAGCTGCGCCAACAGCGCGCGCTGGCCGCGCAGCGGCGCAGTGTGTGGCCCGGCATCGCGTTTCTGGCGCTGGCTGCGGCGTGGGTCGTCGTGGGCGCGCTGTGGAGCAACTATTTTTATTCCGGCGGACTGGGCTTTCTGTTTCTGGCCCTCTGGGCCTTCCGCCGCCGCAGAAAAACGCGGCAGGCCGCCGACGCGGCAAAGCGCGAGCTGAAGACGCTGCGCGAGCGCTTCGGCACAGACGATCCCGACGAGCTGCACGCGCTTGCCGAGCAGCACCGTCTGCTGTGGAACGACGCGCAGGAAACGGCCGCGCTGCGCGCCGAGGCCGAGCAAGTGCTCGAGCAGGCGCGCGCCGTGCTCACCAATTCCGACCGCATCGCCGATCCCGAGAGCGACCGTCTGCGCGAGGAGCTGGCCGAGGCAAAGGCGCAGGCCGACGAGCGGGACAAGGATCTGGCCCGCGCCATCGGCCGCCTGTCCGCGCTGGGCGACCCGGTCGAGCTGCGCTCGGGCCTTGCCGCGCTGATTGAAAAGCGCGAGAAGCTCACCGCGCAGTACGACGCCATCGACCTGGCCGTGCAGACGCTGGCCGCAGCCGACGCGCAGCTGCGCGAGCGCTTCTCCCCTGCCCTCTCCCGCCGGGCCGGGCAGCTGATGGAGCGGCTGACCGGCGGACGCTACGGCGCGCTGGCCTTCGACCGGGACTTCTCCGGGCAGGCCCGTCTCACCGGCGAGAGCACCGCACGCGAGGACTTTTACCTCAGCGCGGGCGCAGCCGACCTGGCCTACCTGTGCCTGCGTCTGGCCGTGTGCGAGCTGGCGCTGCCGGGGGACGATCCGTGCCCGCTGGTGCTCGACGACGTGCTGGTGAACCTTGACGACGAGCGCGCAGCCATGGCCGCCGGCCTGATTCGCGAGCTGGCCGAAACCCGTCAGATTCTCTTTTTCACCTGCCGCACGCGCGACGCCGCGCTCCTGCAGGGCTGAGGCGGAGGCTGCCATGTATCACACCGTCAACGGCCTCGCCCTCTGGTGCCGCACGCAGGGCAGCGGCCCGCCGCTTCTGCTGCTGCACGGAAACGGCGAGGATCACACGATCTTCGACCGGCTGGCCGCCGCGCTGGCGCATCGCTTCACGCTCGTGCTGCCCGACAGCCGCTGCCACGGGAAAAGCACGCGCCTGTCCCGCCTCACCTACGACGATCTGGCGGCCGACACGCTTGCGCTCATCCGGCAGCTCGGCCTTGTCCGCCCGTTCGTCTGCGGCTTCAGCGACGGCGGCATCACCGCGCTGACGCTGGCCGCGGCGCACCCGGGGCTGTTCCGCGCAATGGCCGTCTGCGGGGCCAACACCTGCCCCGGCGGACTGAAGGCCCCGGCCCGCGCCGGCATTGCACTGCACGCAGCGGCCACGCGCAGCATGCTCGACCGCATGATGCAGACCGGTCCGCGCATCCGGCTGGCGCAGCTGCGGCAGATCGACGTGCCCACGCTGGTGCTGGCCGGCAGCCGCGACGTCGTCCGCCCGGTCGACACGCGGCGCATCGCCGCGAACATTCCCGGGGCGCAGCTGCGTATCCTGCCGGGCGAGACGCACGGCAGCTACGTCGTCCATTCGACGGCGCTGGCCCCCATTCTGACAGACTTTTTCAACGTATAACGCGCTGAAGATCCGAAAACGCCCCTGCACCGACTGCCGCCGCGCGGCGGAGGGTGCAGGGGCGTTTTCGGTGCGCTCACGGCTCGAGCATCCGGCGCAGGCTGCCCACGGCGCGGCGCTCCAGGCGCGAGACCTGCACCTGCGACACGCCCAGCACGCGCGCGGCGCGATCCTGCGTCAGCCCGTGGTAAAACCGCAGGAACACCACGCTGCGCTCCTTCTCCGGCAGGCAGGCGATGGCCTCGCGCAGCGCCACGTTTTCCACAATGCGCTCCTCCTGGCCGTCGTCGCCGAGCACGTGTTCCAGTGTAAAGCCGTCGGAGCCGGTCTCCCGCTGCAGCGACTCCGTGGGGCTGACGGCCGTTTCCGCCTCGGCGATGTCCTCGGGCGTGATGCCGGTTTCTGCCGACAGCTCGGAGAGCGTCGGCTCGCGTCCGAAGCGCTGCTCGAGCGTGCGCCGCGCCGCGCGGACGGCCTGTGCCCGCTCCTTGATGCCGCGGCTGACCTTCACCGGGCCGTCATCCCGCAGAAAGCGGCGCATCTCCCCGGCGATCTTCGGCACCGCATAGGTGGAAAACTGCGTGCCGAAGCTCTCGTCAAAGCCCTGCACCGCCTTGAGAAACCCGAGGCACCCCAGCTGATACAGGTCGTCCGGCTCCGCACCCCGTCCAAAATAGCGGCGCGCCACGCTCCAGATCAGCCCGGAATTGAGCCGCACCAGCTCCTCAGCCGCCGCGCGGCTGCCGGACTGCGCCGCGCGCAGCAGCTCCATGCCGCCCTCCATCAGCCGCCGCTCCCCCGGCGGCGGATGCGCCGCTGCATGGTGACGGTGGTGCCGCGGCCGGGCGCAGAGCGCACGCGCAGCTTGTCCATAAAGCTTTCCATAATTGTAAAGCCCATGCCGCTGCGCTCCGGCCCGCCGGTGGTGAACATGGGCTGACGGGCCTTGTCGGGATCCGCCATACCGCAGCCGGTGTCCTTGACGGTGATCTCCAGCACGCCGCCGTCGAGAATGCGCGCACGCAGGCTCACACGGCCGAGCGTATCGGGATAGGCGTGCACGATGCAGTTGGTAACGGCCTCGCTCACAGCGGTGCGGATATCGCCCAGCTCCTCCAGCGTAGGATCGAGCTGCGCGGCAAACGCCGCCACTGCCGACCGGGCGAACGCCTCATTGACGCTGCGGCTGGGAAACTCCAGCTTCATATAGTTCTGCTGCTTCATCTATGTACGCCTCCTTATTCCATCTCAATGCCCGGCACCAGCGCCGGTACCCCCGCCATGCACAGCACACGCGCCGCCTGCTTCGGCGCGCCGGATATACACGCTGTACCGCCCAGGCGCTGCATGTGCCGCCAGGCGCTGAGCACCACGGCGATGCCGGACGAATCCATAAACTGCAGTCCCGACAGCTCAAGGCAGCAGCTGCGGGGCAGGTTTTCGTCGATGAGGCGGCCGATCTCACGCATCGCGCCGCGCGCGGCGTGGTGATCCAGCTCGCCCTCCAGATGCACCGTAAGCGTCCCGTCCTTACAGATACCCGTCACATCCATGTTTCACCGTTCCTTTCCGCGCTGCTTAAAGATACAAAATGGGGCTGTCCCATACAGGACAGCCCCATGATAGCAGATATTCCGGAAAAAATTTGTCAGTTCAGCGCAGCAAGGCTCGCCTCGAGATTTTCGATGAGCGCCTCAAGCTTCGCCTTCTTCTCGCGCTCGGTGTTGACGACCTTTTCGGGCGCGCGGGAAACAAAGCTTTCGTTGGCCAGCTTTGCCTCCTGGCCGGCCAGATCCCTGCGGGCCTTCTCCAGTGACTTGCGCACCCGGGCGCGCTCGGCCTCCAGATCGACCAGCTCGGCCAGCGGCATGAACAGGCGCGCCTCGTCCGTGACGACCGAGACCATGCCGGAGACGTCCTCCGGCGCGGCGTCCGTGACGGTGACTTCACCGGCATAGGCCAGCTTGGAAAGATAGCTGCGGCCGCTCTCAAAAATGCTGCGCTGCTCGGTGACGATGATCAGGTGCGGCTTCTTGGACGGCGGCACGTTCATTTCGCTGCGGCGGCTGCGCACGGCGCTGATGGCGTTCATGACGCTCTCAAAGCTGGCGGCCTCGGCCGGGAAGTGCAGCGCCTCGTCAAACGCCGGCCAGGACGCAATGATGAGCGCCTCGCCCTCGTGCGGCAGCGCCTGGAAGATCTCCTCCGTGATAAACGGCATGAACGGGTGCAGCAGCTTGAGCAGCTGCGTCAGCGTGAAGAGCAGCACCTTCTGCGCGTTTTCACGCACCGTCTGATCCTCGCTGGAGAGACGGGGCTTGGTCAGCTCAATATACCAGTCGCAGAAACGGTCCCAGATGAAATCGTAAATCGTCTGCGCGGCGATGCCCAGCTCATACTTTTCCAGATTCTCGTTGACCGCCGCCGTCAGATCGTTGAGACCGGAGAGGATCCACTTATCCTCCAGCTCCAGCGTATCGGGCAGCTCGTTTTTCTCGATGGTCAGGTTCATCATCACAAAGCGCGAGGCGTTCCAGATCTTGTTGGCAAAGTTGCGCATGGCCTCGCAGCGCTCCGGGAAGAAGCGCATGTCGTTGCCGGGGGAGTTGCCGGTGATGATGTTGAAGCGCAGCGCGTCCGCGCCGTAGGTATTGATGACCTCGATGGGGTCGACGCCGTTGCCGGCGGACTTGGACATCTTCTTGCCGTGCGGGTCGCGGATCAGGCCGTGGATGAGCACGGTGTGGAACGGGATCTGCTTCATCTGCTCACAGCCGGAGAAGATCATGCGCGCCACCCAGAAGAAGATGATGTCATAGCCCGTGACCAGCACGTCCGTCGGATAGAAGTAATCCAGGTCCTCGTTTTTGTCCGGCCAGCCGAAGGTGGAAAACGGCCACAGCGCGGAGCTGAACCAGGTGTCGAGCACGTCCGGATCGCGCTCGATGTTATGGCTGTGGCAGTGCTCACACTCGGTGGGATCCTCCAGCGAGACGGTCATATGGCCGCAGTCGGCGCAGTACCAGGCCGGGATCTGGTGGCCCCACCACAGCTGGCGGGAGATGCACCAGTCGCGCACGCTGTGCATCCAGTTGAGATAGGTCTTTGCAAAGCGGTCGGGCACAAAGCGCACCTCGCCGTCCTCGACGACGCGGATGGCCTCGCGGGCCAGCGGCTCCATCTTCACGAACCACTGATCGCTGGCAAGCGGCTCGACGTCGCTGTGGCAGCGGTAGCAGGTGCCGACGTTGTGGGTGTGCGGCTCGATCTTCACCAGATAGCCGCCGTCTTCCAGGTCCTGCACGATGGCCTTGCGGGCCTCGTAGCGGTCCATGCCGTTATACTTGCCGCCGTTGATGATCCTGCCCTCGCCGTCGAGCACGAGCACCTGCTCGAGATCGTGCCGCAGGCCGACCTCAAAGTCGTTGGGATCGTGACAGGGGGTCATTTTGACGCAGCCGGTGCCGAATTCCATGTCGACATACTCGTCGGCCACGATGGGGATCTCCTTGTTCACCAGCGGGAGGATGCACGTCTTGCCGACGAGGTGCGTATAGCGTTCGTCGTTGGGATTGACGGCAACGCCCGTATCGCCCAGCATGGTCTCCGGACGGGTGGTGGCCACGATCACATCGCCGCTGCCGTCGGAGAGCGGATAACGGATGTGCCAGAAGAAGCCGGGCTTTTCGGTGTATTCCACCTCGGCGTCCGACAGGGCCGTCGTGCAGTGCGGGCACCAGTTGATGATGCGCTTGCCCTTATAAATAAGGCCCTTCTTGTACAGATCGACAAACGTGGTACGCACGGCCTTGGCGCACATCTCGTCCATCGTGAAGCGCTGGCGCTCCCAGTCGCAGGAGGAGCCGAGCTTCTTGAGCTGCTCGACGATGCGGTCTCCATAGCGGTTTTTCCAGTCCCACACGCGCTCGAGGAACTTCTCGCGGCCCAGATCGAAGCGGGTGAGGCCCTCCTTGCGCAGCTCGGCCTCCACGCGGATCTGTGTGGCGATGCCGGCATGGTCGCAGCCGGGCATCCACAGCGCGCAGTAGCCGCTCATGCGCTTCCAGCGGATGAGCACGTCCTGGATGGTCTCGTCGAAGGCGTGGCCCAGGTGCAGCTGACCGGTGACGTTGGGGGGTGGGATGACGATGGTGAAGGGCTTTTTCTCCGGGTCGCGCTCGGCGTGGAAGTAGCCGTTCTGCATCCACATGTCGTAGATGCGCTGCTCGACCTGCTTGGGATCATAAATCTTCGGCAGTTCTTTCATACGAAGCGGTTCTCCTTTTCAGGCGGCGGGCAGGCCCGCCGCAATGTGATCTTTCTGTATCAAAACAAAATCGCCCCGGGGATCCCGGGGCGCAGTCTGCGCGGTACCACCTGGGTTCCGCACCCGACAGGGCGCGGCACTCTTGCTCTGTAACGGGAGCGCCCGTCCGGACGTACTTGTCTTCCGTCCGGCGGCTCGGGGCCGACCTTCGGCTGCGCATTGCGGGGGCTTTCACCGGCCGCCCCTTCTCTGAGCGCTGCGCTCTGCCTACTCCTGCCCGTCTCAGCCGGTTTTGCAGGGCCGCACGCGGCCCGCCGTTTGCCTTGACAGCCCTCAAATTATAACCGTCGTCGTGCCGTTTGTCAAGCCGTTCCGGCTCCGGCGCGCGTTTTGCGGTCACTGTGCGCCCGTCGCCGCGCCGAGGCAGGGCGCATAGGCGTCGATGTCCCAGGTATAGCGGCCCCACAGGGCCGAATCGCTGCGCAGGAATACCGCCGACAGCCCGAGCTGCGCGGCCAGGGAGACGTCGATGTGATAGCGTGCCCCGTCGATCTCCACGATATTCCAGTAATGCTCAGCCCGGTCGTACCGGCCTGCGATGATCTGGCAGGGCACGTCCATCCGGTCGCACAGCAGCTTGCACGCCTGCGCATAGCCGAGACTGTTGGCATGGCCGATGATCAGCGCGCCGTAGGCCGTGCCGCCGAAATCCGAAACGTCGGGATCGTAGCTGCAGTCGTTGGACAGGATGCGGCAGGCACTGCGGATGCGGCTCTGCGTGTCCCCTGCGGGTACCGACTCCAGCACCCGGTCGACCGCCACGGACAGCGACTGGCGCAGCTGCTCCAGCCACTGGGCCGAATAATCATAGGAAAACGTGAAATCCGCCACTCGTTCATATCCCTTGCCCGAATAGACCTCCACCGAGGCCTGCGGGGGCGCGGCGCTGCACAGCGGATTCTCCAGCCAGGCATTCTGCACCGCGGCAAGCGCGCCGTCGGCGTCCATATTGCGGCTGCTCAGGCGCACCACCAGGCGCGTCTGCGCCTGCTCGAGCGCCTGCTGGATCTGCTCGCTGAGACCGACCGTACCGGTGAGATAGACCACGTTCTCCATCTCCTGCGCGGTGCGTTTATAGCGGATGGACACGTCCGCCTCGGAATACGATACCAGACGCTGCAGCTCGTAGGACACGGTCTCAACGCACCAGGCCCCCAGCGCAGACTCCGCCCGGATGCTCCACGAGGCGGTGGACAGATCCTCCGACAGCTCGCCGCTGTACCGGCCGAAGCGCAGCACCGCTGTCTCCTGCCGGTGCGACACCATCGACGAAAGCGCCGCGCGCAGCTGCGTATAGGTGGAAATATTGGCGAAGTCCGGCGCGGCCTCGGAGACCGTGCTGTCAACGTGGCTGGAAACCTCCACGTATTCCCTCTGAAACTGCGCGCATCCGCTCAGGAGCAGTGAAAAAGCGCACAGCAGGCACAGGGCGGCTGCAACACGCCCTGTGCCTGCTGTGCCTGTGCCGCTCCGGCGTGCGCTCACGCGGCGGCGCAGCGCACACAGGCGCCGCGCCGGGGCGGGCAGGTGGTTCTTCCTCATGGCGCGCCCGCCGCTTACCGGGGGTTGAGCGCGCGCTCAAGCCACACGCAGCCGAGATCCATCGCTGCGTACAGGCTTTCCTTTTCGCTCTTTTTCTGGATGCGGTCGCGGCTTCTGAGGTTGGGTGCGGTGGCCTGCAGCTGCACGGAAACGCGCGTGGCCACATCCAGCGCGCCGACCTTCTTCGTGTCGAGCACCTGCAGCAGGATGATATATTTGTCGTCCATGCTGCCGTAATAGATGAGATTGTCCTTGCGGCGAAGGGGATGGCCCTTATATTCCAGAAGCTTGCTTTCGTCTGCCATTGCGAATCCTCCTGTTGATTGATTTATGCCGGGTCGGCGGGGGTGTTTTCCTCCGGCGGCGTCGCCGGCTCAGACGGCTCGGACGGCTGCGTCGTGCCGGGCGTGGTCGGCGTGGTGGGCGTGGTGGTGGCGTCGTCCGGCTGTTCGTCGTCCGGCTCTTCTTCCTCTTCGTCAAAGTCGCCGAAGATGCCGGTGGGCGCGCCGGGGCTCGCCTTCGGGAAGTCCTGCCAGATGAGGCCGGCATGCACCGGCTGCATCACAGCCTTCCAGATCTGGGCGGCGGGGTTGCCGTAGAAGTACATCGGCTCGGGCATGTCGTAGCCCGTCCAGACCGCAGCCACGTAATACGGCGTGAAGCCGACGAACCAGCGGTCACAGTTGTTGGTGGTGGTGCCGGTCTTGCCGGCGACGGGCATGCCGCTGAAGGAGGCCTCGCTGCCGGTGCCCCAGGTGGCGGCGGCGTGCAGCATGTCGACCATGTTATGCGCCACGCTCTCCTTGAAGGCCACGGAGGTGACCGGGGCGTTGTCCAGCACGGTCACGCCGGCAGCGTCCGTAACCAGCGTGTACATGCGCGACTGGGTGAACACGCCGTCGTTGACGAACGCACAGTAGGCCTGGGCCATTTCGCGCACGGTGATGCCGTGGGTGAGCTGGCCGAGGGCAAGCGGCGCATAGTCGCAGTCGGACTCCTCCAGGCTCGTGACGCCCAGGCGGGTGGTGAGGAAGTCGTAGGACGCGGCGGGCGTGAGCTTGTCGAGGATCTGCGCCGACACGGTGTTGAGCGAGCTGATGAGCGCCTGACGGATGGTGACGACGCCGCGGTAGGTGCCGCCGGAGTTGCGCGGGAACCAGGTGGTGCCGCTCAAGGAGATGTCGGGCGCGTCGTTCACCTCGGTGGTCTGCGTGATCAGGCCGTATTCCATGGCCGGACCGTACACCGCGATGGGCTTGATGGACGAGCCCGGCGGGCGGCGCGTGGGGTAAACGGCGCGGTTGAGGTTGTAACTGGCGGTTTTCTCGCCGGTGCCGCCGGAGAGCGCGATGATCTCGCCCGTATACGGATCCATCACCACGATGGCCGACTGCAGCTGCTGGTCGGAGGCACGGTAGGCCTTCGGCAGATTGCTGAGGTTCTCATAAATCTGATCGACCTGATCCTGCACGGACTTGTTCATCGAGCAGTAGATCTGATAGCCGCCGGAGAACAGCATCAGGCGCGCAGTCTCCCGGTTGATGCCCTTGCGCTCCACCAGATCATCGAGCACATCGTCGATGAGCACCTCAACGTAGTAGCTGTAGACCTTGCTGACAGGCTCCTCGTCCTCGCCCTGCACAAAGTCCAGCTCCTCGGCCACGGCCTGGGTATACTCCTCATACGTGATATAGCCCTGGTCGTACATTTCGTGGAGGATCAGCTCCTGACGCTGCTTGTTGTTTTCGCGGCTGATAAAGGGATCATACCGGGAGGGGTTGTTGGTGATGCCGATGATGCTGGCGCACTCAGCCAGGGACAGCTCGGCCGGGGTCTTGCCGAAGTAGGTCTCCGCGGCGGTGTACACGCCGTAGCAGCCCTCTCCGAAATAAACCACGTTGAGATACCACTCGATGATCTCCTGCTTGTCATAGGTCTTCTCCAGCTCAAGCGCCTTGAAGATCTCCACCAGCTTTCGCTGGACGGTGACGTCGTCGTTCTGTGTGACGTTTTTGATGAGCTGCTGGGTGATGGTGGAGCCGCCGAAGTCGTTCTTCATCGTCAGGAACATGTTGGCGAAAGCGCCGGCGGTACGGTACCAGTCCACGCCCTTATGGTCATAAAAGCGTCTGTCCTCAATGGCGACGGCCGCATGCTCCATGTAGGCCGGGATCTCGTCATAGGGCGTCCAGATGCGGTTTTCCTCGCCGGCAAGGGTCTCCAGCTCCTGATATTCGCCGTTTTCATCCTTATACCAGATGGTACTGGAAAGCGCCAGCGTAAAATCGGAAAGCTTGACGTCGAGATCCGTCACCAGACAGGTTTTGACATAGTAGGCAAAGATGCAGGTGAACAGCAGCCCCGTCAGCAGCAGCACCAGCAGCACCGTCAGCAGGATGCGCAGCACCAGCGCAGCCGTCCCGGAGACGGTGCGCGCGGCGGCGTCTGCCGCGGCGATGGCCTTCTGCCTGTTGTTTTTGGTCTTCCAGGAGTTCATTTTTACCTCCGGATTGTATATGGATGGAAATGAAGGCTGCGCAAGGGCAGCCGCCCGTCCGGCGCGCGTGCGTGCCGGCGATCATATGTCAGAGTATTATAGCACAGTTTCCCGGTGAATGGAAACACAAAATGTAAATTTTTAAAAGGCATGAATCATTCCTGGCTCTGCCGGGCAGGCTTTTCCGGAAAGGAAGTGTTGTCATGAATCTGCGAGCCAGGATCATATGCTGCAGTGTGCTGGCGCTCGGCGCGCTGACCAGCGCCGCCGGCGTGGTGTGCAGCATCGCCGTTCCGCATACCGGCTGGCTGCCGCCGCAGCCCGCGCCGGGCTCGGTCTATGTGCTGCGCGACTGCGGAGGAAGCGTCGCCGTATACGACGCGGCGTCCTCCGGCAGCCCGCTGCGCGTCACCACCATCGAAACCAAAACGCTGCCGCAGGCAGACCGCGAGCTGCTCGGACAGGGGCTGTCCGTCTCCAGCGAGGAGGAGCTGCTCACCCTGCTGGAGGACCTCGGCTCCTGACCGCCGAGGCCCTCCCCGCAGCGCCGCGGCGGCTGACCCCGGCAAAGCGCTGAATCATAGGAAAAGGGTTGATTTTCAGATGCGGCTGCGGTACAATGAAATCACCAAAGCAAGGAGGATCACCCATGAACGAAGATTACGGCAGCGACTTCATCACGCTGGAGGATGAGGACGGCTCCGAGTTTGAGCTGGAGCACATCGACACGCTCGAGCATAACGGCGAAACCTATATGCTTTTCCTTCCCGCCGACATGGATGAGGACGACCCGGATTTCGGCTTCGTCATTCTGAAGGTCACGGAGGAAAACGGCGAGGAGCTGCTCGGCTCCATCGACGATGACGACGAGCTCAACGCCATTTACGATATCTTTATGGAACGCATGTTCGCCGAGGACGAAGACGGACAGGACGAAGACACGCCGGAGGACGGTGCGGAAGCACAGCAGTAAGCGCCGGTTACGGCTCTGACTGCCTGCGGTGTTCGTGGACGCTTATTTTAAGTCGGATCCGCTTAAAACCCACATTTATTATAAGGGATGCCACATACTTCTGTCGATCGCAGGCCTCCCGGCCCGGCTTCGCGCCGGGTTGGACGTTGGAAGCACTGAAGCAGAGTGAGGCAACCCACCTGCCGAGTCGTGCAGGTTCTTAACCGGATCCCTACGGCATTGCGGGCTGGGGTGTGCCGCGTGAGCGGCACACCCTTTTTCTTACGCTGCACACAGCAGGGCCGGCAGCGCCCAACTTTCTGGAAAGGAATACGCCATGCAGATCATCGACATCCGACAGAGCATTTATGACAACAACGACCGGGAGGCCGCGCTGCTGCGCGAGCAGCTGCGCCGGCAGAAGACCTTCCTGCTCAACCTCATGGCCTCTCCGGGAGCAGGCAAAACCACCACGCTGCGCAGCGTCCTGCCGCTGCTGAAAGACGAGTTCAAAATCGGCGTGCTGCAGGCCGACATCGACTCCGACGTCGACGCACGCGCGATGGCAGAGGCCGGCTTCGACGCCGTCCAGCTGCACACCGGCGGCATGTGCCACCTCGACGCGGGCATGACGCGGCAGGGGCTGGAGGCCATCGGCTCGGAGCGCTACGACCTGATCGTGCTGGAAAACGTGGGCAACCTCGTGTGCCCGGCGGAGTTCGACACCGGCGCGGTGAAAAACGCGGCCATTCTCAGCGTCCCGGAGGGGGATGACAAGCCGCTGAAATACCCGCTGATGTTCCAGGTGGCGAACCTGCTGGTTATCAACAAGACAGACACGCTCGGCGTGTTCGATTTCGACGTGGACAAGGCCTGTACGCGCGCGCGCCGGCGCAACCCCGAGATCGAAATCCTCTGCATCTCCGCAAAAACCGGCGAGGGCGTCGACCGCCTGGCCGATTGGCTGCGCCGGGAGATTCGGTGCTGGATCGGCGGCTGAGCGCCGCCGGTTTTACACAAAACACTTTCGTGAACAAAGAACAAAAAATGAAGGAGGAAGCAAGCATGAAAAAGAAAGCAGTCCTCAGCCTCGCGCTTTGCCTGGCGCTGGTGTTTGCGCTGGCGCTGCCCGGCTTTGCCGCAAACTATGACCAGCCGGCTCAGGAGCTGAAGGACATCGGCCTGTTCCAGGGTACGAACAACGGCTTTGAACTCGATCGCGCCGCCACGCGCACCGAGGCCGGCGTGATGCTCGTGCGCCTGCTCGGCATGGAGCAGCAGGCCAAGGAGCAGTTCGCAGCCGGCGAAATCAGCCATCCGTTCCAGGACGTTCCCGCCTGGGCCGACGCCTATGTCGCCTGGATGTACAAGAACGGCCTGACCAAGGGCGTGGATGCCACCCACTTCGGCACCGGCGACTGCAATGCGCAGATGTACAGCACCTTCGTGCTGCGCGCGCTCGGCTACAGCGAGGCCGACGGCGACTTCACCTATGCCGAAGCGCTCAAGATGGCCGAGCGCCTCGGTCTGTATCAGAGCGAGTTCCTCTCCGACGCTTTCCTGCGCGACGAGGTCGCCGCCATGTCCTATCAGGCGCTGGCCACCCGCGTCAAGGGCACGGAAACGACCCTTCTGCAGAAGCTGGTCGACGACGGCGTTGTGAAGCAGGAGGCCGCCCGGGAGCTGCTTGACAAGCAGGCCATTTACGCCGAATACTGCGCCGCCGCCAAGCTGCCCGAGGGCCGCATTGCAATGGCAATGCGCTCCACGGTCAAAATGGCCGCCAGGATCCCCGCTCTGGGCATGACGACGGAAAGCACCGCCGACGCCGATATGGCCGTCATCCTCGATGAGAACGGCATGCAGATGAGCGCCGTCGTCAAAAGCACCACCGGCGAGCAGACCGCCACCGTCAGGGAATGGCTGAAGGACGGCTGGCTCTACGTCGACGGCGGCGAAGACGGCAAGTATAAGGCCGAGCTGAACCTGGCCGGCCTGGACGATCTGTCCGATCTGGGCATGGTTGACCTGAGCGCCGCCGAGGCAGGCCCGCTCTATCTCTTCGATAAGATCGTCAAGAATGCGGACGGTTCTTACACCATCTCCTACAATCCCGCCCTGAACGACATCGTCAATGAAATGGTCAGCGCCCAGATCGGGGACGACCAGAGCGTCAAGATAAACTTCAAGCTGAACGACACCACCGTCTACTTCAAGGACGGCCAGATGCAGAAAATCCTCAGCAAAATGGAAGTCGCCGTCGCCACGGAGGTCGGCGGCCAGACCGTCGACATGGACATGGACATGGACATCACCGTTGACATCACCGCCTGGGGCGACGCCGTCACCATCACCTACCCCGCCGACCTGGATACCTACCCCGAGCTGACCGACGACATGCTCACCGATACGGCCGCATAATTCTCCGCCCCCCGCATAGCAATCAGCTGAGATTTACCCCCCGCAGACCGCAAGGGCTTGTGAAAAATGGCACTTGCGGTTTTGCGGGGGGTATGCTATTATTTCACCCAGGAAAGACAAATGCCTTTTTAGAAAAGACAATTTACGGAAAGGAGCCGCTGCCGATGGGTACTGCCCGATACTATCTGGTTGACGCGCGTGTGCTGCCCGAGACCTTTCTGCGGGTGGCGGAGGCCAAGCAGCTGCTGGAGACCGGCGCGGTCCGCACCGTGGCCGAGGCGGCCGAATGCGCCGGCATCAGCCGAAGCGCATTTTATAAATACCGCGACGCCATCACGCCGTTCACCGATCTGGGACGCACGCGCATCGTAACGTTCCACATCCTTCTGCGCGACGAAAAGGGCGCGCTCTCATCGCTGCTGTCTCTGCTGGCGCAGACGGGCGCGAACGTGCTGACCATCAATCAGAGCATCCCCACCAACGGCGCGGCCATCGTCACCATCTCCATCCAGACCGGCGGCATGGACCGCACCGTCGACGAGCTGCTGCAGGGCCTCAAGGCCGAGCAGAACATCATCCGTGTGGAGGTTCCCGCCGGCTGAATCGTACCGGCGCCTGTTCTTCCTGCCGAGCGCGGGCGCTCCCGCCCGCCGATATCAAACAGATTGCGAGGGATATCATGGCCATCCAGGCAGCCCTTCTGGGCTATGGCGTCGTCGGCTCCGGCGTGGCGGAGGTGCTTGCGGAAAACGCGGCAGGCATCGCGCGCAACGCCGGCCAACCGATCGAGCTGAAATACATTCTCTGCCGCAGCGACCGTCCGGGCGACCCCTTTTCCGGCCGGATCGTCCACGACTTTTCCGTCATCGAAGCCGACCCCGAGGTGGAGATCGTCGCCGAATGCATCGGCGGCAGCGGCATGGCGCTCGAGTACGTGCGCCGCTGTCTGCTGGCCGGCAAGCACGTCGTCACCTCCAACAAGGAGCTGGTGGCGTCCTACGGGCACGAGCTGCTTGCAATCGCCCGCGAGAAAAACGTCAACTTCCTGTTTGAAGGCTCTGTGGGCGGCGGCATCCCCATCATCCGCCCCATCACCCAGTGCCTGACGGCAAACGAGCTGGACGAGGTCTACGGCATCATCAACGGCACGACCAACTACATCCTCACCCAGATGATCGTCGAGGGCGCATCCTTTGCCGACGCGCTGGCTGACGCGCAGCGCCTCGGATACGCCGAGGCCGACCCCACCGCGGACATCGAGGGCGTCGACGCCGGACGCAAGATCTGCATTCTGGCCGACCTCTGCTTCGGCCGTCACATCAGCCCGGAGCTGGTGCGCATGCGCGGCATCTCCGGCGTAAACGCGCGCGACGTCAAATACAGCCGCCGCGTCGGCTACAAGATCAAGCTGCTCGGACGCGCGCTGCGCACCGGGCCGAACACCGTCACCGCCTATGTTGAGCCGCACCTCATCAGCATCCGCAGCCTGCTGTCGAACGTCGACGGCGTGATGAACGGCATCGTCGTGCGCGGCAATGCGCTGGGCGAATGCATGTTCTACGGCGCGGGCGCGGGCAAGCGCCCCACGGCCAGCGCCGTAGTGGCCGATATGATCGACTGCGCCAAGCACCGGGACGCACGCATGTACCTCAACTGGGACGCTCCCGAGCCCGGCCACTTCACCGGACCGGACGACCTCATCAGCCGCTGGTACGTACGCACAGGCGCGTCTCTTGCCGCCGTGGGCGGCGCGTTCGGCAACGTGCGGCTCATCAACCGCGAGAGCGATCCGCCCGATGAATACGCCTTCCTGTCGGCCCCGATGAGCGGACACGCGCTGCGCAACTGCAGCCGCGGCATGGATATCCGATCGGCCTTCCGCGTCCTCGACTGACCGGGACGGCCTTTCCAGCATACACTGGCACACGGCGCTGCGCCGCCCGGAGGACCGGACTGCCGCAGCGCACGCGCCGCCATCATATCAAGGAGGAGCAGCGCCTATGCTGATCGTTCAGAAATTCGGAGGCAGCTCCGTCGCCGACCCGGAAAAGGTTCGGCGCGTGGCGGGCATCATTGCAGACACCTACTGTGAGGGCCACGACGTCGTGGTCGTCCTCTCGGCACAGGGAAAAACAACCGACCATCTCATCGAAATGGCCCGGCAGATCAACGAGCGACCCTCCAAGCGGGAGATGGATATGCTGCTGTCCACCGGCGAGCAGATGTCCATCGCGCTGATGGCCATGGCCATCGAGCGGATGGGCCTGCCGGTCGTCAGCCTGTGCGCGTGGCAGGTCGGACTGGAGACCAACTGCGCCCACTGCAACGCGCAGATCCTGCGCGTGGACGTCGACCGCCTGCAGGCGGAGCTGGACAAACGGCGCATCGTGCTGGTGGCCGGCTTCCAGGGTCTGGCGCGCACCGGCGACATCACCACGCTCGGACGCGGCGGCTCGGACACGACGGCCGTCGCCATCGCGGCCGCGCTGCACGCAGACCGCTGCCAGATCTTCACCGACGTGGAGGGCGTGTACACCGCAGACCCGCGCGACGTGCCGGACGCCCGAAAGTTGGCGGAGATCACCTACGATGAGATGCTGGAGCTGGCGTCGCTGGGCGCAAAGGTCCTGCACAACCGCTCGGTGCTGATGGCCAAGCGGTACGGCGTCAATCTGGAGGTGCTCTCCAGTTATGTACGAAAGCCCGGAACAAAAGTCAAGGAGGTCGTGAAGACTATGGAAGAAATGAAAATCAGCGGAATCGCAAAAGACCTGAACGTGGCGCGCATCGCCGTCATCGGCCTGCCCGACGAGCCGGGTATGGCCTTCCGTGTATTCCGGGCGCTGGCCAATGCCAGGATCAATGTGGACATCATTCTGCAGTCGGTGGGCCGCGACGGCACCAACGACATCAGCTTCACCGTGCCCCGCTCCGATCTGGAGGCTGCACGCGAGGCCATCGAGGCCTACCGCGACGTGCTGGGCTTTGATCACGTCAACGTCGACGACAAGGTGGCCAAGGTCAGCATCGTCGGCGCCGGTATGATGACCGCCTCCGGCATCGCCGCAATGATGTTCGAGGCGCTGTCCGACGCCAAGATCAACATTCAGATGATCTCCACCTCGGAGATCAAGGTCTCCGTGCTGATCGACGAGGCGTATGCCGACCGGGCTGTGCAGGCCATCCACGAGGCCTTCTTCCGCTGAGCAGGCGGACGGATACCCGATGAAAACGTTCCCTCCTTTGAGGGAGCGTTTTTCTTATCGGAAACCGCCATGGACATTCCCGGCAGCACGGCATACCCTGTGCGCGGCAGAGGCCGCACGCCGCGCCGCGTCCTGCAGCACAACGCCGGATAACACCGGAAACAGAATATGAATATTTGATTAATTTTTAAAAACGGGGCGAAACCTTTTGCCATTTCCTCCCGTCTGTAATATGATTCAAATAACATTGGTACGGACCGACGCGGCATACCCGTCCCCGCCGTACAAGCTCGGAAGGAGTGTGCTTTTCATGTACACAAAACGCTATACCAGACTGCTCTCTCTGCTCTTGGCTCTGACGCTTCTGGCCAGCCTGTCCACCGCAGCCCTTGCTACGGAGGAGACGCCCGATCCGGAGAACCCCGAGGGGTCCGTCGCCGTCACGGGCGTCAGCCTGGATGAATCCAGTCTTTCTCTCAGCGTGGGCGGCCGTGCAACGCTCACTGCAACCGTCTCCCCGTACGACGCCGCCAATCAGCGCGTCGACTGGTCCACCGACGATGATACCGTCGCCTCCGTCAGCCAAAACGGCGTCGTCACGGCCAAATCCGCCGGCGAGGCCACCATCACCGTCACCACCCGGGACGGCGGCTTCACCGCCGAATGCGACGTCACCGTCACCGCGCCGGTCGCCGTGGAGAGTGTGGATCTTTCGCCGCGTGCCATCACGCTGTCCGTCGGCGAGCGCGCGACGCTCACCGCCGAGGTCTCTCCGGACAACGCCACCAACCAGGCGCTGACCTGGCGCTCCAGCGATCCGACCGTCGTCACCGTCGACGGCGGCCGTATCACGGCCAAATCTGCCGGCGAGGCCACCGTCACCGTCACCACCCAGGACGGCGGCTTTAGCGCCGAATGCGACGTCACCGTTACGGGCGAGACCTCCATCTCCCTGAGCAAGACCTCCCTCACCCTGGAGCGCGACAAGACCTGGCAGCTGACCGCCAACGTCACGCCCGCCGACAGCAACGTGACCTGGAGCAGCGACAACCGAAGCGTCGCCACGGTCTCTTCCGACGGTCTGGTCACGGCCAAGGGCATCGGCCTGGCCATCATCACCGCCAAGCTCTCCAGCGGCCAGAGCGCATCCTGTTCCGTAACGGTCGTCAAGCCCGCTCCCTCGCTCAGCCCCGCCTCTCTCGATCTGAAGGTCGGCAATACCGCCTCCGTCACCCTGCGGGACGTACCGGAGGGCGCGGAAATCAACTGGTCGGTCGACCGGCCCGCAATCGCCGGCATCAAATCCAGTTCAGACTCCGGCTGCCAGCTTGAGGCGCTGGCCGCCGGCACCGCCACCCTGACCGCCACCATTCGCAGCGGCTCCTCCTCCAGCCGCCTGACCTGCCAGGTCACCGTCAGTTCCGCCGCCGAGCCGAAGCTCAGCAGCAGTTCCGTCTCCCTGCCCGTCGGCAGAACGCACACGCTGAGCGTTTCGAACCTGCCCACCGGCGGCAGCGTCAGCTGGTCGAGCAGCAAGACCTCCGTCGCCACCGTCAGCAGCAGCGGCGTGATCACCGCGGTCGCCAAAGGCTCCGCCACCATCACCGCCGCCGTCAAAAACAGCTCCGGCTCCACCGTCGCCACGCTTTCCTGCTCGGTGACCGTCACCTCCAACACCATTTCCTACTCCGTGCAGGCCGGTAAGTCCGTCAGCTTCATCGCCTCCGACTTCAACACCTTCTGCCGCAACGAAACCGGCGAGACGCTCGACTACGTCACCTTCAGCCTGCCGTCCTCCAGCAAGGGTACGCTGTACTATAAGTACGACCAGACCGGTCAGAAGACCGTCTCCTCCTCTACAAAATACTACCGCAGCGGCTCTTCGCTGCTGAGCGACGTTTCCTTCCTCGCCAGCAAGAGTGCCTCCACCGGTACGATCACCATCAGCTTCTCCGGCCGCAGCACCGGCAATACCAGCTTCTCCGGCACGCTGAGCATTGACATCACCGCCCGCAGCACCGACCCCGAGGTCTCCCTCAAGACCGACAGAAACACGGCGGTTTCCTTCAGCTCCTCCGATTTCAACACCGTCTGCAAGAACGAAACCGGCTACTCCCTTAACCGCGTGCGCTTCACCCTGCCCTCTGACAGCAAGGGCACGCTCTACTACAAGTATGACCAGACCGGCCAGAAGACCGTCTCCTCCTCCACCAGCTACTACCGCAGCGAATCCCCGCAGCTGAGCGACGTCTCCTTTGTCCCCGCCAAAAACTACACCGGCACCGTCACCTTCAGCTTCACCGGCTGGAGCTCCGACGACACCAGGTTCACCGGCACCGTCACCATCCAGGTGCGCGATACGTCCGACACCGGCTCCGTCTCCTACGAAACGTCCAAAAACGAGCCGGTCTCCTTCCGGGCCGCAGATTTCAACTCTGCCTGCAAGGACGCCACGGACTACTCGCTGGACTATGTCCGCTTCTCCCTGCCCTCCTCCAGTAAGGGCAAGCTTTATTACAAATACGACGAGAGCGGTCAGAAAACGGTCTCCTCCTCCACCAGCTATTACCGCAGCGAATCCCCCCAGCTGAGCGACGTTTCCTTCGTGCCCGCCAGCGGCTTCACCGGCAAGGTGACCATCGACTTCACCGGCTACAACACCAACGGCAAGAGCTTCTCCGGCACCGTCTCCATCCAGGTCGGCGACAGCGCCGACAGCGGCGATATCTCCTACACCACCGCAAAGAACAAGGCCGTCTCCTTCCGGGCCTCCGATTTCAACGCCTTCTGCAAGGACCAGACCGACTACTCGCTCGATTACGTCCGCTTCTCCCTCCCCTCCTCCAGCAAGGGCAAGCTTTATTACAAATACGACGAGAGCGGCCAGAAAACGGTCTCCTCCTCCACCAGCTACTACCGCAGCGGCTCCCCGTCGATCGATGACGTTTCCTTCGTACCCGCCAGCGACTTCACCGGCAAGGTGACCATTGACTTCACCGGCTACAACACCAACGGCAAGAGCTTCTCCGGCACTGTCTCCATCCAGGTCGGCGACAGCAAGGCCAGCACCATTTCGTATGTCTCCGACGGAACGGCTGTTCTGTTCGCCAGCCGCGACTTCTCCGCCGCATGCACCGCAGCCGGCGGCAGCACGCTCTCCTATGTCCGCTTCACGCTGCCCAACGCCTCGCTCGGCCGTCTGTACTACAAGTACACCTCCCCCCGCTCCAACGGCGGCCGCGTCTCGCAGAGCACGTCCTACTATCTGTCCGGCACGCCGCTGCTCAGCGACGTCTCCTTCGTCCCCAAGGCCGGCTGCAGCGGCACTGTGACCATCGGCTACACCGCCGTGGACAAAAACGGCAGCTCTTACACCGGCTCCGTCCAGATCACCGTCACGCAGCCGACGCGCTCGAAGACCTTCACCGACATGAACAACCACGCCTGGGCCGTCCCCTCGGTCGACTTCCTGGCCAGGTATAATGTCACCAACGGCCTGACCTCCACCACCTACGGTCCGTCCGGCTCCATCACCCGCGGCGACTTCGTGCTGATGCTCTACCGCGCCTTCGGTCTGAAGGACAGCGCCAGCCTCTACAGCTTCGACGACGTGCCCACCAACAGCTACTACGCCAAGGCCATCGCCGCGGCCAAGGCGCTGGGCATCGCAAAAGGCTCGGACGGCCAGTTCCGTCCCTCCGCCTCGCTCACCCGTCAGGATGCCATGGTGCTGCTCAGCCGCACGCTGGAGGTTTCCGGCTCGACGCTGAGCTCCGCCTCTGCCTCCTACCTCAACAAATTTACCGACGCCGGCCAGGTGGCCTCCTATGCAAAGGATCCGGTCGCCGCGCTGATCCAGGCCGGCGTCATCCAGGGCAGCAACGGCAAAATCAACCCCGCCGGCGCGCTCACCCGTGCCGAGATGGCAGCGATCCTGCACCGCGTGCTGACCCTGTAACGCGCGCAGTCCGAGCAAAACATAAAAATATCCCGTCCGGAAAGCGGTGCTTTCCGGACGGGATTCCTTTTGCGCCTTGCTCCGGCGCTTTCTGCGGATGGTCCTTATTTGTCATACCAGTCGTTCAGATAGCCGTACGGCTCCGGCCAGTGGAACAGCTCCTGCTTGTGGCGGCGCAGCCAGTCAAACGAAAAGTCGATAAACGCGCGCGCCTCGCCGGAGAGCCGCCGCTCGACCGGATAGACGATGAAGCGCTCCTCAATGCATTTCATGTCGGCAAAGGGCCGGATGACCGTGTCGGGATAGGCGTTGCCCCAGGCAGCGAAGTCCGTCGACAGGCCGACGCCCTCGTTCATGCTGGCCACGCGGTGCGTCAGGGCGATTTCCGTCGTCTCGATGACGATTTCCGGCTCGACGCCGGCGGCGAGGAACCGGTCGTGATAATTGTGATAGGTCGCGATGTCACGCCCCTCCAGCGCCAGCGGCTGCCCGGCCAGATCGGCATAGTCGATGCGGTCCTTCTGCGCCAGCGGATGCTCCCGGTGCAGTACGAGACAGTTGTGGTGCTCGGAAAAGGGCAGCGCATGAAACGTCAGCGGGTCGACCGGCCCCACCAGAAAGCCCACCTCCGCCTCGCCGTCGAGCAGACGCTGCCGCGCGGTGCGGCAGGGATTTTCCAGAAAGACCAGCGCTACGTCGGAAAATTCCTCGCGGAAGGCGCGCAGAAAGCGCACCGTGAGATAATCGAGCATGCCCAGCGAGGACATCACGCTCAGGCTGTATTTTTCATCCCGGCCCTTGCGGCGGATGTCGCTTTTGATATCGTCCAGCTTGCGGATGATCGCCTGTGCGTCGTGATACAGTGCGTTGGCGTACCCCGTCGGCGTCACGCCGCGGTTGTCCCGCTCAAACAGCACCGTTTCCAGCTCCTGCTCCAGCCGCTTGATGATCTGGCTGAGCCCCTGCGGCGTGATGAAAAGCCGTTTGGCGGCGGCGCGGATATTCTGCTCCTCATATACGGCAAGAAATGCGTGCAGCTCCTTGGTGTCCATGCGTGCAGCCTCCGAAGGCCCGTGGCAACGGATTCTTTCCGTGTGTCAAACGGGCTTTGCTTTTGTTCCGTCCGCAGCTGTGCTACAGTAGAGACGGCTATCGCGAGTATATACGATTGCCGCATTTTTTACAAGGGGGCAGACGGGAACAAGGGATACTTTCTCCATCGTGGCAAAAAAGAGAAAGGAGCAGGCCGGCCAGAGGACGCGCCGGCTGCACACACATGGAAGAAACCACGGTTCAGAACCCGGCGGAAGAGGCTGTCCGGATCCCGCTGCTCAAGCGTGCCATTTTCACCATTCTCGGAATTCTCATCCTCGCAACCGGCGTAAGTGCCGTCACCATCGCAAACCTCGGCACCGCCACCGTCTCCACCGTCCCGTTCGTGCTCAACTACCTGGGGCTGGGCACCATCGGCATGCTGGAGATGGGCATCAATCTGGTGACGCTCGTCATCCAGCTCATCCTCCTCAAAGGCCGCATGAAGCCGCTTGTCATCCTCGTGCAGGTGCTGCTGGCCGTCGGCATCGGCGTTGGCATCGACGCCATCATGCCCGTGCTGCAGACGCTGCTCGGTACAAGCTATCTCTCGCACCTGGTCATGCTGTTTTTCGGCATCGTCATGACGGGTCTCGGCATTTCGTTCATGGTACAGTCCCAGATGATGATGCCGCTCGACGCGCTGGTCGATCTGCTTGCCCGCATCAACGGCAAGAGCTTCGGCTTCGTCAAAACCATCTTCGACGTGGGCCTGACCGCCATCACCTGCGTGATCGGCCTGGTGTTTGCACACACCATCGTCGGCGTGCGCGAGGGCACGGTGCTCTGCGCGCTGCTGTGCGGCCTGGTCTCCAACCTGTTCATCCGGCTGCTGCGCCCCATCCTCAAGATGGCCTGATGATCGCAATCCTGTCCTTCCATTTTCTCCATCCTCTTTCCAGCAAGAGAAAAGCGCGTGCCTTCGGCACGCGCTTTTTTCCGTCCGTTTTCTTACTTGGCCTCGAGATTGCGCAGGCAGACGGGGAGGTTGCCCATGCTTCTGTGTGCGGCGACGCACTCGCAGCACTTGCCGTGGTTCGGGCATCCGCCGGGCTTGGTGCAGGGGCATTCATGCTGATTCATCTTGCAGGCGTTTTCCATTGCTTTCTCTCCCAAACACAATATTTCATCAAAACGCCGGAGCGCTTTGCTTCCTTTTACAGGATGACACGTTTTCCTCCTTCCGTCAAGGCGACCGGAGGAGAAAATTATCGGATGAAATTTGTCCGCACCGGCATCTCGCGCTTCGGCTCCGGCACGCCGGCTGCACGGCCTGCCTCTATGCAGCGCAGAAGCCACGCCATGTTCTCGCCCAGCGTACGCATGGTCTGCATGCCCTCCTCGTCGCGGACGACCTCCTCGGGCGTGTTGCCGTGCACCTGATTCCAATACTGAGACGAAACGATGGGCATGCCGGATATGGTGAAGTATTTATTCAGCTGATCGAAGGCAGAGGCTGCGCCGCCGCGCCGGCAGGACACGACCGCCGCGCCGGGCTTACCGGCCAGATGCCGGCCTGCGCAGAAAAACAGCCGGTTGAGGAAGGCGGTCAACTGGCCGGAAGCGCCGGCATAATACACCGGGGAGCCGAGCACCACCCCGTCAAACTCGTCGAGCCGTTCCGCCAGCTCGTTGACGCCGCCGCCGAGCACGCACTTGCCGGTCTGCGTACAAACGCGGCAGGCGATGCAGCCGGAAATGGGCTGCTTGCCGAGATAAACGATCTCCGACTCGATGCCGTGCTTCTGCAGCGTGTTTGCCACCTCGCGCAGCGCCGTGTAGGTGCAGCCGCGTTCGTTGGGGCTGCCGTTGATCATGAGGACCTTCATTGCAGTTGCTCCTTTCTATGCGGGTCTGTACGGATCTTTTCTGTCGCTATCATACTGTAAAACCGCCCGGGATGCAAGCGCCGGCTGTGAATTTTACGTAAATGCTGGACGGACCGGTCGTTGTCTGGTATGATAGCTTCTGCAAAGGGGGCGTTTTGGATGACGGCAGTTTTCACCCGCGGCAGCGATCTGGTGGCTGCCGCGACCGATCTTCTCATCTGTCTGGCCGCGGTGGTCTGCGCGCTGCTTGCCGCACGGCGCGGCGGTCCGGCGCAGCGGCGTCGGATGACGCTGCTGCTGTTCTGGCTGCTGGCGCTGGACGGGCTGGCAGGCTTTGCCATACACGGCCTTACCTTCTTTGTGCGCAGCTGGGCCGTCTACAACGCGGCCTGGACGGTGATGAACATTCTGCTGATGAGCCTCGGCGTGCCGCTGGCCGCCTGCCTGCTGGGCGATACGCACCCCGGTACGCAGCGCGGACGGCGCACATTTCTGGTGCTGACGGCCCTTTGGGCCATGCTGAGCGCCGTACAGCTGACGGGTGTGCTGCTCACGCAGGGTCTGATCCCGGTGTATGTGTTTGTGGGGATGTGTCTGGCGCTGACTCTGGGCGCGGCGGTGCAGGGCGTGTACCGCGGCAGGCGCGCGGCGCGCTGGCAGCTGGCCGCAGTTCTGGCGGGGCTGTGCGGCGGGCTGTCGTTGATCTGTATCCCGCAGGACTGGTCGATCCATATCCTGATTCCGATCGACTATGTCGCCGTATCGCACCTGTTTTTCCTCGTATTTCTCGGACTGTATTACCGGGGCTTCGCGCTGGAGGCCCCGCTGAAAATGCAGCCGTGCAGCACTTGAACGTGTCTGCACGCATATGATATAATGGAATGTATTTGTTTTATTTCGTGATAAAGGAGGCTCCCAGATGGGCAAACGCTTTCCCGCCCTGCAGGCGCTCAACCTTCCGAACGCCGTGACGCTGTGCTCGCCGGCTGCCGGCGTGCTGTCGGTGATGCTGACCGCGTCGGGGCACACGCGCGCGGCGCTGCTCGTCTACCCGCTCACGCTGCTGTTCGACGCGCTCGACGGCAAGCTGGCGCGGCTGCTGGGTCAATGCACCAAAGAGGGCATTGAACTGGACAGCCTGTCGGACATGGTCTCCTTCGGTGCAGTGCCGCCGCTGCTGCTGTTCTGGCTGAGCGGCATGCGGTTCTGGATTCTCATCGGCGCGATCCCCTACGTGTTTGCCGGCGGCCTGCGTCTGGCGTACTTCAACCTGCACGGGCTGACGGAAGGATGCTACTCCGGGCTGACCATCACGTTCTCGGCGCTGCTGTCGTACCTGACGATGGCGCTGTGTCTGTGCTACGCGCCGGCGGCCCTGCCTGTTGCGGGGACGGTGATGATGCTTCTGCTGTCGGTGCTGATGGTGTGCGGTCTTCGTATCCCGAAAGCCCGCGCCGCGTACATTTTCGGGGCCGTGTTCATCCTGGTGATTTACGGCAGCGTGTGGTTCCGGCTGTAGTCCGAAACGCAGCAACGCCCTGCGGGGCCGGTTTTCCGGCGCTCCGCGGGGCGTTGTTGCATGCTTCAGCGCTTTCTCAATCCGTCGGTCCAGCCGGCGTAATGCGCGATGCGCGCGGCGCACTCCGCGCGCGTGCCGCCGCGGGCCAGCAGGTAGATCTTGATCTTCGGCTCCGTACCGGACGGACGGATGATGAAGGACGTGCCGTCGGCCAGCTCGAAATACAGCACATCGGAGCCGGCGATCGGCGTCTTTCCCACCGGTCCGAAGCCCGGAATGGAGACCGTTCCGGCCAGATAGTCGCGCATGCGCAGCACCTGCGTGCCGGCAAGCTCCGCCGGCGGCGCGGTGTGCAGCCGCTTCATCAGCTGCTGCATGTCGCGCAGGCCGTCCAGCCCCGGCATGACGAGATTGATCGTGCGCTCGTCGAACGCACCGTACACCTCATACAGCGCGTTCATTGCGTCCCGGAGCGTCATGCCCTGTCCTGCATACCACGCAGCCATTTCCGTGACGAGCATGGAGGCCGTGACGGCGTCCTTGTCGCGCACGTAATCGCCCATCATATAGCCGTAGCTCTCCTCGTAGGCCAGCAGGTAGTCGGTGGATTTTCCGGCGGCGGCCAGCTCTGCCAGCCGTTCGGCCATGAATTTGAAGCCCGTGAAGGTCTCCTCCACATGCACGCCGTTCTGCTCGGCCACAACGCGGCTCATCTCGGTGGTGACGATGGTTTTGAGGAAGACGGGATCGTCCGGCATGGTCCCGGTGCGGCGGCGGGCGCGGATGATGTAATCCAGCAGCAGCACGCCCAGCTGGTTGCCGGTGATGGGCAGATATTCGTCGCCCTCGCGCACCAGAACGCCGATGCGGTCGGCGTCCGGGTCGGTGCCGATGATGAGATCGGAGCCGACCCGGCGCGCCAGCTCGACGGCCAGATAAAAGCCCTCCGGATTTTCCGGATTGGGGCTGACCACGGTGGGGAACGTGCCGTCCGGCGCCATCTGCTCCGCCACAGGGAACAGCTGCCTCAGCCCCAGCCGCCGCAGCGCCTCGGGCACCAGCTCGCGCCCCGTGCCGTGAAACGGCGTGTACACCACGCGGAACGTATCGGCCACAGCGGTCACCGCGCCGGGGTCAATCGCCTGCCCGAGCACATTCTGCAGGAAGGCCTCGTCCGTCTCCTCACCCATCCAGGTGATGCGCCCGGCGGCCTCCGCATCCTCAAAGCGGACGAGGTGCACATCGTTGAATACGTCCAGCTGCTCCATACGCGCGGCGATGCGCGCGGCGTGCTCCGGCGGCAGCTGCGCGCCGTCGGACCAGTAGACCTTATAGCCGTTATACTCCTTGGGGTTGTGGCTGGCGGTGATGTTGATGCCGGCCTCAGCCCCGTAGTGCCGCACGGCAAACGACAGCTCCGGCGTCGGCCGCATGCCCGAAAACAGGCGCACGCGCACGCCGTTGGCCGCCATAACGCAGGCCGCCTCGCGGGCGAACTGCTCGCTGTTGCAGCGGCAGTCATAGCAGATGCACACGCCGCGGCGCTTTGCCTGCTCCCCCTCGGAGACGATCAGGTCGGCAAAGGCCTGGGTCGCATGACGGATGACATGCACGTTCATGCAGTGCAGCCCTACGCCCATCACACCGCGCAGGCCCGCCGTACCGAAGGACAGGGGCGCGAAAAACCGCTCCTCGATCTGCCGGTCGTCCCCGGCAATGGCCTCCAGCTCGGCCCATTCCTCCCGGCTGAGCGCCGGGCTGTCCAGCCAGCGCCGGTAAACCGTGCGGTAATCGTGTTCATGCATCGTATGCTTCCTCCTCTCCGGCGACTGCGCCGACAGCCGTTTCGTCCGTATCCCCGTGTTCCATCAGGCCAACGGCCTGCTCGAGCATGCTCTCCGGTACGTACAGGTCGACGCCCATGCCGCTCTGGCCCAGCATCAGCTTGCCGAAGGCCCCGTCGTGCGGAAAGCGGCGCAGCACCGGGATGCCGAAGGCCTCCAGCATACCGGCCAGCAGCTCATCGGCCAGATCCAGTCCCATGCAGCGGGTGAGAAAGGCGGGCGCCTCCGGCTGGCCGGCTGCATCGCGCGGCCACGCCTCCAGCAGCGCGCCGTATTCCGCGCGCCCCCACTGCGGGGCGGCGGACGGTTTGTCGTCCTGTTTCATAGCTTGCTCCTTTCCAAAATCCTATGCTTCCCAAGCCCGGAGCATGCCCCGGGCGGCGCGGGAGAGACCGCGCACGGTCATTTATGGTACTTCTCGCCGCTGAGAATGGTGAAGGCGCGGTAGAGCTGCTCGGCCGTCATCACGCGCGCCAGATGGTGCGGAAACGTCATCGGCGACATGGACAGGCGCACGTCCGCGCGCTGCTTGAGCCGGTCGGCCAGCCCGTCGCTTCCGCCGATGAGCACGCACAGCCGGCTGCAGCCGCCGCTCATGCGCGCCTGGATCAGCTCGGCCAGCGCGGGACTGGAGAGCAGCTTTCCCTCCACGCACATGGCGATGACGCAGCTCTGCGTCGGAATGCGCCGCTCCATCTGGCGCGCCTCCCGTTCGAGATCGCCCAGCTCCGGCAGCTCCTCCGGCTCGAAGATGCAGTATCGTCCGAGGCGCTTGCTGTATTCCGCGAAGGCGTCGGTATAAAAGCGCTCCTTGAGCTTTCCGACGCACAGAAGCCTTACGGTGAGCATGCCGCCCTCCTGAAAATGTGATAAGTCCCCGCCGCAGAATGCGGCGGGGGCACAAACGCCTTATCCGGCCGTCGCCGTGATCGGAGCCGGCTCATGCGGCCGGTCCGGCGCGGTGATGCAGACAATGTCCGCACCCAGGCTGCGCAGCTTGCCGACAAAATCCTCATAGCCGCGCTCGATGTAGTGCACATCCTCCACCTCGGTGGTGCCGGCGGCGCACAGGCCGGCAATGACGACGGCAGCGCCCGCGCGCAGATCGCACGCGGCCACCGGCGCGCCCGAAAAGCGCGGCACGCCCTCGATGACCGCCGTGCGGCCGTCCACGGTGATGGCCGCGCCCATTTTGCGCAGCTCGTTGACATACTTGAAGCGATTATCCCATACGCCCTCGGTGACGATGCTGGTGCCCTGTGCCAGGGCCAGTACGGTGCTGATCTGGGGCTGCATGTCGGTGGGGAAGCCGGGATACGGCAGCGTCTTGAGATTGACCGCGCGCAGCTTGCCCGACGAGCGGACGAGCAGCGCGTCCTCGTATTCCACGATGTCCACGCCCATCTCGCGGAATTTTGCGGTGATGCAATCCATATGCTTGGGAATGATGTTGCGCACCTTCACCTCGCCGCCGGCTGCAGCCGCAGCGGCCATATACGTGCCTGCCTCGATCTGGTCGGGGATGAGGCAGTACGTCCCGCCGTGCAGACGCCTGACGCCGCGCACCTTGATGGTGTTCGTCCCCGCGCCGCGGATGTCCGCGCCCATGGAGTTGAGGAAGTTGGCCACGTCCACAATGTGCGGCTCACGGGCCACGTTTTCAATGATGCTGACCCCGTCGGCCATGGCGGCGGCGATCATAATGTTCATCGTCGCGCCGACGGAGACCTTATCCAGATAGATGTTGGCGCCCTTCAGACGGCCGTTCTTCGCCTGGGCGGTGATGAAGCCGCCGTGAATGTCGACCTGCGCGCCGAGGCTGGTCATGCCCTTGATGTGCTGGTCGATGGGCCGCACGCCGAAATTGCAGCCGCCGGGCATGGTGGTCTTTGCCGCGCCGAAACGGCCGAGCATGGAGCCTATGAGATAATAGGACGCGCGGATGCGGCGCATCATATCATAAGGCGCGTCGGTATAGCGGACATTGGTGCAGTCGATCTCGACGGTGCTGCGCGCTACGGCGCGCACCTTCGCTCCGAGATGGGACAAAATGGTCAGCAGCGTCTCCGTGTCGCTGATCTGCGGCAGGTTTTCGATGCGGCAGACGCCGTCAACCATCAGCGCCGCCGGAATGATGGCAACGGCTGCATTCTTTGCACCGGAGATCTCGACCTCACCGTAAAGCGGCTTTCCGCCGTGAATGATATATTTATCCAAAACGTTCCTCCCAGCAATGGAGTGCTTTTGTAAACAGGCTGCGGGAAATGCCGGAAGCGCAGGCACTTCCTTCCGGTAGTGTACCCCAAAGGGCGCTACACTAACATGTGATTTTACCACAGGAAAAGCAGGAAATCAATCAAATCTTTGGGGCAGCCTGCGCATCTGCCGCATTTTTTCTGCAGGACGGCCTGTATGTTCCTTCAAAACGCCCCGCATCCGCCGGTCCTCTGCGTCGCACCGCCTTTTTTGCAAAGCGGATTTACAAGCCGGCGCTTCCGTGCTACAATGCTTTTTACATGGAAAAAGCAACCGGAAGGAGACCGCGCATGAACAGCTTTTTCGCGCTCATTTCGCGCATGCGCTACATCGGCCGCTGGGGCCTGATGCGCAACAGTATGCCGGAAAACGTGCAGGAGCACAGCCACATGGTCGCCGTGCTGACGCATGCGCTGGGCCTGATCCGACGCGACGTGTTCGGCCGGCCCTGCGAGGTGGACCGGCTCGTCACCGCCGCGCTGTATCACGACGCCTCGGAGATCCTCACGGGCGATCTGCCCACCCCCATCAAATACCATGATGCGAACATCCGCGCTGCGTATAAGCAAGTGGAGCAGCAGGCTTGTTATCGTCTGATTAATATGATTCCGGTGGAGCTTCGAGGCTCGCTTTCCCCCGTAATTTTAATGGAAGTGGGGGATGACGGTGCATTGCTCATCAAGGCCGCCGACAAGCTGGCCGCGCTTATCAAATGCATTGAGGAGCGCAAGGCGGGCAATCTGGAGTTTTCCAGCGCCGAGGTACAGACACGCCGGGCGCTGCAGGCGCTGCACCTGCCGGAGGCAGACTGGTTCATGGAGCGCCTGCTGCCGGCCTTTGAATGCAATCTGGACGAACTGGAAAGGATCGAAGCATGAACAACGACGCCATGCAGCAGAAGCTGCGGGAAAGAGCAGACCGGGAAAAGATGGACCGCATCAGCGAGTTGACGCGCATCTCCAGAGAGCGCCCGCTCACCGCCGAAGAAACGGCCGAGCGGCAGCAGCTGCGCCAGTGGTATCTCCAGCTGTGGCGCAAAAGCGTGATGAACACGCTCAACAACACCTATATTGAGGAAGCCGACGGCACGCGCCACGCGCTGCCGCGAAAGCCCGGTCAATGAGCCTGCCCGCCCTGCGGCGCATCGCCGCGATTCACGACCTGTCCGGCCTGGGCAAATGCTCGCTGACCGTGGCACTGCCGGTGATATCGGCTGCCGGGGTGGAGTGCGCCTGCATCCCGACGGCGCTGCTGAGCACGCACACGGGCGAATTTACCGGCTGGACGATGCACGATCTCTCCGACGACATGCTCCCCATCGCGGAGCACTGGGCCGCCGAGGGCGTGCGCCTGGACGGGATCTACTCCGGGTATCTGGCCTCGCCGGCACAGGCGGCGCTGCTTGGACAGATACTCGATCTGCTGGCCGGCCCGGAGACGCAGATCATTGTCGACCCCGTCATGGCCGACAACGGGGCGTACTATTCCAATCTGGACGAGGCAATGTGCCGCGCCTTCCGACGTCTCATCGCGCGCGCGCACGTCGTCACCCCCAACGTCACCGAGGCCGCCTTCCTCACCGGCATGCCCTACCTGCATACGCACAGTCCGGCCTATCTTGACGAGCTTCTGGCCCGTCTGGAGGCGCTTGGTGCGCGCACCGTCGCCGTAACGGGTGTTCGGCCGGAGGACGGCACGGTCGGAAACCTGGCCGTCGATTTTCGCACGGGACAGTGCTGCCGGGCGATGCGCCCGGCGCGCAGCGGCCTGTTTTACGGCGCGGGCGACCTGTTCGCCTCGGCGTTGTCGGCGCTGCTGGTGCGCGGCGCGGCACTGGAGGACGCGCTGGAGACGGCCTCGTCTCTTGTGACGGACAGCGTGGAGCGCACCCTCCTGCGCGGCACGCCGCGCCGCTTCGGCATGGATTTTGAGGGCGCGCTGCCTGCCTTTGCACAGCGCGCCGCCGCGCTGTTTGATGAAGCCTGAACAGCCGCACAAACGCTCTGATACCGGGCAGGCAGCGCAGCCTGCCCGCTGTGCATTTTCGGGAGGTGACGCCATGCGCCGGCTGCGCCGCGTGCTGCTGTGGACGCTCTTCGGCCTGTACTGCGCGCTGATGCTCTGGCTGCTGCTGTTCCGGCGGCTGGGGCGGACGATGCCCGGCGAATACGCCGCACTGCTGCACACAAACTGCAACCTCACGCCGCTGCGGACGATCCGGTCGTACCTGCTCGTCCTCAGGCGCAGCAGCAGCCCGACCATGCGGCGCTATGCCGTCGTCAACCTGGCGGGCAACATCGGAATGTTCGTCCCGCTGGGCGTGCTGCCCCCGCTGCTGTGGCCGCGCCTGCGCCGGCTGCCGCGCCTGCTGCTGTCGGCCGCCGCCGTCATCGCGGCGGTGGAGGCCGTGCAGCTGTTCACGCTGCTGGGCAGCTGCGACGTCGACGATCTCCTTTTGAACCTGCTGGGCGTACTGCTCGGCTGGGGACTGCTGCAGCTGTTTTCCCGCGGCAGAGACGCCGCAAACTGAAAGCAGCCGCAAAACCCGGTACAGTGGGTTTTGCGGCTGCTTTTTGCTGCTATTTCATGTTTTTCCTCCACCTGTTCAGAAATTCAGCGTAAAATAAGCATGTTATCCCCCACTTGCACCGCGCTCCGGTTCCTCCGTTCCTCTGCCTCCAAAAAAAGTTTTAAAATCCCCTTGACAAATCTGTGTCATTGTATTATTGTTCTACTTGCGTAATACAACGACACAAAGGAGGGCCCTTATGCAATGGCAAATCACCAATGATGCACCGGTGTATGCGCAGCTGATCGCACACATCCGGCAGGCAATTGCGTCCGGGGCATTTCAGCCAGGCGAGCGATTGCCGTCCGTACGCGACCTGGCGCTGGAGGCCGGCGTCAACCCAAACACGATGCAGCGTGCGCTGCAGGAGCTGGAGCGCGAGGGGCTGGTGTTCAGCCAGCGCACCGCGGGACGATTTGTAACGGAGGAGCCAATGCGGATAGAGGAAGCAAAGCGTGCCCTGGCCGGCGCGCACATCGAACGGTTTGTCCAGTCGATGACGCAGCTGGGCTACGGACCGGAGGAGATCATTACGCTGCTGCAGGGCAGCATGAAGGGAGAGACGCACCATGGCGATTCTGGAATGTAAGCAGCTGACCAAGGCCTACGGCCGCACGCCGGCGCTCTCCGGCGTCAATCTGAGCGTCGAGGCCGGCCGCATCACGGGCCTGCTCGGCCCCAACGGCAGCGGCAAAACCACGCTCATCAAGCTGGCAAACGGCCTGCTCACGCCGACGAGCGGCACGATCCTCATCGACGGCGCGGTTCCCTCAAAGCAGACGCACGCCGTCGTGTCCTATCTGCCGGAGCGCGCGTGCATTCCGCTGTGGATGCCGGCGCGGCAGCTGGTGGACTTCTATGCCGATTTTTATGCGGATTTTTCCAGGCAGAAGGCCATGGAGATGCTGGAGCGGCTGCACATCGACCCGGCGCAGCGCGTCAAGGAGATGAGCAAGGGCACGCGCGAAAAGATCCAGCTGATCCTTGTGATGAGCCGCGCGGCACGCCTGTATCTGCTCGACGAGCCGATCGGCGGCGTCGATCCCGCCACGCGCGACTACATCCTCTCTACCATCATTGCAAACTACAACCCCGACGCCGCCGTCGTGATCTCCACGCACCTCATCAGCGACGTGGAAAACGTACTTGACGACGTGGTGTTTCTCAATCAGGGCGAGGTGGTGCTCCGCTCGAGCGCGGATGACATCCGCCAGTCGCGCGGCATGAGCGTCGACGCGCTGTTCCGGGAGGTATTCAGATGTTAGGAAAGCTCATCAAATATGAATTTCGCGCCACGCAGCGCACGATTTTGCCGCTGTTGGCTGCGTCTCTGGTGCTGGGCGTGCTGGCAAACTTCTCCATGCGCTCGATTGGCCGGGAACACAGCGTGTTCGTACAGGTGCTCACCTCGGCGCTGCTGATGTTTTTCGGGCTGTCGATCTTCGCGTGCCTTCTGATGTCGCTGGTGATGATGATCCAGCGCTTCCAGCGCAATCTGCTCACGGACGAGGGCTATCTCATGTTCACGCTGCCGGTTTCGGTCCATGCGCTGCTCTGGTCGAAGCTGATCGTCTCGGTGGTATGGTTTGCCGCCGCCGGCGTGGTGTGTCTGCTGTCGATGTTCACCTCCGTCGTGCATGTCGACCTGATCGGGGAGATCGGCCCGTTGCTGCACAGCCTGTTTACCGAGCTGCCTCCCGGCACAGTCGCAACCGCAGCGGAGATACTGCTGCTTCTGCTGCTCGGCAGCATCTGCACGTGCCTGCTCTTCTACGCCGCGATGGCCACCGGCTTCAGCTTTGCCCGGCATAAGTGGCTGCTGTCGGTGCTGTGCTTCTTCGCGCTGTGCATCATCGGTCAGATTTTTGGCGTGAGCACCATGACCTCCTGGATTGGCAGCAGTGTAAGTGTATTTGCCGACGACGCCATGAAGATGGTGCAGTGGACGCTGCTGATCACGTCAGTCACCCTTGTCGTTTATTCGGCGCTGCTGTACCTGCTGACTTGGTTCATGCTTCGCCGGCGACTTAATCTCGAATAAGACCCGTAAACAGGGGGCTGCCGAAAAATGCGGCAGCCCCCCGGCTTTTTCCATGTTCGTTTTACTTACCGTAGATTTTCCCGACCAGGCGGCTGACCCAGTCGTACGGGATCACGCGCGTGAGCGCATGGATCGCCTGATACTGCGCGCCGACGGCGCGGAGCATGCGCGGCGCACGCGCCAGCGCCGTCCGGGCAACGGCCTCGCCCACCCGCTCGGGGGGCATGCCGTTGCGCTCGTCCTTCTCCATGACAGCCACGCTGCCGGAGATGCGGCCGCCGTACAGCTCGTCGCCGGCCCAGCTTTTCACGCGCGCAGCCGTGAAGCCCGTGCGGATGTCGCCCGGCATCACGGCACACACGCGGATGCCGAACGGGCGCACCTCGCTCTGCAGGGCCATACAGAAGGCGTTGATGGCCGCCTTGGAGACGCTGTAATACGTCTGAAACGGGATGGGGACCACCGCCGCCACCGAGCTGATGCACACGATGCGGCCGCCGCGCTGGCGCCGCATGGCCGGCAGCACAGCCCGGCAGGCGTTGACCACGCCGAAGAAGTTGACCTCCAGCTGCCGGTGCGCGTCCTCGCTTGTCGTGAACTCCACCGCGCCCGAGATGCCGTACCCCGCGCAGCATATCAGGATATCCACACGTCCCTCCCGCTCAAGCACCTCGGAGACGGCGGCCTGTACAGAGGTCTCGTCCGTCACGTCGGCGCGCAGGTGGTGGGCGCAGTCCGGCCCGGTCTCCCGGCGGCTCAGCTCATAGACGCGGCAGCCGCGGCGCACCAACGCGCGCACGGCGGCCAGCCCGATGCCGGAGCTGCCGCCCGTGACGACCGCGATCTTCGGGGCATTCACAGGTCATACTCCCGCAGCACGCCTGCAATCAGCTCGGCAGCCTCGTCGCACAGCGCCTCGGTATGCGTGGCCATGAGACTGGTGCGGATGAGGCACTCGTTGGGCGCGGCCGCGGGGGGGATGGAGCAGTTGACGTACACGCCGGCATCGTAGATCTTTTTGGCAATCTCCAGCGTCTGCATGGTCTCATAGGTAAAGATGGGGACGATGGGCGTTTCGGACGCGCGGACCTTCACGCCGCGCTCGGTAAGCGCCTGACGGAAATAGTTGGAGATGCGGATGAGCTGCTTGGGCAGTTCGGGGTGCGCCTTGAGATGGCGCAGAGCGGCCAGACACGTGGCGCAGCTGGCCGGCGTAATGGAGGCGGAGAAGATGTGCTCGCGCGAATTGTGCCGCACGAAGTTTGCAACGCGTTCGCTCGAGGCCATATAGCCGCCCAGAGAGGCCAGCGACTTGGAGAAGGTACCCATGTAGATATCCACCTCGTCCTCCAGCCCGTAATAGCTGGCCGTGCCGCGGCCGCCCTCGCCGATGACGCCGAAGGCATGCGCATCGTCGACCATGACGCGCGCGCCGTATTTTTTGGCCAGCGCCACGATCTCAGGCAGATTGGCGATGTCGCCGCCCATGGAGAACACGCCGTCGGTCACGATGAGCGCGCCCGCCGTTTCGAACGGCACACGCTGCAGGCACTGCTCCAGCTCGGCCATGTCGTTGTGCTTATAGCGGAGCATCTTGCCGTAGGACAGGCGGCAGCCGTCATAAATGGAGGCATGGTTCTCACGGTCGCAGATGACATAGTCGTGCCGGCCGACGAGGCAGGAGATGATGCCCAGGTTGCTCTGGAAGCCGGTGGAGAAGGTGACCACCTGCTCCTTGCGCAGAAACTCTGCCAGCTCCTTTTCCAGCTGCAGGTGCAGATCGAGCGTACCGTTGAGAAAGCGCGAGCCGGAGCAGCCGGAGCCGTACTGCTCCAGCGCCTTGACGCCGGCCTCGATGACGTCCGGCGCAATGGTCAGACCCAGGTAGTTGTTCGAGCCCATCATGATGCGGCGCTTGCCCTCCATGATGACCTCGGTGTCCTGTCGGGATTCCAGCGCGTGGAAGTAGATATACACACCGGCAGCCTTCGCTTCGTCGGCGACAGTGTAGTCGATGCATTTCTGGAACAGATCCATAATGTTGTTTTCCTCCGTATATTTTTGGCCGGGCGCGCGCGTACCCGGGTGCAAGAGACGCTTCGGCAGACTCATTATACCTGCTGGCGGGTGACATTTCAACATGGAAAAGCCGACTTTTTCCCCCTTTCTTCGGCAAACGCCTTGCCGGGTCGGGCCTTCCCGGGGTATAATGAGGCAAAACCGGACCGGGAGGTCGCCATGAAACGCCTGTTTTTTCTTTTGCTCGCCGCGCTGCTGCTGTTGTCCGCCTGCAGCGCAGTCCCCGTCCCGCCCGAGGCGCCGCAGCCGCCCGAGACGCCGACGGAGCCCGCCGCCGCGCCGCAGCAGTATACGCTTTCCTTTGTCGGAGACTGCACGCTGGCCTCCAGCCAGTTTCACCGCGGCTCCCCCGGTTCCTTCCGCGCGGTAATCGGCGATGACATGAGCCGGCCCTTTTCCGGCACGGCCGCGTATTTCCTGCACGACAGCCTCACGGTAGCAAACCTGGAGTGTACCCTCACAGACGCCGTCGCCGCACCGCGCGGCCTGTTCGGCTTTGCCGCCGATCCGGCGTATGTGGACGTGCTTACCGCCGGCGGCGTGGATATGGTGACGCTGGCCAACAATCACAGCGGCGACTTCGGCTCCGCCGCCTATGCGCAGACCGGCGAAACGCTCGACGCGGTCGGCGTCGCCTGGGCCGGTGAAAACGAGTGGACGCTGGTGGAGACGGCCGACGGACTGACCGTCGGGCTGTACTGCACGGGGGCCAGTCTCTCCCCGGCCATCGAGCCATGTCTGGCCGCGCTGAAGGACATGCGCGCGGCGGGCGCGGAGCTGTGCATTGTGCTGCCGCACTGGGGCAAGGAGGGATCATACCGGCCCACCGCAGCCCAGCGTGCCTTCGCCGAAGCCGCTGCCGCGGGCGGAGCCGACCTGATCGTCGGCAGCCACCCGCACGTGCTGCAGCCGGTGGAGGAATGCGGTACGGCACTGGTGGCCTACAGCCTCGGAAATTACGTTTTCGGCGGCAACACCAACCCGCGCGACCGGGACACCGCCATCCTGCAGGTGACCTACACGCGGCAGGACGACGGCACGCTCGCGCGCACGGACGTGACGCGCGTCCCCTGCAGCCTGTCCGGCACGCC
>JALEMS010000016.1 GCA_022768185.1 Clostridiales bacterium | reverse complement strand
GAATCGGCGCATTTTGCACACGGCTGCGCTTATCATAGACCCGGCGGCCTGGTTTGTCAAATTCTTTGTTCGGCTATGACAGCGCGTGCATGAACCCGCCGAGCGCGGTGGAATGCACGTCCCCGCCGATCACGCGGCCATTGTGCACCAGCAGCGTGGCCCACACCTCGCCGCCGCCGTCGAACGCGCCGTAATTCGTCACGCGCGCGGTATAAATGGTGATCGGCTCGCCCCGCCAGGCGGACAGATCAAAGCCCTGCTGCTTCTGCAGCGCGGCATAATCGGCAAACACGCCGTCGAACGTGCGCGGCAGCACGCTGTCGCGGCAGGAGACGGTTTCCGCCTCGGTCTCCCAGCCGAGCGAGGCAAGATAGGAAATGCAGTCGGCCTCGCTGCGCACCAGACCGCGCCGCACGGCTGCCGCCCGGCAGTCCGCCGCGCTCACCAGCAAAATCACCGCGCACAGGGCCACACCCAGCGCGAGCACATAAAACACCGCACGCCGGCGCGTCAGCCGGACCGGTTTGAGAAGCATTACAGCAACCCCCTCTCTGGGGCAAGCATATTCGCCGGCGTCCGGCGGTATGCGCGAAAGGAACAAAACGCCATGGCAAAGCTCCGTCTTGACAAAATACTGGCCGATACCGGACGCTGGTCGCGCAGTGAGGCGCGCGTGCTCATCCGCGCCGGCCGCGTTGCCGTCTCGGGCGCGCCGGTTTGCCGCCCGGAGGAGAAGGCAGACCCGGAGCGGGACGCCGTCTGCGTCGACGGCGCGCCCCTGCGCTGGCAGCGGCGCGTGTGCCTGATGCTGGACAAGCCGGCAGGCGTGTTGTCGGCCACCGAGGACCGCACGCAGCAGACCGTGCTCGATCTGCTGCCGCCGCAGTACCGGAGAATGGGCCTGTTTCCTGTCGGACGGCTCGACCGGGACACCACGGGCCTGCTGCTGCTGACCGACGACGGCGACCTGACGCACGAGATCCTCTCGCCGAAAAAGCATGTGCCCAAGCGATACCGCGCCGAGGTGGCCGCGCCGCTGTCGGAGCAGGATGCGGCGGCCTTTGCTGCGGGGCTGACGCTCGGCGACGGCACGCGGTGCCTGCCGGCAGGGCTGGAGATCGAGCCGGGCGGCACGGTGTGCTTTGTTACGGTGTTTGAGGGGAAGTATCACCAGGTCAAGCGCATGCTCGCCTCGCGCGGCTGCCCGGTCACGGCGCTGCGCCGGCTGCGCATCGGCGCACTGGAGCTCGATCCCGCGCTCGGCGCCGGCGGCTGGCGCGAGCTGGACGAGACGGAGCTGAAACGGGTTTTTGAATAATGCACAAACCCGTTTTCAAGTGGAAAAGTTCTAATCCTGTGACGGGAATTCGACGAATATTCACAAAAAAGTTTGTTTGTTCACAAAAAATCCACAGATATCTATTGAAACCTGACGAAAACAATGGTAGAATAAAAAGCATTCAGCTGCGAGAGAAAGAAATGAATTGTTTATATTGCCGAACAAATTCGTGGGAGGAAAGAAGATATGTCCAGCCGTATGTTCCAGAGCGTGATTCTTCAGATGAAGGAGGCCACCGACCGCTGCATCGGTGTGGTGGACGATCAGCACTTTGTCGTTGCATGCAGCGAACTGTCTATGATCGGCTCCCGCCTCGACGAGTTGGCCGAGCTGGCTCCGGATGTGCAGGAGCGCCTGTTCACCACGGAAAGCCGTACCTTCAAGCTGCTCGGCGCTGCGGCCACGCGCTACGACTATGCCGTGTTTGTCGAAGGTACGGATGCCGCCGCGCGCAGCATCTGCCTGCTGGCCGCCGTTGCCTTCAATGAGGCGAAGACCAACTATGAGGAAAAGCACAACAAGGCCACCTTTGTCAAGAACATCATTTCCGACAACATTCTGCCCGGCGACGTGTATGTCCGCGCCAAGGAGCTGCACTTTGTCACCGATGTGCCCCGCGCCGTGCTGCTCGTGCGCCAGACCGACCGGTCGGACATGGCGGCCCTCGAGGTGATCCAGAACCTGTTCCCCGACCGGCAGCGCGATTTCGTTCTGTCCGTCAGCGAGACCGATATCGTCGTCATTAAGGAGCTCAACGGCTCCGGCACCGACTCCCGCGAGGCCTACGAGCTGGCGTCCTCCATCGAGGAGGCGCTGCGCGCAGAGCTGCTGCTGAAGGTCGTCATCGGCATCGGCACCCCGGCGCGCCATCTGCGCGAGCTGGCCGACCGCTATAAGGAGGCTCAGGTCGCCATCGACGTGGGCAAGGTCTTCGAGACCGAAAAAAGCGTGATTCACTACGAAAGCCTCGGCATCGGCCGCATCATCTACCAGCTGCCCAACACGCTGTGCGAGATGTTCCTGTCCGAGGTCTTCACCAAAAACCCGATTGAGACGCTCGACGCCGACACCCTCGAGACGATCAATAAATTCTTCGAGAACAACCTCAACGTCTCGGAGACAAGCCGCAAGCTGTACGTCCACCGCAACACGCTGGTCTACCGTCTGGAGAAGATCAAAAAGCTCACCGGACTGGATCTGCGCGAATTCGACCACGCCATCGTGTTCAAGGTCGCCATGATGGTCAAGAAGTATCTCGATTCCCAGAAGGGCGGCAAGCGGTAATTCCTGCGGGCAGAAACAACTGCCGATCAAAGGAGCAATCACATGGTACAAATGAAAGACATCAGCATGGCTTACGCCTCCAGCGAGGTTCCCGCGCTTGACGGCGTCAGCCTGACGATCGAGGACGGCGAATTCGTCTTCCTCGTCGGCCCCTCCGGCAGCGGCAAGACCTCCATCGTCAAGCTCATCACCGGCGAGGTCATGGCGCAGGGAGGCGAGATCACCGTCAACGGCTTCGATCTGCGCCGTATGAAGCGGCGGCATCTGCCGCGCCTGCGCCGCACGCTCGGCGTCATCTTCCAGGACTTCCGCCTGATCGACAAGATGACGGTGTATGAAAACGTCGCCTTCGCCATGCGTGTGGTCGGCGCGACGAGCGCGGAGATCCGCCAGCGCGTGCCGTACGTGCTGGACCTGGTCGGCCTGGGCGGCCGTGAAAAGCGCAGCCCGAAGGAGCTGTCCGGCGGCGAGCAGCAGCGCGTGGCCATCGCGCGTGCGCTGGTCAACAGTCCGCGCCTGATCATCGCCGACGAGCCGACCGGCAACCTCGATCCCGTGCGCAGCCTGGAGCTGATGCTGCTGCTGGAGAAGATCAACGAGCTGGGCACCACCATCCTGGTGGTCACCCACGAGAAGGAGCTGGTAAACGCATTTGCAAAGCGAGTGATCGCCATCGACAACGGCCACGTTATCAGCGACGGAATGGACGGGTATTACACGTATGAAGCTGAATAGATTTTTCTTCCTCATCCGCTCCGGCGTCAAAAGCATCTTTACACACGGCTTTATGTCGTTTGCCTCGGTCACGATCATTATGGCCTGCCTGATCATCATGGGGTCGTTTTCGCTGGTCGCGGTGAACATCAACCGCGTGATTGACGATCTGGAGGATCAGAATCAGGTGCTCGCCTTCGTCGACGAGACGCTCACCGTCCGGCAGGCCGAGGCGCTCAAAAGCAAGATCGACGCGGTGGAAAACGTCCGCAAATCGGAGTTTGTCACGCGCGAGCAGGCCATGGAGCAGTTCCGCGGCGATTACGACAGCGAGCTGTTTCAGGACATCGACGCCACTGTGTTCCGGCACCGCTTCGTCATCTATCTCGACGACATCAGCCAGATGGAGCAGACCCGCGACGCGCTCGAGCAGATCAGCGGCATTGCCAAGGTCAACGCCCGTCTGGACTACGCCGAGGGCTTTATCGCCGTACGCAATGTCGTGTCCATCATTTCCATGGTGCTCATCGTCATTCTGGTTGTCGTCTCCGTATTCATCATGACCAACACCATCAAGCTGGCCACCTTCGGCCGCCGCGGCGAGATCGCCATCATGAAGATGGTCGGTGCGGGCAACGGCTTTATCCGGATGCCGTTCGTCGTGGAGGGCGTGGTGCTCGGTCTGACGGGCAGCCTGCTGGCCTTCTTCATCGAGTGGGCGCTCTACGGTTTGATGTGCCAGCGGCTGATGACGGGTCTGGTCTCCCAGCTGGTGGCGGTCATCCCGTTCACGGCCCTGATGTGGCCGGTGCTGCTGGTGTTCGTGATCGTCGGTGTGCTGATCGGCTGCTTCGGCGGTCTGATCGCCATCCGTAATTACCTGAAGGTCTGAGGAGGGCCTGCACATGAAAAAACGCAAATCCTTTGTCAGCGTTCTGGCGATTCTGCTGGTCGTCATCATGGTCGTGTCTCTGCTGGCCGGCCTGATCGGCCCGACCAGCGCCTTTGCGGTCAGCCAGTCGGAGATTGACGCGCTGCAGAAGCAGAAGGACGCGCTCAAGGACAAGAAGACCGACCTGCAGAGCGAGATCAACGCACTGCGCAGCGAGCAGGCGTCCTATCTCGATCAGAAGGCCGCGCTCGACGAGCAGAACGAGCTGAGCCGGCAGGAGATCGAGGTGCTCACCGAGCAGATCACCCTTTACGATGAAATGATCGAGCAGAAGGGCGAGGAGCTGAAGGAAGCGCTGGCCGTGGAGCAGGAGCAGTACGACCGCCTGCGTGTGCGCATCCGCGCCATGGAGGAGGACGGTAATCTCACCTATCTCGACGCGCTGTTCCAGGCAAACGACTTCTCCGAGCTGCTCAGCCGCATGGACATGATCAGCGAGATCATGGAATCGGACAAGCGCCTCGAGGAGGAGTATATCGCCACGCGCAAGGAAGTACAGCAGATCAAGGCCGACTATGAAAAGGCGCAGGCCGACATGGAGGAAAAGAAGGCCGACCTCGAGGTCGAGGTCGCCGAACTGGAAAAGCAGATCGCTGCAGCCACGGATATGATCGCCTCGCTGGAGGGCGACATCAGCGTTTATACCAAGGCCTATAATGAAAACGCCGCCGCCGAACAGGCCATCCAGTCGCAGATCGACGGACTGGTGGCTGAGCTGAAGCGGCAGGAGGCCGCGGCAGCCGCGGCTGCCGCCGCACAGAACCGCCCGGCGCCCACCACCGGCGCCACCGGCAGCTTCGTCTGGCCGGTGCCCTCCAGTACATACATCACCAGCCGCTTCGGCTACCGCATCCACCCCATCTTCGGCACCCAGCGCTATCACGCGGGCGTGGACATTTCCGCAAATTCCGGCGCGACCATTCTTGCGGCCGATGCCGGCACCGTTTCCGTGGCGACCTACAGCTCGTCCTACGGCAACTACGTCCTCATCAATCACGGCAACGGCAACACCACGCTGTACGCCCATATGAGCTCGATGGCCGTTTCCGCCGGTCAGAGCGTCAGCAAGGGCCAGACCATCGGCTATGTCGGCTCCACCGGCTGGTCCACCGGCCCGCACTGCCACTTTGAGGTGCGCAGCAACGGCGCCAACGTCGACCCGCTCAGCTATTTCTCCAGCTATACCATCGCGCCCTCCGCGTGATGCGCGGCTGATGTTACCCACGGGCCGCTCCCGCCGCCGGCTGCTTTGGCCGGCGGCAGGAGCGGCCTGCCTGTATCCCCCGGACGGGCGATTTCGCCTTGACACGTCTGCGGCTTACAATTATAATAATGGAGTTATATCTTCCCGTATCCGGGAATGCTTTGAGAAACTGGGGCCGCTTTGCGGCCAGAATTTTTATATCATCATCAGGAGTGATTGAAATGGCGGTTGAAACGAAGTTCAAAATGAGTCAGGAGCGGCTCGATCAGCTGAAGGAAGAGCTGCACTACATGGAGACGGTCCGTGAAAAAGAGGTTTCCGAGCAGATCAAGGAAGCGCGCAGCTTCGGCGACCTGTCCGAAAACAGCGAATACGACGAGGCGAAGACCGAGCAGGGCAAGCTCTATTCCAAGATCGCCGAGATCAAGAACCTGATCGAAAATGCCGAGATCATCGAAAAGGCGGAGGACGACGGCGTCGTCACGCTCGGCAGTAAGGTCCGTGTGTACGACGTGGACGAGGACTGCGAGGAGGAGTATCAGATCGTCGGCTCGCAGGAGGCAAACCCCATGGCCGGCCGCATCTCCGGCGATTCGCCGTTCGGCCGCGGCCTGCTGCGCCACAAGGTGGGCGACACGGTGTCCGTCGAGGCGCCGATGGGGGTGCTGCACTTCCGTATTCTGAATATTGAAACCTGATTTCAGACGATAGGGAGAGAAAGATGAACGAAGAAAAGACCGCGTCCGCGCTGAATGCGCAGGATGAGCTGGCCGTTCGCCGCGCCAAGCTGGACAAGCTGCGCGCCGAGGGGCGCGATCCCTTTACGCAGACCCGATTTGTCCGCACCGCCTGGTCCTCGGACATCCGCGAACAGTTTGAGGCGCTGGAAAACGCCGACGTCACCGTCGCCGGCCGTATTATGTCCAAGCGCGACATGGGCAAGGCGTTCTTTGCCGACATTCAGGACGACCGCGGCCGCATTCAGCTGTATGTCCGCGTCAACGAGCTGGGCGAGGAGGCCTTTGCCGAGTTCAAGAAGTGGGACATCGGCGATATCATCGGCGCGGAGGGCTTTGTCTTCCGCACGCGCCGCGGCGAGATCAGCGTGCATGTGCGCAGCATCCGGCTGCTGGCAAAGTCCCTGCTGCCGCTGCCCGAGAAGTTCCACGGCCTCACCGATCTGGAAACGCGCTATCGCCAGCGCTATGTCGATCTGATCGTCAACCCCGAGGTGAAGCAGAACTTTGTTGTGCGCAGCCGCTTTATCAAGTATCTGCGCGATTTTCTGGACGCGCGCGGCTACATCGAGGTGGAGACCCCCGTACTCAACACCATCTCCGGCGGCGCCACGGCCCGTCCCTTCATCACGCACCACAATGCGCTGGACATCGACATGTACATGCGCATTGCCACCGAGCTGAACCTCAAGCGCCTGATCGTCGGCGGTATGGAGCGCGTCTACGAGGTGGGCCGCATCTTCCGCAACGAGGGCATGGACACGCGGCACAATCCGGAGTTCACCTCCGTTGAGCTGTACGAGGCCTATGCCGACTTCAACGATATGATGGATCTGTTTGAGGAGCTGCTCTCCGGCGCAGCCGAGGCCATCCTCGGCACCACCGACGTCACCTGGCAGGGCGAGCAGATCTCGCTTGCAAAGGGCTGGCCGCGCCTGACGATGGCGCAGGCCGTGCAGCAGCATCTGGGCGTGGACTTCATGGCCATCTCCGACGACGCCGAGGCCGTCGCCGCGGCGCGCTCCGTCGGCGTGGACATGGACGGCGTCGAGCCGACGTGGGGCCACGCGCTGTATGAGTGCTTCGACCAGAAGGTGGAGGGGCAGCTCGTGCAGCCCACCTTCATCACCATGCACCCCGTGGACGTCAGCCCGCTGGCCAAGCGCAGCGTGCAGGAGCCGCGGCTGACCGAGCGCTTCGAGCTGTTCATCGGCCGCAGCGAGATGGGCAACGCCTTCTCCGAGCTGAACGACCCCATCGACCAGTATGAGCGCTTCCGCAAGCAGGTCGAGCTGCGCGACAAGGGCGACGACGAGGCCGGCATGATGGACACCGATTACATCACCGCGCTGGAATACGGTATGCCCCCCACGGGCGGTCTCGGCATCGGCATCGACCGCTGCGTCATGCTCCTGACCGGCTCCGACTCCATCCGCGACGTCATCCTCTTCCCCACAATGAAACCCTTGGACGGCGTTAAGAACGACGCTCACAACGCTGCTCAGAACCTTGCAGCTGCTAAGGCGAAGGCTGGTGAAGCAGTAGAAGAGGCCCCTGAGGCACCTGTTGAGGAAGAGAAAATCGACTTCTCCAACGTCGTGATCGAGCCTCTGTTCCAGGATCAGGTCGATTTCGAGACCTTCTCCAAGAGCGATTTCAGAGCTGTTAAGGTTCTGGAGTGCGAAGCCGTTAAGAAGAGCAAGAAGCTCCTCAAGTTCACTCTGGACGATGGAACCGGCACAAATCGCACCATTTTGAGCGGTATTCATGCTTATTATGAGCCTGAGCAGCTTGTTGGCAAGACCCTGCTGGCTATTACCAACCTGCCTCCTCGTCCGATGATGGGCATTGAGTCCTGCGGTATGCTTATCTCTGCTGTTCACCACGAAGAGGGCGAAGAAAAGCTCCATCTGTTGATGCTCGACAACCACATTCCTGCTGGTGCAAAGATGTATTAAGCAGTAAAATGCTCTGGTAAAATCGGGTTTTGATGC
>JALEMS010000040.1 GCA_022768185.1 Clostridiales bacterium | reverse complement strand
CCGGCTCCATTGATACGGCCATTCACCTGTTCGCCCCGTTTCACGACGCGGAATTTTCCCGCATCATGCGCACCGGCGGCACACTGCTGACCGTTGTGCCCGGCCGGCGGCATCTGTTTGAGATGAAGCAGGTGCTGTACGACGCACCGTACGAAAACGACGAGGCGCTGCCCGAAGCGCCGTCCTTCTGCGTTGCGGAAAAGCATGTCGTGCGTGCAGAGGCTGCGCTCGCCTGTCAGGCAGATATCGCCGCACTGCTGCACATGACCCCATACGGTGTGCGCTCGCCCCGTGAGGGCATTGCGCGGCTCGAGGCGCTTGACACCCTGACGACTGAACTGGAATTTGTGATCTGCGCCCTGAAGCCGAAGAAGGCGGAGGCATTCTGAACGATGCCTCCGCCTTCTTCCTTATAACGCCGACGGCAGACCCAGTTGGGCTGAGCGGCAGAGCAGACCAGTGTTTCGAACTCGCCGATCTCCCGCATAACAATTCCGCACGCCCCCTCCCACGCGGCGTCCGCTGATATCAGAACTCCCTCCCAAGGCGAGATCTGTGCCTCTTCCGAACCTGGCCTCCCACACGCTCCCCGTTTTGCGCATCCGCATCTTAATCCGTGGATATAAATTTATTGACTGTTTGGTCAATTTGTGATACCATCCCTACGGATCGTATGTAAATGATGCGATGGGAGGCGCTTATGAAACAGAGCGAGCGGACAGAACTGACCATCTCCAGAATTCTCAATGCCGCAACGGTGGAATTCGGTACAAACGGATATACCGGCGGTACAGTGAACAACATCTGTAAAACCGGTATTCACAAAGGACTTATTTATCACAATTTCAAGGACAAAGACGAGCTTTATCTGTCCTGCCTGAAAAAAAGCTGTGAGAAGCTAACCGAATATATCAGGGCGAAACATTGCTCGGATGATCTGATGCAATATATGAACGCCCGCATGGACTTTTTCCGGGAGTATCCCAACGAAGCCCGTATTTTCTTTGAGGCGCTTTTGAATCCTCAGCCGCATCTGCGGGCCGAGATCAAACAGGCGATGCAGGAGCTTGAAGAACAAAATGAACGGATTTATCGCAAGGCGATTCAATCCATCACATTGAGAGACGGCGTGACGACGGAGGATGCGCTGCTCTATTTCCGGCAAATGCAGACGATGTTCAACGGATATTTCAGCAGTCCGGCTTATCACAATACCGATTTGGATGAGAAAGTAAAAATTCACGAAGCAAGCATTCCGAAGCTGTTTGACTTTATGCTCTATGGAATTGCAAAAGGAGATCCTGCAAAATAATGTGGTATGTGTTGCGATGGGTTGCTGTTCTGATGCTGGCGTTCCTTGCCGGAAAGCTAACGGCCAAAATCAAACTGCCCTCCATTCTCGGGTGGCTGATTGTGGGAATGCTTTTCGGCCCTCACGCCGTTGGGCTGCTGCCGCAGGCTGTGATGGATACGCAGTGGTACAAGGTCATCATCATGTGGATGCAATGTGCCTTTGGGTTAATGCTCGGCACGGAATTAATCTGGAAGAAACTGAAAAACTCCGGGAAAGCATTGCTGGTCACAACGCTTTCTCAGTCCCTTGGAACTTGTCTGGTCGTCAGCCTTGCTTTCGGCGTGGCATTTGCCTTTACCGGCGTACCGATCTATCTTGCTTTTGTGTTTGGCGGCATTGCCCTTGCGACTGCCCCCGCACCTGCGTTATCCATTGTCAATGAGTTTCATATAAAAGGTCCCGTGACAGATACGCTGCTGCCTATGGCGGTTTTGGACGACATCGTAGGGATCGCCGTGTTTTTCACGGTCAATTCCTTTGTGGCACGGGCAGTGTCAGGCGGCTCCATGCCACTGTATATGATACCCGTTATGCTGTTGCTTCCTGTTCTCATAGGCGTTGTGGTCGGCTTGCCCGCAGGAGCGCTGCTGAAACGAAGTAAGGGCAAGGGACAAACACGGATCGTTCTGCTTGCGGGAATCACCTTGACCGTATTCATCGGGTGGCTGCTGAACACAGTGCTTTCCGGCGCAGTCCTGAACTATATGCTGATGGGCGTCTCCTTCTCCGCCGTGTTTGCAAATAGGGTGGATGAAGATCAGTTGGAAGCGATCAATCATTGGTTTTCCCCGATCCTCGGCGTTTCTCTGCTCGCCGCCATTGTAGATTTGGGCGCGCCTCTCGACTATCACCTGATCCTCGGCGCGGGGGCATATGCCTTCCTGTATATCGCGGCAAGGGCTTTCGGCAAGTATTTTGGCGCAAGAATCGGTGCAACGGCAACCAAAATGCCCTCTGCTGTAAAAAAGAATCTTGGCCTGACGCTTTTGCCCCATTCAGGCGTTTCGCTGGTTTTCACGGGAATTATCTGCTCTGTTCTTTCTCAAGCGGAACCGCAGCTTGCGCAAATCGTACAGGGCACCATTGCCGCCGCTGCGATAATCAACGAATTTATCGCCGTTCTTGCTGCAAAGAAGGGCTTTGCGCTTGCGGGGGAAATGAAGCGTTCCGCACCGGCAACAGGAGACTCCTGATCGCGCCACAGGAAGGTGACGGCCTGAGCGCAGGTCCCGGTTCCATTCTTACCGTATCCTTGTAATCCGTTCAGCTTTGTATTATATGAAGCGAATCATGGCTCTTTGTGCCCGAAAGTGGCCAGGGAGGGCCGTTTTATACGACGATTTGGGACGCCGGATATTTGAATTGGAGCAGGCACTTGAATGGATGGAGTAGGAAATACTGCATTCGGAGGAGCCTTTCAGCCTTGCAATGTACGAATATTCGAAAACTGTACGGAACGGGATGATGAATCTTTTGAGAAGAAACGGACAGATCTGATCGAATATGGCATTCGGCGGGGAGAATTCCATGACATTCCGGTAAAGGAAATGGTTGACGTTATTGTTTATACCGATCAGGGCATTCGTATGTGGAGCCGAATAGTAACGTTGACCCCAGATACGTACAAATTTATTGCAGAACATATATAAAACAACCGATTCAGCGAAAACAGAACATTTGAAAAGGCCTTTGACAACCATGGCATCAACGAAGTGTGAGGAGTAAGAGATGAAAAAAGGAATGATATATATTCATGGAAAAGGCGGGAATGTTGGAGAAGCCGATCATTATAAAGCACTTTTTCCTGAATATGATGTGATAGGATTTGACTACAAGTCTGAAACACCATGGGATGCAAAGGAAGAATTTATTCCGTTCTATACTTCATTTTGCAAAGAGCATGATATGGTAAGCATGATCGCAAACAGTATCGGAGCGTTTTTTTCTTTGTATGCGTTTGGTGATAGAAAGATTGAAAAGGCATATTTTATCTCGCCGGTCGTGAATATGGAGAAACTGATCTTGGATATGATGCAGCGGGCGAATATTGCAGAGGAGAATCTGAAAGAGCAGGGACACATAGAAACTGCTTTTGGCGAGACCCTATCATGGGAGTATCTTTCCTGGGTAAGAAACCATCCTATTTCGTGGGATATTCCAACAAGGATTTTATATGGTAGTAAAGACCATCTGCAATCCATTGATACGATTCGGTCATTTGCAGAGCAGATCGGAGCAGAGGTTACGGTTATGAAGGATGGGGAACATTGGTTCCATACAGCGGAACAAATGGCGTTTTTAGATAACTGGATCAGCAAATGGTGACATCATACAGAACGCATGACGCGTTCCTGTGGAAAAAGAACCCGTCTCGTTTAAAACGAGGCGGGTTCTTTTTCGTCTGCGCCGAAGGGCTTAGCTGAATGACATTCACCACCGGCATCGGTACGGGATCATCGCCGATGCCGGCGGCTCTTTTTATTTGCCCGAACGCTTCTCTGCTTTGACATAATACGGACCTCGATCGTCTTCATGCGTTCCAGGGGGCAGTCAACATCAGCTGAAATTCGCGTTGGCAGCAGGGACACCAGACGCGTTTCCGCCTCCGGCGGAGTATCCTTGTGGCCGAAGAAACGGCCCGCCTTCCCCGTGCCTCTGTCAGAAAGCGACGCAAAATCAGCCGGCATTTGTTGAAATTGTAGAGAAACAGTCAGGGCCAAACGGCGTCTTTTTGTATTATAGCATAAAATCGTAGAGCATTTCCATGTAAACGGCGTATATTTTTGGAGTATTCCGCATAGGCTACCGCCTAAAATATAAAAAAACAGGTGGTGGCATCATATGGACACAAAATTCATACGAGACAGGATTACCCAACTAAGGTTGCAGAAGGGCGTCTCTGAATATCAAATGAGCTATGACTTGGGACATAGCCACAGCTATATCTACAACATTTCCTCCGGCAAATCGCTTCCACCCATGGCTGAGTTCTTGCAGATTTGCGATTACTTTGGAATTTCTCCCAGTCAGTTCTTTGACGATTCGTCTGAGAACCCGGCCTTGCTCCAAACCGCTACCGAGGAGCTTCGGAAACTGAACGACGCCGATCTCATGCTTATGACACGTATCATCCGTCGGCTGAACAAGGAGTAACCGATCCGCTGTGTTGTGCCGACCGCATTTTTGAACACAGAACAAACCGCAGGCTGTCCGACGAATGTCACGGAGCGTTGCGGTTTTTTGTATTTTCAGTTAACAGCGAAAACTTGTTCGGCAATTTATTTCAGACAACCGGGAAGAAGACCGAAGCACGGCAGCCGATCACAAGCCGCTCCAGGAATGCAGCAGGCCGCGGCATCGTGGCGGCATCAAATCCGACATGCTGAAGTCTGACATGCGCTTCGGTGACTGGCCCGGATCCCGGTGCCGAACCCACTCCAAGCCCGAGATTCATCCCGCCACACAGGCAGGCAATGAGAGCCGGATCCGCCTGCACACCGTTCCGGAGATCGGCAGCATCCCGCTGAACAAGCTGCCCCGGAACGACCTGCGCAGTTTTACGTGCGGTTCAAAAACACCGGTCGGAAGCCCCTCGCGGAGCGCTGCGGCGAGGGGCTTCCGACCGGATGGCGCGTATGAACGGAGCTCTCGTAATCTTTAATCCGTTCGATGCTTGTTTAACCAATTCATAGCACATATTGTAAGTATCGAGCTTCCCAGGGACAGGATATCTTCATTAAACACAACGCCTTGATTATGCATGGGTTTCCCATACGCTTCATTTTCCTGACTGGTGCCGGCGCCCAATAATAAATAGGCGATCGGCACTTGATCGCTGAAGGAAGCAAAGTCCTCGCTGCCCATTCCTCCCTGAGGCAAGATCACGACCTGCTGGGGAGCAATGAATTGCTTCATGTAATCACAAAACTCAAAAATCATTTCATCATTGTTGATCAGGGGCGGTGCACTGGCTATTTCCGTTACGACGGCCTTTCCTCTGAAGGATTCGGCGCACAGATTCGAGATCTCCTGAATCCTTTTGAAAATCCTATCTCCTGTTTCTTTATTCTTGTAACGGATTGTTCCCTCTAAAACGGCTTTTTCAGGAATAATATTGGGCGTTTGACCACCGGCAAATTTACCGACCGTTAATACGCAGGGATCTTGCGCAGCCACCTCTCTCGCTGCAATTTCCTGTAACGACAGGTAAATATGTGCTGCAATATTGATTGGGTCAACTCCATTTTCCGGCATTGCTCCGTGGCAGCCCACACCGCTCACTTCAATCCGAAACAACGTGCAGCCGGCCATGAAATGACCAAGACCACACAGCACCGTATTACTCGGCGTACCGGAGCTTACATGGAGCGCCATCGCTGCATCTACCTTCGGATTTTCCAAGACGCCGTCCCGGATCACAGCCTTTGCCCCGGTAAAGCCTTCTTCGTCCTCCTGAAACAACAATTTCACGTTTCCCTGAAGCTGATTTTGATACATTTTAAGCAGTTTTGCGGCACCCAATAGCATGGCGGTATGCATATCATGACCACAGCCATGCATCGCGCCGTTTACGCTTTGAAAGTCCAAAGCGGTATCTTCCTGAATGGCCAAGCCGTCCATATCTGCTCTAAGCAGTATCGTTTTACCAGGGAGCGCTCCGCCGATTGTTGCCACGATTGAGCTGTTGGCAATGTCCCGGGGTTCATATCCATACGCAATCAGCTTTTCTTTCACAAAGGCTTTGGTATGTTGCAGCTGTATCCCGACCTCGGCATTTCGATGAATTTCCCTTCTGATTTTTACGAATTCTGACTGTAATAATTTTGCTTGCTGATAAATTTCATTCATAGCAATTCCTCTCCCTTGTAGAATGTGTGGGTAGAAAAACCGAACAAAGCCCTGGCAGCACAGGGAAACGGATATGATTGACTTGCTCTAAAAGGAATGCTTGAAAGCAGGTGACCGCCGTGTGTGCCCAGGACCTGATACAGCTCATACTCGGAGCAACGGAAATCGTCCGATAAGACCGATCCTGTGCGGCGGAAACGAACAAGCTGCGCCGTCCAGGCAGAAACGACCGCATGGCTCGCCACCCATACCCCGAAACGGAAGGGCTGCGGCTGGCCATTCGTGCCGGAACGGATGAGATCGAAGACGCCCTCCGCAAATGGATGGGCTGGACACAGCGTTGCCGCATCCCCGCGTTTGGGGAACTCCGCATGAAGACCACGCGTCACTTCCATGCCATTGCCGCGTCTGCCCGTCACAGGCTGTCCAACACCGCATGGAGGCCGCCAACAACAGAATCAAACCGGTCATCCGTACGGCTTATGGTTTCCGCAATATGAACCGCCTTCTCCGTATGGGCATGCTGACCTGCTCAGTCATCCGTCCAAGGCGCTCAGGCCGTTGCGCCATCCGCACTTACGACAGATGCCTTATTTCTTGCTTTCTCATTTTATTGCGGCGATAAAACGTCAATTTTCTATTTGTTGCTGAATTTATTATATCGCATTGCTCTTCGAAAAGATAGCGTATTTTATCAAGCCTGTCGTTGGGAGCGCTGCAGCGCAAGGTGTTCCCGGATGGAAACTCCGCAAAAGGGCAGCTGTCGAAAGCCAGCGCAGGGAGCGTGTCGCGTCCCCTGTTTTGATTCGGAGCAGACCGTGACTGCGGAAACATCATCATCTCCCGTTTTCCCGAAACAGAGGGCAGTGCGGTCACAGGGAAGGACGCAAAACACGAACCGCACAAACCAAGAAATGAGCATCCGGAAATCCAGGAAGCGAAGAAGCCTCCGCATGGCTGCAGCCATGCGGAGGCTTTTTCCAGTTTTACCCTCCCGGCAATGCTTTTCAGTCTGCACTGTAAGAGATATGGTACGCAGCGCGATTACAAGCACCACAGCCAGCAGTGCGCTGCGCAGCCAGCTTCTGCGCAGGCGCTTCAGCACGGCGTCTCCTCCAGCAAATAGCCGATGCCCCGCACTGAGCGGATGGACACGCGCGAGCCCAGCTGCTCCAGCTTTCTGCGCAGGTAGGCAATGTTCACCCAAACCACGCTGACGCCCGCCTCCGACTCCGCCGCCCACACCCGCTCCATCAGTCTCCGGGCCGACAAGGGCGTCTGCGGAGCGCGCAGAAACTGCTCCATCACCTGATACTCCTTCCGGCACAGGCGCACCCGCTGCGCGCCGCAGCACAGCTCGCCTGTGGCCGGCTCCAGCCGGACGTCGCCGAAGCACAGCGCCGCCGGGGCATACTCGGTCGGGCGGCGCCGCAGCAGCGCGCGCAGCCTGGCCAGCAGCTCCTGCGAGGCGAAGGGTTTGGGCAGATAGTCATCCGCCCCGGCGTCGAGGCCCTCCACACGGTCGGCCACGGTGCTTTTCGCCGTCAACAGCAGCACCGGCGTGCGGTCGCCCCCCTCCCGCATGCAGCGCAGCACCTCCAGGCCGTCCACCCCCGGCATCATCACGTCGAGCACCGCACAGTCGTATTGGATGCCCGCCAGATAGTCGAGCGCCTCGCGCCCGCTGCCGACGGCGTCGACGGTATAGTGGTTCCGTTCCAGAATGGTTTTCAGCGCGCGGGTAATCTCCGCCTCGTCGTCAGCGATGAGAATGCGCATGGCGTCACGTCCCTTCTGTCTGTTTTCTCCATTATAAGGTCACAGCCGGAAAAGATGTTAAAATCCTCTGAACGTCCCGTCGCAACTGTGAACAAACGGGAAACTTTCTCTGCGCCGCATACGCTTTAAGCCGGATTTAAGGCAGCGTCCCTTATCATCAAGGCAATTGCTTGGAAGGAAGGTGCTGCCATTTTGTCATTGAAAAAGTTGCCGCGGGCGCTGCGTGCCCGTCTGTCCGTGCAGCGCGGGGCACAGAACCGGCCGGGCCGTGCAAAGCGGATTTTGTATCTCTGCCTTGCCGTGCTGGCCCTGGCCGTCGTGATCCCGATTCTGAAAAATCTGCTGTTTCATCCCGGCACAGATGCGCCGCAGGCCGTTCTGACGGTCTCTGCCAAAATGCCGCAGGTGCGCGCCGTCTCCTGCACCGCCGGCGTTGTCGGCACCGTTGAGGCCGCCGACCGGACGACGGTGCTCTCCAAGGCCTCCGGCGAGGTGCTGGAGGTGTGCGTAAAGGCCGGCGACACGGTGCAGGCCGGCGACGTGCTGTGCGTCATCGATTCCGACAGCCTCACCGGCAGCCGCCTGTCAGTCGACAGCGCGTCCGTTGCCGTCAGCAGCGCGCAGACGCAGCTGACCGCCGCCGAACAGTCCCTGCAGCAGGCGCAGCGCACCTATACGCGCTATCAGACGCTCTATGAAAGCGAGGATATCTCGCTCAGCGAGCTGGAGCAGAGCCAAAATCAACTGGAGGACGCGGAGCGGGCCGTTGAAACAGCACGCAATTCTCTCGAGCAGGCGCAGATCTCCTACAGCAGCGCCTCCGACAGCTACAGCACGCTGCGCGACAGCCTGTACGTCCGGGCCTCGATCTCCGGCGAGGTGGAACATGTGAACGTGGAAGTGCACGATAACCTCTCCGTGCAGTCGCCCATCTGCACCGTCAGCTGCAAGGATGAGATGCAGCTGACCTGCCGTGTCTCCTCCCGCATCGCACAGCAGAACACGGTGGGCGACGCCGTCGCCGTCGAGCAGGACGGTGTGGAATATGCCGGCACGATCACCGAGATCTCCTCGGGCGCAGACGCCGATACGGGTCTGTATACGGTGAAGGTAGCGCTCTCCGACGCACAGGCGCTTCGCTCGAACACGCGTTCCACCGCGTACTTTCGCAGTGCACACTCGGACGACGCGCTCACCGTCCCGCTCGGAGCCGTGTCCTACCGCAGCGGACAGGCTTATGTGTATGTCATCGAGGACGGCATTGCCGTGCAGACCTCCATTGAAACCGGTATCTATGACGACAGCTACATCACCGTCACCGGCGGGCTGACGGCGGGCAGCCGCGTAATCACCGGGTGGAGCAGTTCCCTCTCCGACGGCATGGCTGTCACAGAGTCCGACAGCAGCGCAGACGCCGTCCCGGACGCCGCAGCGCAGAAAGGCGCAGCGTCATGAAGCTGACCCGCCTGATCCTGCGCCGCCCCGTATCGGTCTGCATGGCCATTCTGATCATCGCGGTGTTCGGCGTCTCCTCCATGCGCGGCATGAAGCAGGAGCTGACGCCGGAGATGAACCTGTCCATGCAGGCGGTCATGACCATCTGCAGCGGCACAAACCCACAGGACGTAAGCCGTCTTGTCACGGAGCCGATCGAGGAGGCCGTCTCCTCGCTCAGCGGCGTCAGCTCCGTCACCTCCTACTCCTCCGAAGGCTCCTCCCTCGTCCTGCTCTCCTATGATTACGGCACAGATATGGACGAGGCGTATAACGACCTGTCCAAAAAGCTCAGCATGATCTCCGTACAACTGCCGGACAGCGCAGAAACGCCGACCATTCTGCAGATGGACATGAAGTTCTCCGTCAGCATGATGCTTTCGGTCAGCGGCGATCCTGCCGGCGGCCTGTACAATTACGTCTCCGGCACACTGCAGCCAAAGCTGGAACGACTCGACTGCGTGGCAGACGTCTCCGTGATGGGCGGTGAGGAGCGCTACATCAGCATCTCGCTTGACCGTGAGGCAATGGAGCAATACAGTCTGAGCATGAGCGACGTTGCCTCTGCCATTTCAAAGGCGGATTTCACCCAGCCGGCCGGTACCGCCGAGATGGGCGAGCTGGAGCTGTCCGTCACCTCCGGGCAGCGCTATGAGCGCGTCGATGCGCTCAGAAGCATCCCCATTTCGCTCAAAGGCGGCGGCGTCATTGAGCTGGCCGACGTGGCGCAGGTGCGCCATGCCGTACAGGAGCAGACCTCCATCAGCCGCTACGACGGCGAGGACATGATCTCCGTGGCCATCTCACGCAACCAATCCTCCACGGCCGGCGAGGTCAGCAAAGCCGTACAAAGCGTCCTCACTGCGCTCTCACCGGAGGCCAACGGCGTTACCGTCACCGTCGAGGACGACTCCGCCGATTCCATCTCCACGGCCATCCGCTCGGTCTTCCTCACGCTGCTGGAGGCCATCGTCATTTCGATGGTAATTTTGTATCTGTTCCTCGGCGACGTACGCGCCTCGCTCATCGCAGCCAGCTCCATGCCCGTCTCATGTTTGGCGGCGCTGATCTTCATGAAGCTGTTCGGTCTGACGCTCAACATCATCACGCTGTGCGCGCTGGTCATCGGCATCGGTATGATGGTGGACAACTCCATCGTCGTGCTGGAAAGCTGCTTCCGCGCACGCGCCGAGGGCAAGGGGCTGTTTGAGGCCGCCGCCGAAGGCACAAAGGCCGTCACGCTCTCCGTTGTCGCCGGCACAGTCACGACCTGCGTGGTGTTTCTGCCGCTGGCCTTCACCGCCGGCATGGCCGGACAGCTGTTCCGCCCGCTGGGCTATGTCATCTGCTTTGCGATGGCCGCCTCGCTTCTCTCCGCGCTCACCATCGTGCCGCTCGCTTATTATCAATATCACCCGGTCGAGCGGCAGAAGGCTCCCCTCTCCCGCGCCATGGCCTGGCTGACCGCACACTACGGGGCGCTGCTCCGGCAGATCCTGCACCGTCGACGCGCCGTGTTCGGCGTCACGGCATTTCTGCTGGTGCTGTCCCTGCTGGCTGCCACGCAGCTCGGCACCCGACTGATGGCCGAGACCGATGACGGCGTTATCTCGGTTTCCGTCTCCGTCCGGCCCGGCACATCGCTGGAGGGTATCGAGGCGCGGCTGGCGCCCATTGAGGCCGTCATCACCGGCTGCGAGGAGGTCGAGCATTATTCGCTCACTGCCGGCAGCGCCTCCGGCGCGCGCAGCATGACCGGCAGCAGCGGCGACGCCAGCTATACCGTTTATCTCCGCGATGACCGCCACAGCTCCACCGCCGAGCTGATCGCACAGTGGAAGCAGGCGCTGGCCGGCTGCAGCGACTGTGACATTGAAATTTCAAACAGCTCCTCCACCAGCTCCATGACCTCTGCCGAAGGCATGCTGGAGTTTCGTCTGACCGGCAGCAGCTATGATTCGCTCAAGCAGGCCGCCGATGAGCTCTCTGCGCTGCTCACCCGCCGCGCCGACGTCTCGCGCGTGTCCTCCTCCCTGTCAGGCGCAGCCCCCGTCGTCCGCGTCGAATACGACTCCCGCCTGTGTGCCAGCTACGGTCTTTCTCCCGCCGCGGCCGCTGTCGAGGTCAATCAGCTGCTCAGCGGCGTGGACGCCGGCGAGATCACCGAGGGCGGCACGGAGTATGCCATGCTCGTCGAATACACCGACCAGTCCTACCGTACCGTCGAGCAGATCGAAAACCTGCAGCTCTCCACCGGCAGCGGCAGCGTCACGCTCGGCGATATCGCCTCCGTTGTTCTGGAGGACGGCGCCGACACCGTCACCCGTGAGGACGGAAGCTATGTCGCCACCGTCTCCGCCGAGGCAGCCGACGGCACCGCGCAGGCCGCCGCCTCCATCCGCGCCGCAGCCGAGTCGATGACGCTGCCGGACGGCGTGTCCTTCACGCCCAACAGCACGGACCAGTCCATGCAGGAGCAGTTTTCCTCCCTGTACAAGGCGCTTGCCGCTGCGGTGTTTCTGGTGTTTGCCGTGATGGCCATGCAGTTTGAATCGCTGCGCTGTTCGCTGATGGTGATGGTCACGATCCCGTTCTGCTTTGTCGGCTCCATCCTTGTGGTCTATCTGCTGGGCGCGAGCATCGACATGACCTCGCTTTTGGGCTTTCTTATGCTCATCGGCACCGTTGTCAACAACGGGATTTTGTACGTCGACACCGCAAACCAGCTGCGACAGACGCTCCCACTGGACGAAGCGCTCATTCAGGCCGGCGTCATCCGCCTGCGCCCGATTCTCATGACTTCGCTGACCACCATGCTCGGCATGCTGCCGCTGGCCGTGGGCAGCGGAGGCAGCGCCGACATGCTTCAGGGCTTTGCCGTCGTGGCCATGAGCGGCCTGGCAGCCTCAACGCTGATGTCGCTGCTGCTTCCGACGTTTTACCTCTCCATCCGGAAAAAAGACAAGCACAATAAACAGCCAGAGGCTGAGAAAGGAGACTGCCTGCCTCAGCAGGCATGATTGCAGTATGAACCGACACACCGTTTCCCGGCTCTCCGCCGGAGCCGTTTCCCTCGCGCTGTGTGCAGCGCTGCTGACCGGTACGCTCTCCGCCCACGCGACAGAGGACGACACGCAAAGCACGCAAGCCGTTTCCCTCTCACTGGAGGACGCCGTCACCGTGATGCAGACCACAGGCGAGGCCGGCGTCACCGCCGCCTTCAACCGTCGCTCGGACGAGGCCACCCGCCGCGAAAAGCAGCAGCTCATCCGCAACCTGGAAAGAAGCCGCGACAACGGCGGCAACGCGGACATGTCGCAGCTGAGCATCGAGGAACTGGGGCTGGTCTTCCTCGCCGGCCACCTTGAGGAAAACAATGAGGCCGAGAAAGCCGGCATTGCCATCACGGCCATGACCTCCTATTACAATGTGCTGCTTGACCGGCAGTCCGTGGCGGTCAGCAGCCAGAGCCTTGCGCAGCAGCAGGCGCTGCTGGCGCAGACGCAGCGCCGGCAGGCACTGGGGCTTGCCGCCGCCTCCGATGTGAAAACACAGCAGAACGCCGTTACAACAGCGGAAAATGCGCTGACCGAGGCAGAGGCCGCTTTGGAGGCCGACCTTTCCTCCCTCAAAACCCAGCTTGGCTGCCCTGCTGACACGCAGCTGATCCTCACCGACGGGATTGAGCAGCTGCAGGTCACCCTGCCGGATGCGGACGCCGCCGTCGCTGCGGCGCTGGAAAACAATCTTGACCTCAAGCTCAGCAAGGAGTACACCATTCCAAAGCTCTCCTATGAGCGCAATCAGACCCACTACACCGGCACTGCCCTGCAGCGCGACCGCGCCGAGCTGACGTACGAGGAGCAGCTGACCGCCGAGCAGAAGCGTCCTGCCCAGCGCGAGCAGGAGATCCGCACCGCATACAGAGACCTCGCCGTGCTGGACGCCGCCGTGAAAAGCGCCGCCGACTCGCTGGAGCAGGTTGAACAGGATGCCGCCGCCGCGCGCCGCAAGCAGTCGCTTGGCCTCGCCTCCGGCAGCACCGTGCGCAGCGCGGAGCTGGCCGTTTCCAACGCGCAGCTGGCTTACAGCCGCACCGTCGTGCAGTATAATCTGAGCGCCGCACAGCTGCTGGCCAACCTTGGCTCCGGCAGCGCCCGCGTCACGCTCTGAACCGCACGCTTCCTCCCCCGCCGCCGGGCCGACCGGCGGCGGTTTTTCAATCGGACACAAATTCGTGAACGAATTGTCAATTCTCTTCAAATTGACGCACAGGGGCTTGACAAACGAACGCGATGGTGATAATTTAGCACTTGTAATAAGAGAGTGCCAGCAGCAGTGAATTGGCAGTGCCAGGAGGCGCGCGGTGTATATCAGCGAACGGAAAAAGAAAATACTTGCCGCCGTGGTGCATGAATACATCGAGACGGCGGAGCCGGTCGGCAGCAAGACCATTGCCGCCAAGGGGCAGCTCGGCTGCAGCAGCGCCACCATCCGCAATGAGCTTGCAGAGCTCACTGCGATGGGCCTGCTCGAGCAGCCGCACACATCCGCCGGCCGCGTCCCCACGCCGCAGGGGTATCGACTGTACGTCAATGAGCTGATGCATCATCAGCGCCTGTCCCTTGAAGAGACAGAGGAGATCAACCGCCAGCTGAACGACCGCATGGGCCAGCTTGACCGGCTCATTTCGGACGTCAGCGCGCTGGCCTCCCGCCTGACGGCGTATCCCGCCCTGGCCACCACGGCGCACAGCACGTGCACCATCCTGCGCTTCGACCTCATCTATGTCGACGCCAACACCTTCATCATCGTGGCCATGCTCAGCAACAACACCGCAAAGAGCAAGCTGGTGCACCTGCCGGTCTCGGTCGAGCAGCAGCTGATCGTGCGGCTGTCCACGCTGGCCAACGCCAACTTCACCGGCATCCCCGAGGAAAAGATCACCGCCGCCCTCATCGCTGCCACAGAGCGCGCTGCAGGCGACAATCTGGGGCTGTCGAGCGTCGTGGCTTCGTTTGCGCTGGAGCTTCTCACCGAAGCGCGCTCCAGCGAGACCTATCTCTGCGGCGAAAGCCTGCTGCTGCAGCAGCCGGAGTTTCAGGACCCCGTCAAAGCGCACCGCCTGATGAACTATCTCGCCGACAGCGAGCATCTTTCAAATCTTCCCGTACCGAACAGCAGGAGCAATGTCAGCGTGCTGATCGGCCCGGAAAACGTTGCCGAGGAGCTGCGCGATTCCAGCGTCGTCGTCGCCACGTACGACGCCGGGGACAATGCCAGGGGCCTCATCGGAATCGTCGGCCCCACGCGGATGGACTATTCCACCGTCGCCGCCAAGCTGGCGTGTCTGGCAGACGCGCTCAGCCGCCGTCTGGCAAGCGGAGACGCGCCGCCCACCGGCATGCATAACAAGCTGATAGTGAAAGGAGATCACGAACCATGAGCAGCAAGAAAAAGGCCGCGGAAAACGGCAGCGCAGAAAAGAAGGCCGACGGGCAGACCGCCGAGCCGGTAAAGGCTGAGGAGCCGAAGGCGCAGGCCGAGCAGGCCGAAGAGCCGAAGACGGAGCAGGCCGAGCCGGTTGAGGTCAAGGCGGACGACGAAGCGGAGCTTCTGCGCAAGGATCTGGCTGCGGAAAAGGATCGTTACCTCCGCCTGCTTGCCGAATACGACAACTACCGCCGCCGCTCCGCCAGAGAGCGTGAGAGCACCGTCTCCGACGCCCGCGCAGATACCATCACAAAGTTCCTGCCGGTCTACGACAATCTGGCCCGCGCGCTGGCGCAGGAAACGGCGGATGAGGCCTACCGCAGGGGCGTGGAAATGATCATGTCGCAGTTTCTTGACGTGCTCAAGAAGCTCGGCGCCGCCCCGGTCGACTCGCTCGGCCAGCGCTTTGACCCGACGCTGCACAACGCCATCATGCACACGGAAGACCCGGAAAAGGGCGAGGGTGAGATCGTCGAGGAATTTCAGAAGGGCTTCAAGCTCGGCGACAAGGTCATCCGCTTCGCCATGGTCAAGGTGGCAAACTGAACCGAATTTGTTTTCCCGGACGGGAGCGTCCCGTCTTCATCATAATTTTGTATAGGTTTATTTACGATATAGGAGGAATTCATCATGAGTAAGATCATTGGTATCGACCTCGGCACCACCAACAGCTGCGTTTCCGTTATGGAGGGCGGCGAACCTGTTGTAATCACCAATGCAGAGGGTGCGCGCACCACGCCGTCTGTCGTTGCTTTTTCCAAGACCGGTGAGCGTATGGTCGGCCAGGTTGCAAAGCGCCAGGCCGTCACCAACCCTGACCGCACCATCAGCTCCATCAAGCGTGAGATGGGCACCAATCACAAGGTCACCATCGACGGGAAGTCCTACACGCCGCAGGAGATCAGCGCCATGATCCTCCAGAAGCTCAAGAGCGACGCGGAAGCCTATCTGGGCGAGACCGTCACCGACGCCGTCATCACTGTCCCCGCCTACTTCACCGACAGCCAGCGTCAGGCCACCAAGGACGCCGGCCGCATTGCCGGTCTGAATGTCAAGCGCATCATCAACGAGCCGACCGCAGCCGCTCTGGCCTACGGTCTGGATAAGGAGCAGGACCAGAAGATCATGGTCTACGACCTCGGCGGCGGCACCTTCGACGTCTCTATCCTCGAGATCGGCGACGGCGTCATTGAGGTTCTGGCAACCGCCGGCAACAACCGCCTCGGCGGCGACGACTTCGACGCCTGCGTTGCAAAGTATCTGGTCGACGAGTTCAAGCGCAACGAGGGCATCGACCTGTCCGGCGACAAGGTTGCCATGCAGCGTCTGCGCGAGGCCGCTGAGAAGGCCAAGATTGAGCTGTCCGGCATGACCAGCACCAACATCAATCTGCCGTATATCACCGCCGACGCCAACGGCCCGAAGCATCTGGACGTCACCCTCACCCGTGCAAAATTCAACGAGCTGACCCATCACCTCGTTGAAAAGACCACCGGCCCTGTCAAGCAGGCCCTCAGCGACTCCGGCCTGACTCCGAGCCAGATCAGCAAGGTACTGCTTGTCGGCGGCTCCAGCCGTATCCCCGCCGTTCAGGACATGGTCAAGACGCTCATCGGCAAGGAAGGCTTCAAGGGCATCAACCCCGATGAGTGCGTGGCAGTCGGCGCAGCCATTCAGGGCGGCGTGCTCGGCGGCGACGTCGAAGGCATCCTCCTTCTGGACGTCACCCCGCTGTCCCTGGGCCTGGAGACCCTCGGCGGCGTGTGCACGCGCCTGATCGACCGCAACACCACCATCCCGACCCGCAAGAGCCAGATCTTCTCCACCGCCGCAGACAACCAGACCTCCGTTGAGATCAACGTCCTGCAGGGTGAGCGTGAGATGGCGCAGGACAACAAGAGCCTCGGCCGCTTCCACCTGGACGGCATCGCCCCGGCCCGCCGCGGCGTGCCTCAGATCGAGGTCACCTTTGATATCGACGCCAACGGCATCGTGAACGTCTCCGCAAAGGACATGGGCACCGGCAAGGAGCAGCACATCACCATTACCTCCTCCACCA
>JALEMS010000062.1 GCA_022768185.1 Clostridiales bacterium | reverse complement strand
CGTCGCTGGTGAACGAGCGCTCCGTGCCGTCGACGCTGTAGCTCAGCGACATGTCATCCAGCAGGAAGCGCAGGCCGTCGTTGCCGACCGCCAGCTCCAGGTAGTTATAGCCGTCCTCCGCCATCTGGTCGATGAGGTTTTTGATCTGCTGCTCTGTAAAGTATTTTCTGCCGCAGTCGAGATGAAAGACCCGCATCGTTGTGTCTGCGCTGTCCCCCGCCGCCAGGGCGGACGCGGGCAGCAGGCTCAGCATCAGAACAAGGCTGAGCAGGATCGCAAGCAATCGTTTCTTCATTGTTTTTCCCTTTCTTCCGTTTTTATTTGCCCCGCCGCGATATGCTGTGCGGCGGTGCAGGGACGTGCCGGACGTCCGACGGACACACCCGGCGGAAGATTCACAGCGGGATATCCCCCCTGTGCTGGAAGTGCCGTATCCACGATGACGCCTCCTTTTCTCCGACACATTCGCCGGCCCGAAATCGATTTTAATCGGCACAAACGGCGAACTGTGTTCCTTTTAATTATTATACATAGTGAGCATAGCACACACCTGTCACAAGAGCAAGCTTTTTGTCACTTTTTTCAATATTTTTCGCAGATTTTTCCCGGCCGTACGGCAAAACAGAAAATAAAATCACCCAGATACAGAGCTTGAGGCCCTGCATCTGAGTGATGCTGCGGCAGACGTATGAACGGCGGGCAGGTTCCACCGCGGCCGCTGTCGGAGCTGCTCTGCAACAGAGCCTTCCGGCGCCTGACGCCGGATGCGGAGATCTCCGCTGACCCGATCGCGGACCGGCGGGCCGGTGATCGGGACGCCGTCTTTAAGGCCGCCCCGCGGAACTGCCCGCCGGCTCCTTGTCCGATGCGGAAAAAGCACCCCGCCCCGGCTCCGTGCACACAGCTTGAGCGGCACAAATTCCGGCTCCCGCCTGCTCACACCCGCCGGGAAAACAGTCCGTGCCGCGTGCAGTACCACAGCAGCGTGCCGTGCGAAAACAGCGGCAGCCGCGTCTCCAGCCCCCACTCGGGATATTGCTTGCGCACAAGCAGCGTGTCCCCCGTGCGCAGAGCGACGAAGGAAATATAGTGCTCGCGGCGCATCTCATGCGCGGCGGTGACGAACCACTCGCCGTCGCTCTCGGTGACGGACAGCGCGTGCGCCTCGTCCGCCGGCTGCGCCTGCAGCGGGGTCAGCGCCCGACCGCAGCAGCTGACGGACGCCTCATCCGTGGAAAACAGCAGGTTCCCGCAGTCCGGGCAGACGTAAATGCGCAGCTTGTTCAGGTTTCCGTTTGTCATATCGTTCTCCTCCAGCGCGCCCCGCAGCAGCGCATGCAGATCCACCTGCAGGGCCTGTGATAATTGCGGGAGGAGGGCAATATCCGGCGCGCCGCAGCCGCGCTCCCACTTGGAGACCGCCTTGTCGCTGACGCCGATGCGCCCGGCCAGCGCCCGCTGGGTCAGCCCCTGCGCCTGGCGCAGCGCGCGGATCAGCCGTCCGGTTTTGATCTGGTCCATTCCAACCACCTCCCGGCGTTCATTGTACCGCCCCGACTGCCCGAAGGCAAGAAACGCTCCGTAGAGTTTAACGCAAAGCCGCGCCGGCAGACCGGTTCGATGATCAAATATATCCCACAAAACGGACATTTTTCAACCGTCCGGGACGCCCGGAGGCGGAACAACGCATAAAAATGCGCCCGCAGGGCGGGGCGGCTTCGTTTCATATGTAAAAAGCGAAAAAACCTGCATTTGGAGGTTGACTTTTGGACTGTAAAGCGCTATTCTAAACGCAAGATTTCCGATCGTCCCCCGAAATACGACACAGGAAAGGAGCGACAGACATGAAGCGCTGTACCGTCATCCCCGCGCACCAGACCGCACGCGCAATGCGTCTGTCTCGCGTCTCCTTTTACTATTATCCCCAGGTCTGCTTTGCAGGCCTTTTTCGCATTTGCTCCGATGTGTCTGTCCGGTGCGGGCATCCTGATGCGGATTTCTGATCCTTCCAGAAATTACAGGACGCCGTCCGAACGGACGGCGTCCTGTTTTTTTAATTTTCCGATTCAAAAAGGAGAAGATGAACATGAAGAAGCTGTTTTCCCTTGCGCTGGCCGCCGCGCTGTGTCTGAGCGCCGCCGCCTGCGGCACAACCGCTCCCACCGAACCGAACGAGCCGGCCGATCCCGCCGAAAAGACCTATGTCGTCGGTATCTGCCAATTCGTGCAGCACGCCGCGCTGGACGCCGCCACCCAGGGCTTCAAGGACGCGCTGGTCGAGGAGCTGGGCGACGCCGTCACCTTTGAGGAGCAGAACGCCTCCAACGACATCCCCACCTGCGGCACCATCTGCAGCGGCTTTGCCGCACAGGGCGTCGACCTGATCCTCGCCAACGCCACGCCGGCGCTGCAGGCTGCCGCCTCCGCCACGCAGACCATCCCCATCCTCGGCACGGCCGTCACCGAATACGGCGTGGCGCTGGACATCGACGGCTTTGACGGCACCGTCGGCGGCAACATCTCCGGCACCTCCGACCTGGCCCCGCTCGATCAGCAGGCCGAAATGCTCCTGGAGCTGGTGCCTGACGCCAAGACCGTCGGCATCCTCTACTGCTCCGCCGAGGCCAACTCCGTCTATCAGGCCGAGGTCGTTGAAGCGTGTCTGACGGACGCGGGCCTGTCCGTGAACGTCTACACCTTCGCCGACTCCAACGACGTCGCCACCGTCACCGCCACCGCCTGCGACGAGTGCGACGTGCTCTACATCCCCACCGACAACACCGCCGCCTCCTGCGCCGAAGCGATCAACAACGTGGCAGAGCCGGCAGGCGTGCCCATCATCGCCGGCGAGGAGGGCATCTGCAAGGGCTGCGGCATCGCCACCCTGTCCATCAGCTACTACGATCTCGGCGTGACCACCGGCAAGATGGCCGCCAAGATCCTCAGGGGCGAGGCCGACATTTCCGAAATGCCCATCGAATACTTCCAGGGCCCCGTCAAGAAGTTTGTTCCCGATCGCTGTGAAGCCCTGAACATCACCGTTCCCGAGGACTACGAGGCTGTGGAGGGCTGAACCGCTTCTCCCCTGCCCGACCCGACTCTGACTGAAACGAGGCTCCCGCCATGACACTTTCCGCATATTTCAGCTCTCTGAGCATTTTGAATCTGTTTTCCCGCATGCCGGCCGCCGTGGCGCAGGGCATCATCTGGGGCCTGATGGCGCTGGGTGTGTTCATCACCTTCCGGCTGCTGGATGTGGCCGACCTGACGGTGGACGGCTCGTTCGCCACCGGCGGCGCGGTCACGGTGATGCTGCTGCTGGCCGGATGGCCGGCCTGGGCGGCGCTGCTGGCTGCCGTGGTTGCCGGCGTGCTGACGGGCCTGTGCACGGGCCTGCTGCACACGAAGCTCGGCATCCCGGTGATCCTGGCCGGCATTTTGACGCAGTTTTCGCTCTACTCGATCAATCTGCGCATCATGACCAAGGCCAATCAGACCGCCAGCGTGAAAAAGTTCGGCATGTTCTGGGAGGCGGAGCATCACGGGGGCTTTCTGCTTTCGTCGCTGTACATCCCGCAGGCCATTGCCGCCGGGCTGGTGCTGGCCGCGATCGTCGTTGCGGTGCTCTACTGGTACTTCGGCACCGAGCAGGGCAGCGCGCTGCGCGCCACCGGCTCCAACCCCGCCATGAGCCGCGCGCAGGGCATCAACATCGACCGCATGAAGGTGATCGGTCTGGGCATCTCCAACGGTCTGGTCGCCCTCGCCGGCGGACTGATGACCCAGTATCAGGGCACGGCGGACGTCAGCATGGGCCGCGGCGCGATCGTCATCGGTCTGGCCGCGATCATCATCGGCGAGGTGCTGTGCGACGCGTTCTTCAAAAAGGGCTGCAATTTCGCCGTTCGCCTGCTGTTCGTGCTGCTTGGCGGCGTGATCTACTACGCGGTGATGGTCGTCATCCTCTGGCTGCGGCTTGACCCGAACGACCTGAAGCTGTTCACGGCCGTAATCGTGGCGGCGTTCCTCGCGGTGCCCTATCTGCAGGGCCGCGCGAAAAGCTCGTTTGCCCGCTCGAAGAAGCTGGGCGCACGGGAAGGAGGCGGCACAAAATGCTGAAGCTTGCGCACATCTCCAAAACCTTCAACCGCGGCACCATCAACGAAAAGCGCGCGCTGCAGGAGCTGAGCCTGCATCTGGCCTCCGGCGACTTCGTCACCGTCATCGGCGGCAACGGCGCGGGCAAAAGCACGCTGCTCAACGCCGTGGCCGGCGTCTGGCCGGTCGACAGCGGCAGCATCCTCATCGACGGCGAGAACGTCACCGGCATGCCGGAGTATCAGCGCGCGCGCCTGATCGGCCGCGTGTTCCAGGACCCCATGATGGGCACCGCGCCCAACATGCAGATCGAGGAAAATCTGGCTCTGGCCTACCGCCGCGGAAAAAAGCGCGGGCTGCGCTGGGGCGTGACGCAGGCCGAGCGCGGGCTGTACCGCGAGCGGCTGGCCACGCTGGGTCTGGGTCTGGAGGATCGCATGACCGCGAAGGTCGGCCTGCTCTCCGGCGGCCAGCGCCAGGCGCTGACGCTGCTGATGGCCGCGCTGCAGACGCCGAAGCTGCTGCTGCTTGACGAGCACACGGCAGCGCTCGACCCCGGCACGGCGGCAAAGGTGCTGGAGCTGAGCGACCAGATCATCCGGGAGCACGGCCTGACCGCCCTGATGATCACCCACAACATGACCGACGCCATCCGCCACGGCAACCGTCTGATCATGATGGACCGCGGCCGGATCGTGCTGGATATTGCAGGCGAGGAAAAGCAGCGCCTGACAAAGGCCGACCTGCTCGCCCGCTTTGCCGAAAAGGCCGGCGTGCAGGAGGAGACCGACTCGGTGCTGCTGTCCTGATCCCCTTTCCCCGTCAAGGACGCCGGGGCGGCGCATCGCGCGCCGCTCCGGCGTTTTCCTTTGTCCCGCCGCGTATTTTTCCCGGATAAAAGCCTGCCGCGCGGCCGTTTTCCGGTTGAAACGCGCGGCAGTATCTGGTATAATTTTTTGGTATTGGTCCGCGCCGGAGCGCGCCGGCCATACGGACACACAGCAACCATGCCGCCGTCCGCCCGCACGGGCCGGCGCGCGGCGACGCCGGAAAGGAGAACCCTTTAATTTATGTGCGGTATTGTTGGTTACGTCGGCGCGGAACAGGCCGCGCCCATCCTGCTGGACGGGCTGGCACGGCTGGAGTATCGCGGGTACGATTCGGCGGGCATCGCCGTCGTCTCGCCGGAGCACGTGCTGCAGGTGAAAAAGTCCAAGGGTCGGCTGCAGGTGCTGCGCGATCTGGTTGAGGGCGGCAAGCCCATAGAAGGACACCTCGGCATCGGACACACGCGCTGGGCCACGCACGGCGAGCCGAACGACGTCAACTCCCATCCCCACGTCAGCCAGAACGGGCGCGTGGCCGTCGTTCACAACGGCATCATCGAAAACTACCTGGAGATCAAGGAATTTCTGCAGGCGCAGGGCGTGCACTTCCGCTCGGAGACCGACACGGAGGTCGTCGCGCAGCTGCTGGAATACTATTTCAACGACTGCAGCGATATCCTCGACGCCATGTACCGCCTGCTCGACCGCATTGAGGGCGCGTATGCCCTGGGCGTCATCTGCACGGACGAGCCGGACCGCTTCATCGCCGCGCGCAAGGACGCGCCGCTGCTGCTCGGCTACGGCGAGGGCTGCAGCTTCATCGCCTCAGACGTCACCGCGCTGATCGCGCACACGCGCGATGTGGCGTATCTCGACGACGGCGAGGTGGCCATCGTCACCAAGGACGGCATCACCGTCACCGACGCGCTGCGCCAGCCGGTGGAAAAGGAGCGCCACTTCATCGACTGGGACGTCTCCGCCGCCGAGAAGGGCGGCTATCCGCACTTCATGCTCAAGGAGATCTTCGAGCAGCCCGAGGCGCTGCGCAAGACCATTTTCCCGCGCGTGCACGCCGGGCGGATCGCCTTTGAGGAGCTGAAGTTTTCGCCCGACGCGCTGCGCCGTGTCCGCCGCATCTACATTGTGGCCTGCGGCTCGTCCTACCACGTGGGCATGATCGGCAAATACAATCTCGAGCGTCTGCTGCGCATCCCGGTGGAGACGGTGCTGGCCTCGGAGTTCCGCTACTGCGACCCGCTGGTGGACGAAACGACGCTGGTCCTGGTCATCAGCCAGTCCGGCGAAACGCTCGACACCATGGCCGCCCTGCGCGAGGCCAAGGCCCGCGGGGCCTACATCATCTCCATCGTCAACGTGGTGGGCAGCTCCATCGCGCGCGAGTCGGACGACGTGCTCTACACCTGGGCCGGCCCCGAGATCGCCGTGGCCACCACAAAGGCCTACAGCACGCAGCTGGCGCTGCTCAACCTGCTGGGCCTGTACTTTGCCGACGAGCTGGGCACCGTTACGCAGACGGAATACGACGCCATCGTCGAGCAGCTGCTGACCGTTCCCGGCAAGATGGAGACCATTCTGGCCGACACCGAGCCGCTGCAGTGCCTGGCCGCGCACTATTTCAATCACGACTCCGTGTTCTTCATCGGGCGCAACCTCGACTATGCGCTGGGGCTGGAGGGCTCGCTGAAGCTCAAGGAGATCAGCTATATCCATTCCGAGGCCTACGCCTCGGGCGAGCTGAAGCACGGCACCATCTCGCTGATCGTGCCGGGTACGCTGGTCGTCGCGCTGGGGCTGTACGGCCCGCTGTTCGATAAGGCCATGTCGAACGTCATCGAGGTGCAGGCCCGCGGCGCCGACATCCTCGCGCTGACCACCGAGCGCCATGCCGCCGAGATGCGCAAGGTCACGGAGCATGTGCTGGTCGTACCGGACACGCACGCGCTGCTGCAGCCGTCGCTCGGCGTGGTGCCGCTGCAGCTGTTTGCTTATTACGTGGCGCTGCAACGCGGCTGCGACATCGACAAGCCCCGCAATCTGGCCAAATCCGTCACCGTTGAATAAACAGGAGGCTCCCCATGAAACCCACCTATGAAAACCCGCTGTGCACCCGGTACGCCTCGCGCCAGATGCAGCAGATCTTCTCCCCCGACAGCAAGTTCACCACGTGGCGTCGGCTGTGGATCGCCCTGGCCGAGAGCGAGCGCGAGCTGGGCCTGCCCATCACGCAGGAGCAGATCGACGAGATGCGCGCGCACCTCGACGAAATCGACTACGAGGCCGCCGCGGCCTACGAAAAGCGCCTGCGCCACGACGTCATGGCCCACATCCACGCCTTCGGCGACCTCTGCCCGAAGGCGAAGCCCATCATCCACCTGGGCGCGACCAGCTGCTTTGTCGGCGACAACACCGATATCATCCTCATGCGCGAGGCGCTGCGCCGCGTGCGCCTGCTGCTGCTGCACCTGATCGACGCGCTGGCCGCCTTCGCCGAGGCAAACAGGAACGTGCCCACGCTGGCATGGACGCATTTTCAGGCCGCGCAGCCCACGACGCTCGGCAAGCGCGCCTGCCTGTGGACGCAGGACTTCCTGATGGATCTCGAGCGGCTCGACTTCGAGCTGGGCCGCCTGCGCCTGCTCGGCTGCAAGGGCACCACCGGCACAGGGGCAAGCTTCCTTGCGCTATTCGACGGCGACGCGCAGAAGGTGCTGCAGCTCGAGCGCCTCATCGCACAGAAGATGGACTTCGACGGCTGCATGCCCGTCTCCGGCCAGACCTACTCCCGCAAGGTCGACGCCTTTGTGCTCGACGTGCTGGCCGGCATCGCGCAGAGCGCGGCAAAGATGGCCACCGACCTGCGCCTGCTGGCCCACCTCAAGGAGCTGGACGAGCCGTTTGAGACCGAGCAGGTCGGCTCCTCCGCCATGGCCTACAAGCGCAACCCCATGCGCTGCGAGCGCATCTGCTCGCTGTCGCGCCATGTGTGCAGCCTGACGGTGGACACCGCCTTCACCGCCTCCACCCAGTGGCTCGAGCGCACGCTGGACGATTCGGCCAACCGCCGCATCTCGATCCCCGAGGGCTTTCTGGCCGTGGACGCCATCCTGACGCTGGCCGTCAACGTCATCCGCGGCTGCCGCGTTTACCCGAAGGTGATGGAAAAGCACCTGCGCGAGGAGCTGCCCTTCATCGCCACCGAAAACATCCTCATGCACGCCGTTTCCGCCGGCGGAGACCGGCAGGCGCTGCACGAGGCCATCCGCCGGCACGCCGTGGACGCCGCCGCGCAGGTGAAGCTGGAGGGCAGGGACAACGACCTGCTCGACCGTCTGCTGGCCGACCCCCGCTTCGGCCTGACGCGCGACGACCTCGATGCGATCCTGCAGCTGCACCAGTACGTCGGCCTTGCGCCGGAGCAGACGGAGCAGTTTTTGAACCAGTGGGTCCGTCCCGTGCTGGCTGCCGCCGGGACGCTGCCGCCGCTCGACAGCCAGATCCGCGTGTAATAAACGGAAGGAGACATCCGATATGCTTACTGCTGTTGTTGGAATCAACTGGGGCGACGAGGGCAAGGGCCGTATGGTCGACCTGTTCAGCTCCCATTATGACATCGTCGTCCGCTATCAGGGCGGCAACAACGCCGGCCACACCGTCATCAACGACCGGGGCCGCTTCATCCTCAACCTGCTGCCGTCCGGCATCCTGCGCCCGGAGACCGTCAACGTGCTCGGCCCCGGCATGGTCATCGACCTGGAGCATCTGACGAAGGAGGTCGGCGCGCTGCGTGAGAAGGGCGTCGAGGTCGGCCCGGAAAACCTGCGCATCAGCGACCGCGCCACCATCTGCATGCCCTACCACCGCATGCTCGACGGCATGGAGGAGGATCGCCTGGGCGACAAAAAGTTCGGCTCCACCCGCCGCGGCATCGCCCCGGTCTACGCCGACAAGTATATGAAGAAGACCCTGCGCATGGGCGATCTGCTGGCCCCGACGCAGATGCGCGAGCGGCTGGCCGGTATCGTCGAGTGGAAGAACCTCACGGTCGAGGGCGGCTATCATCACGAGCCGGTCTCGCTCGAGGAAATGCTCGCGTGGCTGGAGACCTACGCCATGCCCTTCGCCCCCTACGTGTGCGATACCACGTCCCTGCTCGAGGGCGCGGCCGACGCCGGACGCAGCATCCTGTTTGAGGCCCAGCTCGGCGCGCTGCGCGACATCGACTTCGGCATCTACCCGTATACGTCCTCCTCCTCCACCATCGCCGCCTACGCCCCCATCGGCGCCGGCATCCCGGCGCACCGGCTCGACTGCGTGTGCGGCATCATGAAGGCCTATTCCAGCTGCGTGGGCGAAGGCCCGTTCGTGTGTGAATTCTTCGGCGACGAGGCGCACGCGCTGCGCGAGGCCGGCGGCGAATACGGCGCGGCCACGGGCCGTCCCCGCCGCGTGGGCGGCTTCGACGTGGTGGCCTCCCGCTACGGCGTGAAGATGCAGGGCGCGACGGAGCTGGCGCTGACGAAGCTGGACGTGCTCTCCGGCATGGAAAAGATCCCCGTCTGCACCGCCTACGAGGTCGACGGCAAGCGCATCGACGCCTTCCCGCTCGAGCCGGTGCTCGTCAGGGCAAAGCCCGTTTACGAATACCTGCCCGGCTTCTCCGGCGACATCTCCGGCTGCCGAAGCTTTGAGGCGCTGCCGAAGGCTGCGCAGGACTATGTGCTGTACATCGAGCAGGCCGTGGGCTGCCCGATCAAATGGGTGTCGGTCGGCGCGGGCCGCGACGAATATATCCACAGGGGATGAGGCTGCGGGTGTTCTGCGCGTGCCTTGCCGCACGCGCCAGCCGCGCCGTGCTGCGGCTGCTCGGCCGCGGCGGAACGGCCCTGCCGGGAAAGGTGGCGCTGCGCATCTGTCCGGAGCTGCTGGCGCAGCTCTCCCGCGGCGTGCAGACCGTGCTCATCACCGGCACCAACGGAAAAACCACCACCACGCGCATGCTCTGCGCCATGTATGACGGGCTGGGCCTGTCGTATTTCACCAACCGCTCGGGCGCAAACCTTGCCTCGGGCCTGGCCGCGACGTATCTTGACAACGCCACGCTGACCGGCCGGCCGAAGTGTGCGCGCGCCGTCATCGAGTGCGACGAGGGCGCGCTGCGCCAGGTATCCGGCCGGCTGCATCCGGCGGTGATCGTTGTGACGAACGTGTTCCGCGACCAGCTTGACCGGTACGGCGAGGTGACGCACACGCTCGGCAGCATCCGCGCGGGCATTCTCGCCGCGCCGGAGGCCGTCGTGTGTCTGAACGCAGACTGCTCGCTCACCGCGTCGCTGGCCGGGGATGTGCCGAACCCGGTGCGCTTTTTCGGGCTGAACGTGCCGTGCGAGGCGTCGGCCGCCGGCGTGTCGGACGCGCCGCGGTGCATCCGCTGCGGCGGGGCCTACCGCTATCGGTATCACACCTATGCGCACCTCGGCGGCTTTTACTGCCCGGACTGCGGCTATACCCGGCCGGAGCCGGACACGGCGGTCACGGAGCTGACCGCGCTGCGCCCGGACGGAAGCACGGCGCGCTTCCGCTGCGGAGACGAGGAATTCTCCGCGGAGCTTTCGCTGCCGTCGGTGTACAACGTGTGCAACGCGGCGGCGGCGCTGTGCGCGACCGGCGCGCTGGGTCTTCCGGTGCGCCGCGCGGCGGAAACGCTCGGCGGCGTGCGCGCGGGCTTCGGGCGCATGGAGATACTGCCGGTGGGGCGGCACGAGGCACGGATCATTCTGGTGAAGAATCCCGCCGGGTGCGACCGGGCGCTGGACTATCTGGCGACGATCCCGGGAGATTTTCTGCCGGTGTTCTGTCTCAACGACAAGACCGCCGACGGCACGGACGTCTCGTGGGTGTGGGACGCCGATTACGAGCGGCTGATCGCCCGCGGCGTGATCCGGGAGGCTCTGGTGTACGGCACGCGCGCCGGCGACATGCGTCTGCGTCTGAAATATGCGGGGCTGGACGATGCGCGCATCCGGTGCGCGGAGAGCCTCGACGCGCTGATGCAGCAGATGCGGCAGGCGGACAAGCCGGTGTATCTGCTGCCGAACTACACTGCGCTGCTGGAGGTGCGCGAGCGGATCGCGGCCGACAGCGGCAGCAAGAAATTCTGGGAATGAAGCCATGGAGCTGAACATCTGCCATCTCTACCCCGACGTGCTCAATCTCTACGGAGACCGGGGAAACATCCGCTGCCTGCAGCAGCGCCTGCTCTGGCGCGGCATCGGCTGCACGGTGACGCAGCTGCCCATCGGCGAGCAGGCCGACCTGTCGGAATTCGACCTGTTTTTCATCGGCGGCGGGCAGGATTTTGAGCAGACCCTGCTGCTGGAGGATCTGTCCCGGCGCAAGGGCGCGGACATCCGCGCCGCCATCGCAGACGGGAAGACGTTTCTGTGCATCTGCGGCGGCTATCAGCTGCTGGGACACAGCTATGAAACGGCCGACGGCCAGACGTGCCCCCTGCTGGGCATCGTCGATTTTCGCACCGTCGGCTCGCATGACCGGCTGATCGGCAACTACGCCTTCCGGCTGGACGAGGCATCCGGCGGCAGCGTCGTCATCGGCTTTGAAAACCACGGCGGACGCACCGAGCTTGGCCCCGGCGTGGCCCCGCTGGGCCGCGTGCTGGCCGGAAACGGCAACAACGGCCGCGACGGCGGCGAGGGCGTGCGCCATCTCAACGTGTACGGCTCGTACAGCCACGGGCCGGTGCTGCCGAAGAACCCCGCCTTCTGCGACGAGCTGCTGCGCAATGCGCTCACGCGCCGGTACGGCGCGGCGGAGCTGGCCCCGCTGGACGACCGCGCCGAGCACGCGGCCCGCGCCGTCCTGCTCGAGCGGCTGCACGTGCAGGAATGAAGCCGGTCAAATCAGCGAAGGCGCAGGACGTTTCCGTCCTGCGCCTTCGCTTTCCTTTTCGCCCTCAGGCAGCGTCTGCCGGGGCGGTCGTTTTCCGGTCGGGCAGCTGCGCGAGCACCACGGCCGCCAGCATCAGAAGGCACCCGAGGTATTCCCGTCCGCTCATCCGGTCGTGCAGCACCGCCGCGCCGGCCAGCACCGCGAACACCGACTCAAGGCTCAGCAGCAGCGACACCACCGTGGGGTTGCTGCCCTTCTGCGCGACGATCTGCAGCGTGTACGCCACGCCGCTGGAGAGCACGCCCACGTACAAAATCAGGCCGAGGCCCGCCGTCAGGCCGGTGAGCGTGGGCTGCTCCGTCAGCAGCATGCCCACCGCCGAAAACAGCGCCGCGACGAGAAACTGCGCGCAGGACAGCTCCACGCCGTCGACCTTCCGCGTGAAATGGTCGATGAGCAAAATGTGCACGGCAAAGCACAGCGAGCCGAGCAGCACGTACAGGTCGCCCGCCGTGACGGAGGTGAACGAATCGGTGACGCACAGGCAGTACAGCCCGGCCAGCGCAAGCACAACGCCGAGCCACACGGTTTTCGGCGCTTTTTTCTTCAGCAGCAGGCCGAGCACCGGCACGATGATGATATACAGCGCCGTGATAAATCCGGCCTTGCCGGAGGCGGTGGTCTCCAGCCCCTTCTGCTGCAGGTTTGTCGCCACGGTGAGGGCCGCGCCGCAGCACAGGCCGCCGAGGGCCAGCTGCCCGCGCGAGACGGTGGACGAGGCGGGTCTGCCGCGTCCGCGGCGCACCGCGCGCAGCACAAGGCACACCGCCAGCAGAAACACGAAGGCCACCGCCGAGCGCGCCGCGTTGAACGCAAACGGCGGAAGCAGCTCTGCCCCCAGGCTTTGGGCGACAAACGCCGTGCCCCAGATGAACGCCGCCAGGACCGGCAGGACGGTCTGGCGGACAAAGTTGGTTTTCATAGTGTCGCCCCCATGGCGCGGTTGGTTCTTTATGCAGAAATCCCGCGTTTTTTCAATCATAATGATTGATTATACCACCCGCCCACAGCGCTGGCAATGGGTATATCCATGCGCTTTCCCGGCGGCGGGCACGTCTCTTCCGGCAGAATGGACAAGGGCGGCGCACCGCGCCCGCCGGCAGGTCCTGCGCGTTGGGGAACAGGCCGTCCAAAAAGACGGTATTCCCGTGTGCTTCGGCGACAGGGCGTCCCCCTCGAGCCGCTGAGGCCTCTGAAGGCTGCGTCCCCTGCGCCGCATTTGGCGCAGGGGACGTTTTTATGCATTCCGTATGGCTCAGGCAGCGGCCGGGACGGCGGGAAGCTCCGGCGCTTTCGGGTCGCCGATGGGCTCCGGATCGGTCTGGGCGTCCGGCGTACCGGGGACCCCCGGCTCGTCCGGTGTGTCCTGCTTCTCCGGGACCTGCCAGCCGGCGGGATCGGAGAAAACGTTTTCGGGAACAAAGGCGGACTCAGGCAGCGCGAGCATGGCAACGTATTTGCCGTCGCTCTGCACCTGTGCAAGGCGCGCCCAGGCATCCGCGGTGGCGGGGTAGATCGTGTCGGCAGCCCCGGCGTCAATGCGGGCCTGGAAAATATCCTGCACGGTCCGGACGTCAGCCTCGTCCTCCACCTCGACCATCACGACCTCGCAGGCGAAGCCGGAGACAGGCGCAAAGTATACCAGCCTCTGGCTGCAGCGGACGTCCTTCAGGCCGGGATAGAAGCTTTCCAGCAGCGTCTCATCCGACTCGGGGAGCAGGACCATGTCTTCCGGTTCGGACTGCGCGTCCATCAGCGACTGATAAACGGTTTCCAAGTCGAGCTGCTTCGGCTCTTCGGCGGGCTTTGTGCCGCAGGCGGTGAGCGCCGCGGTCAGGGTCAGCAGTGCAAGCGCAAGAACAGCGCACCCTTTCATACGTTTCATTTTACCGCTCCTTCAGATTCAGAAAGTATTCCGGCCATGTGCCGGCCGGTACTCATAGGACGGAGCAAAGCCGAAAAGGTTTCCGCGCCGCACAATGTTCAGTCGACAATGAGGAACACACGGAAGGACTGATCGTTGAGGCTGTTGCGGAAGGTCGCGACGGTCAGGCCCGGCTCCCGGGGCGTGATGCGAACGACGGTCCCGCCGTCCCAAACGCCCCACACGTTCCATGTGTACCAGTCCTCATCCGCAAAATCCAGCTCTACGGAATCGCCTTCCGTCTCGATATCAATTTCTACAGAATCGTCAAAGTCCGCCCACAGATTGAAGAAGGGGTCCCGCAGCGTACGGTTGACCATCACGACGCCCTTCTCGGCATAAAAGGAGGGAGAGGCATAGCCCAGGATATCGTAGTTGACCGCGTCGACCAGCTCCCGGCGCTGACGCTCCAGCTGCGCGAGCTGATGTTCCTGCATGTCGATCAGCGCGTCGCGCGTCTGCACCTTCTGCTCCAGCGAAGCGAGCTGCGCGTTTTCAGCCACATATTGCCACACGTTCAGGCCGGCCAGGAGGACGACGAGCACAGTCAGCACGACGGGAAGCACGCGCGGGCGCGCAGGCGTTTTCCCGGACGCCGGGCGCTGCTTCAGGGCGTTTGGAACGCGCCGCGCAGGCGGGGGCGCGGGCGCCGCAGCCGGATCAGCGGGCTGCGCCGCCGCAGGCGGGGGCGCGGGCACCGCAGGCGGGGGCGCGGGCGTCGCAGGCGGGGCAGCGGGCTGCGCCGCCGCAGGCGGCGCGGACGGCTCCTCCGGAACGGACGGCGTGTCGGCCGCCCCGGCCTGCACAGGAGCCTGCCCGTCCGGCACGTCGAGCCGCACGCCGCAAAACGGGCAGAAGAAGCTGTCCTCCGGCAGCGCGTCTCCGCAGCGAAAACAATGCTTCATGGCTTGACCTCCTCAATTTTTGTTCCGCAGCGGCCGCAGAAGCGGGCCGTCTCCGGCAGACGTGCGCCGCACCGGCGGCAGAAGCACACCGGCGGACACGCGGCGGCAGGCTCCGCCGGCGCCGTGCGCCGGGCGTCCAGCGCGCGGCACAGGCGACCGGCGAGCCAGGCCGCGGCGGGGTACAGCGCCAGCAGCAGCACCTGCAGCCCGATCAGCCGGGCCAGCGCCGCCTGCACCGCGCCCGCCGCAGCAAAGCATACAAACCAGATCAGCGGCTTCATTTCGTTTCACCCGGCCCGGCGCGCCGTCCGCACGCGGTGCGGAACGCAGCGCCGGAATACGGCGGCGTGCCGCAGAAGCGGCAGATTTCCGGCTCCGGCTCCGGCGCCGCCGCGGGCGCGGCGGCCGGCGGAACGCGCAGCGCCGGCAGCAGCGGCGCAAGACACACGCGCGCAACGCGCTTCTTCATGCTTTTCCCTCCCCGGCCTCGGCAGAGACAAAGCGCCCCGCCGCACATGCAGAGCCGGCAGCCGGCCAAACGCCGGCGTGGTTTCCGTCCCGCGTGCCGCGCCGGCCGTCCCGCGCACAAGGCCGTTTCTTTCCCTCAGTGTATCGCGCATCGCCTGCCTCGTCAAGGACCGTTTTGGATAAACCGCCCATTTTTCAGTATGTATTCTCGCCAAACGCCGTTTTTGTGCATAAATCCGCTCAACTGAAGGTTTTCTGCCGCTGAAGCAGGCAAAATGCAGTTGACAAGCGCGCCGGACTGTATTACGCTGTTCCCAGAACGTCACGGCGGCGTGTCCGCCGCGAAACCGCGGAATAAACCGTAAGAGGAAAGGACGGTACAGTACATGAGCATGGAACAGAAATTCTTTGTCTGCCGCCACTGCGGCAATATGGTCGCTGCAGTCAAAAGCAGCGGCGCACCCATCGTCTGCTGCGGCGAGCCGATGGAGGCGCTCGTCCCCGGCACGGTGGACGCCTCGCTGGAAAAGCATATTCCCGTCTGGACCCTGGAGGGAAACCGGGTCCTGGTCACCGTCGGCGCGGTCAAGCACCCCATGCAGCCGGAGCATTTCATTGAATGGGTCTCGCTGCAGACCAGCTCCGGCAACCAGCGCAAGGCGCTGCAGCCCGGGCAGGAGCCGGAGGTGTGCTTTGCCCTGTGCGAGGGCGATCAGGTGGAGGCGGTGTACGCCTTCTGCAACAAGCACGGGCTCTGGAAGGGCTGAGCGCGGCCCCGCCCGGTGAAAAAACGTCCCCGGATCACCAGGATCCGGGGACGTTTTTTTTGCTTTTCGCAGCCTGCCGCTCAGGGATGCTCGGCATAATAGGCCTCGGCGTCCTCAATGGACTTGAAGCCGTACTTACGAACCATCGCGTCGCGCTCCTCGATGGCAAGGTTGCGGCCGGCGGCGTCCGCCGCGCGCAGCATCTTGCCGTAGAGGATCAGCAGGGGGACGGAGTAGGTACGCATCTCGCCGCGGGCATAGATTTCGCGGGAGACCATGCCGTCCTCGCCCACCTCGGTGGCCGGGCGGCCGCGCTTGGCAAGGTTCGGATACATCTCGTCCATCTCAACGTTCCAGCGGTGCAGCAGCTCGACGCAGCGGTTGATGATCTGCTCGCCCTCCATGGTGTTGGGGTTGAGGTGCTCGCGCAGGTGCTCGTTGTAATACTCGGGCGCGGTGTACTCCATCATGTAGGCATACTTTTCCGTCATCAGGTTGCGGCCGGCGTCGATGGCGGCGGAGACGTCCTGCAGATAGTGCAGGATGCAGTCCGGCGTCCAGACCTCAAACTGGCTGCTGCGCATGAGCTTGAAGGTATCGAAATCGTCCTGCGAAGGATCGCGTCCGCCTTCCACGTTCAGCGCCTGATACATGTCCCACTCGTGGAGAATGATCTGGTCGATCAGAAAGTTCATGGCCTCCTGCTCGGTGATCTCCTCTGTGTTCTCGCCGAAACCTGCAAATTCGTTCGGATTTTCGTTCATGGTTCCACACTCCTGTTTTTTGAGTCCTGCCGCGTCCCGTGCCGCTGCGCGGCGCGTGTGCGCGGACGGGCAGATGTTATTTGAATCATTTTACCAAAAACCCTTCCGTTTTTCAAGCTTAATCTGTATTTTCTTTCCGCGCTTCATTTTCCCTGCAATTCTGGTATTTTGCGGGCGGATGTGTTAGTATGGTAGCATTGCTACCTGCCTGCCGGAGCGCTCCGGCGGGCCTGTCAGGAGGAATGCTCGCATGGAACGACCCTACCCCACCGTCACCGTCTCCGACAAGGCCGAACGCGCGCTGCGCGGCGGCCACCCCTGGGTATTTGAGGGCGAGGTGCTCGCTGAGGAGGACTGCGCCGACGGCGGGATCGTCGACGTGCGCTCGCGTAAGGGCCGCTGGCTCGGCGCCGGCTTTTTCAACAGCGCCTCGAAGATTCGTGTGCGCGTGCTCTCGCGCAACGCAAACGACCGGTTTGACGAGGCGTTTTTCGCCCGGCGCATCCGATACGCGCTCGACTACCGCCGCACCGTCATGGGCGCGGAGGATTTCAGCGCGTGCCGGCTGCTTTTCGGCGAGGCGGACGGCTTCCCGGGACTGACGGTCGACCGGTTTGAGGACGTGCTGGTGACGGAAGTGCTGTGCCTCGGCATCGAGCAGCGGCGCGAGCTGATCTACCGCGCGCTGGTGCGCGAGCTGGGCGAGGCCGGCGTGTCCGTGCGCGCCGTTTACGAGCGCAGCGACGCGCCCATCCGCGCCAAGGAGGGCCTGCCGCCCGTGACGGGCTATTACCCCCTGCCCGGGCTGGAGACCTCCGGCAGCGGCCACGTGCTCATCCGCGAGAACAACCTGCTTTACGACGTCGACTTTGTCGGCGGCCAGAAGACCGGCTTCTTCCTCGACCAGAAATACAACCGCCGCGCCGCCGCCCGTCTGGCGGAGGGGCGCACGGTGCTCGAGTGCTTCACGCACACGGGCGCGTTCGCCCTCAACGTCGCGCGCGGGGGCGCAAGGCGCGTCACGGCCGTGGACGTCTCCGCCGCCGCGCTGGACCAGGCCCGCCGCAACGCGGCGCTCAACGGTCTCGAGGACCGCATCGACTTCGTCTGCGAGGACGTGTTCGACCTGCTCACGCGGCTGGACAAGGCCGGCTGCCGCGATTACGATTATATTCTGCTCGATCCGCCGGCCTTCACCAAAAGCGGCGCGACGGTCGAGTCCGCCTTCCGCGGCTATAAGGAGATCAACCGCCGGGCCATGCACCTGCTGCCGCGCGGCGGCTATCTGGCGACCTGCTCGTGCTCGCACTTCATGACCGACGAGCTGTTCCGCCGCATGCTGGCCGAGGCCGCGTCCGACGCTGCCGTCAGCCTGCGGCAGATCGAGGCGCGCCGTCAGGCGCCCGACCACCCCATCCTCTGGGGCGTGCCGGAGACGGAGTATCTGAAATATTATCTGTTCCAGGTGGTGTAACACAATGGGAAGCCCCGGATTTGACCGCGCGGCCATCCGCGTCGTGTTTCTCGACGTGGACGACACGCTGCTGGATTTTGACGCCTGCGCCGAGCAGGCGATGGAGCAGGCGCGCGGCGAGCTGGGCGTCGGGCCGATCGATTTTCCCGCCTTTCTGCGCATCAATCTGGCGCTGTGGAAGCAGCTGGAGCGCGGCGAGCTGACGAAGCAGCAGCTGTTTCACGAGCGCTGGAGCCGCGTTTTTGAGGCGCTCGGCGTCGAGGGCGACGGTCCGCTGTTTGAGGCGCATTTCCGCCGCGCGCTGACGCAGGCCGCCGTGCCGATGCCGGGCGCGGCCGCGCTGACGGCGTATCTCGCCGGGCGGTACACGCTGTGCGCCGCCTCCAACGCGCCGCATATGCAGCAGGTGCGCAGGCTGGCGCAGGCCGGACTGCTGCAGGACCTGAAGCGGGTCTTCACCTCGGAGTCCTGCGGCGCGCCGAAGCCCTCGGCCGCCTTCTTCGACGCGTGCTTTACCGCGCTCGCGCCGCTCCGCCCGGAGCAGACCGTTATGATCGGGGACTCCGCCACCGCCGACGTCGCCGGGGCCGCGGCCTATGGCATGCACACGATCTGGTTTGACCGCTGCCGCGCGGGCGGCACAGCCGGCGCGGAGCACGCCGTGCAGTCGCTGGAGGAAATTCTGTCTCTGCTGTAGGAAAACGCCGCCCCATGCGCCGGTCTGAACCGGCGCATGGGGCGGCTTCGGTTTGCATTGTTTTTTACAGGGCTTTGCCAAGCTCATACGCCTGCTGCGGGTAATCCGTCCGCTCGACGTCCTGTCTTGTCGCGCAGCCGATGGCCAGCACCGTGCCGCAGTCCTCCCAGCCGAGGTAGCGCAGATCGGTGCGGTACAGCGCCGTGAGGCCGTCTGTCACCCAGGCGTGCGGGCTGGCCGCCGCGGCCAGCAGCACCGCCTTCTTCCTCACGCCGCAGATTTTGGGGTTGACGCCGTAAAACCGGTCGATCACCGTTTTGAGCTGTGCCGTCGGCCCGTGGTAATACACCGGCGTGACATACACGACCGCGTCGGCCTCGATCAGCTTATCGTACAGCGGACGCATGTCGTCCTGAAACACGCACGGGTGCTCCCCGCCGCTGCGGCACTGGTTGCACGCCGTGCAGGGATGTACGTCCATAAAGGCGCAATCAAACCGACGGACAACATGCCCGGCCTCCTGTGCGCCGCGGATGAATGCCTCAGCCAGCACATTGGACGTCCCGTCCCGGTGGGGACTGCCGGTCAAAACCACGATTTTCATCTGTTGCCTCCTCCGCCGTCCGGCCTGTGCCGGGCGGCCGTTTTTCTTTTATTATACGGCATACGGCTGCATTCAGCAAGTGCTGCGTTCAGGTCGTTTCTTCCTTCGGGAGCAGGCGAATCACCGGCCGCGGGGCCGGCGCCCGGCCGCCTGCAGCCATCCACCCCGCCGTGAACGCGCTGCGCACAAGGCTGTACAGCGTCTCTGCCGCCAGGTCGTATTCCCGCCGCTCAAGATAAGCGTCAAGCGCCTGTTCAAAATCGTCGGTCATGCCAAGCTCCTGTCCCGCGCCGTACCACCGCACCGCGCGACTTCTTTCAATATCAATAAAATACCACAGAAATCCGCTCTTATCAATGTCTTTAGCAATTATTTTGATGCTTATAGTGATTCGAAACATCAGAGAAAGACCGGTAGCATATACTATGATATCTCTGAACAGGCGGTGATTGATACGGGAGAGCAGAAACAGGAACTCATGTTGGCAGTTGCAGAGCGCATTCGGCATTTTCGTCACCTTCGCTCGTACAGTCAGGAAGCCCTTGCGCTGAGCGCCAATCTGAATCCGGCACACGTTGGACAGATCGAGCGCGGCCTGAAGTGTCCGACCATCGACACGCTCTGCCGCATTGCCGACGCGCTGGGCGTCCCGGTCACGGCGCTTTTATCGTCCGCGCCGCCGTCGGAGCATGCGGAGGCCTGCGCCCAACGGATCCGCAGCCTGCTGGCAGACGTCCCGGAGGACAAGCTCGAGCAGGTGCTTCAGATCATGGAGCAGGTCGTCGGGCTGCTGTAAAGAGAAACCGCTGCGGAACATCACCGTTATGACGTTCCGCAGCGGTTTTTATTCCGCGTCTGCGCGCTCGATGGTGGGATGCTTGCGGTGCTTCAGCGCCTGCGCGCGCACCGCGCCGGTCATGTACAGCGAGCCGAACGAGCACACCGCGCCGTCCGGTCCGGCCAGCTCCATGGCGCGCTCAACGCCCGCCTCCGGCGAGGCTGCCGTTTCCGCCTCTGCCCCCTGCGCCCGCAGGAAGGCCGCCAGCTCCTCCGCCGGCAGCGCGCGCGGGTTGTCCGGGCGCACGGCCACAAAGCGCACGGCCAGCGGCTGCACCGCCGCGAGCATGGCGGGGTAATCCTTATCGGCCATCACGCCGACGAGAAACACGAATTTTTCCCCCGGGAACAGGTCCCGCAGCGCCGCGGCCAGCGCTGCGGCGCAGTCCGGGTTATGGCCGCCGTCGGCGATAAACAGCGGTCCGTGCCGCAGCAGGAGCTCAAACCGGCCCGGCCAGCGCGCGGCGGCAAGGCCGTCATGCAGCGCCGTGTCGGAGATCTCCCAGCCGCGCGCGCGCAGCAGCTCCACGGTCTCCACCGCCAGCGCGGCGTTTTTCAACTGGTGTGCGCCGAGCAGGGAGAGAAACAGGCCCCGATGCGTGCGGTAATCAAACTGCTGACCGCCGAGGCAGCGGTCGGTGCAGTGAAGCTGCGAAAAGTCGCACCAGCGCAGGGGGACGCCCAGCTCGGCGGCTCGCTGCGCAAGGACGGCGCGCACCTCCGGCGCCTGCTCGGAAACGGCGGCGGCGCTCCCGGCCTTGAGGATCCCCGCCTTGACGGCGGCGATCTCCGCAAGGGTGCTGCCGAGGATCCGGGTATGGTCAAGACTGATTCGGGTGAACACGGCGGCCTCCGGCGGGCCGATGACGTTCGTGCTGTCGAGCGCGCCGCCCATGCCGACCTCGAGTACGACGATGTCGCAGCGGCGCCCGGCAAAGTAGTCAAGGGCCATGGCGGTGACAAATTCAAATTCCGTCGGGTGGTCGGCCATGGCGTCGGCCTGCCGCGCGGTACGCCGGACGGCGGCGGCAAGGTCGTCGTCGGGGATCGGCGCATCGTCGACGCAGATGCGCTCGTTCACGGCGACCAGGGCCGGCGAGGTGTAGCGGCCCACGCAATAGCCGGCATGGCGCAGAACGCAGGCAAGCATGGCGGCGGTACTGCCTTTGCCGTTGGTGCCGGTGATGTGGACAAAGTGCAGGCGGTTCTGCGGATTGCCCAGGCGGCGCAGCAGCTCGCGCGTGCGGGAGAGGCCCGGCTTGCTGCCGTAGGCCGTCAGGCCCTTCAGATAGGAAAACGCCGCCTCGATGGGCGGCTGCTTCATACGGTCCATATACTGCATCTCCTTTTATCGTCCTTATGATAGCACAGCGCCGGGCCGATTGCAATGCTTCCGGGGACGCGCGGAAGGGAAAACGCGGAGGGGACGGCCCGGAGGGCTCTGCGCAAAAGCGCTTCAAATGACGCAAACAATAAAGAAAAGGCCTGACCCTGGATGTCAGACCTTTTGGTACACCTTCAGGGACTCGAACCCTGGACACCCTGATTAAGAGTCAGGTGCTCTACCAGCTGAGCTAAAGGTGCATATTGCAATTTCTTTCGGTGCGCGGGCGCTTCCACAGACGCCCGCTTGCGCTTTCAGCGGCAAGCATCGGGCGTGAAGAAGCAAAGCGTGCTGCCCCGAGTGACTCGAGGCAGCATCTTCTTTGTGTTGGCATCGCCCTATTTTCCCGGTCCGTCGCCAGACAAGTATTTTCGGCACCGGTGAGCTTAACTTCCGTGTTCGGAATGGGAACGGGTGGACCCTCACCGTCATTGACACCAACTGCGGGGCCTGCGCCCTCAAA
>JALEMS010000017.1 GCA_022768185.1 Clostridiales bacterium | reverse complement strand
GTACATGAGAGTGATGATCGTTGAAGACCAGACCATGATCCGCAGTCTGCTGGAAAGCTATTTCCGCGCCGAGGACGGATACCGGATCACAGCGTCCATCCCCGGCGCAAAGCAGGCGGTTGAGGTGTGCCGGACAAGCTCTGTCGATTTGATTTTGATGGATGTGCAAACGGAGAACCGCGAGAACGGCCTGACTGCCGTTCGCCAGATCAAAGCGATACAGCCGAAGAGCAAAATTATTGTTGTGACCTCGCTGATCGACTGCGCGGTTCTGGACGAGGCAAAGAGGGCCGGGGCCGACAGCCTGTGGTATAAGGACTCTACACAGAAGCGTTTGATGGATGTCGTCCGGCAAACGATGGCCGGGGAACATATCTTTCCGGACGCGCCTCCGACGGTCGAGATCGGCATGGCAAAAAGTACGGAATTTACAAAGACGGAATTGAAGGTTCTGCGGCATCTGATGCGGGGCTTGTCTTACACGCGCATCGCGGCAGAGATGGGCTGCGAGATGTCGACGGTCAAATTCCATGTGGCAAATATGCTGCAAAAAACTGGACTGGGAAACAAGCTTCAGCTTGCACTGGCGGTCAGCGACGCCAAGCTGATTGCAGATCTGGCGGAGGAGTGATGGGATTTGCTGCATATCCAACTGTTCCGCTGATCGCCTCTGGCGGCAAATCCAATGATTCCATCTGTGAAACGATCGCAGCGGGCGCGAGCAGATAGAAAAGATCCTCTGTTGGAGCCGGTCAGCTGCCAACAGAGGATCTTCATTTATGCGGTATCAAATAGGGAAAGATGAATAAAACCAATCTGACATTTGAAAGGATTCGCCAAGCGCCAGTTGTTGACGTTCAGACACCGTCCGTGAAGGCATTTGCCGGAGCTTCCCGCACAAGGCTATTGCACCGGCAGCTCCACCGCGATGGTAGTGCCCTTCTCCGAGCTTTTCTCCACCCAAACGGAGCCGCCGTGGAGGTTGGCAATCTCCCATGCCAGAGAAAGGCCCAAACCAGTGCCTCCGTACTCCCGGCTGCGGGACTTGTCTATGCGGAAGAAGGGTTGGAAGATGCTCTGCTGATATTCCTCCGGGATGCCGCAGCCGGTATCGGAAACCCAGATCAGAATCTTTTCCGGCTCCTGCATGACTGTGACCCGCACCGAGCCGCCTGGACGATTGTATTTGACGGCGTTTTCCGTCAGGTTGAAGAGCAACCGGTAGATCAGCGCGTCGCTGCCGGTCATGACGCCGTCGCCATCTGCCGTCAGCGTGATGCCGCGCTTATCTGTCAGCGGCGCGAGGTCTGTGAAGATCTCCTCGACCATGGGCGCAAGCTGAATCCGTTCGTTCCGCGTCACCTGCTGCAGGCTGCTCATTTCCAGCAGTGTTTTTGTCATCTGAGTCAGCCGCTCCGTCTGCTCCCGCAACAAAGAAAGAAATGCTGCTGTTTCCGGCAGTACGTCGGGGTGCTCTGCGGAGAACAGCTCCAGCTGCGCCTGCATCAGCGCAAGCGGCGTGCGCAGCTCGTGGGCGGCGTTGCCGGTGAACTGCCGCTGGGCGGCAAAGGCGTTGTTCAGCCGTTCAAGCATCTGATTGAAGGAATGGCTGAACTGGCGGAACTCCGGCAATACGTCCTCGTTGATCTTCATGTCTGCCAGGTTGCTCATCTGCACCTGCTCAACCTGCGAGGCAAAGCTGCGCAGAGGCTTGAGGGCGCGTCCGCTGACGAAGTAGGCAAGAATGCCGCTGAGCAGTGTCACCGCTACAGTGATATACCAGTTGGTCGTGCGAAAGCGTCCTTGCGCCCCATCGACAATGATTGTCAAATCCTCATCAGGTGCTATGAGCTGCGGGTCGAAGCTTACCATGTCTTCTTCATTCAGGATCACAGTGCCGCCCTGCAAGGTGTTCGCGATCGTGTCCATATAATACACGCCGGAGGAACAGAGCAGCAGATTCATGGAAATACAGGTAACTCCGATGAGCAGGACGCTCATCAGCGTGATGCGCCACTGCAAAGAAAGGTGCTTCATGCTTCCTTGCCTCCCATCAGATAGCCTTCGCCGATGCGGTTACGGATGGGATCGTATCCCAGCGCGGCGCGCAGCTTTTTGCGCAGAGCGGAGATATGTACCCGGATGGAGTTGCTGAAGCTGTCTACGCTGTTGTCCCAGACATGATCTATCAGCTCCTCCTGACTCACCGGTCGTCCCTGATGTACCATTAAATATTCCAATATTCCCGTTTCCTTGCGGGTCAGTGTCAGAGCCTGACCATTGACGGAAGCGGTGCGGGAGCGCGTGTCGAAGGCTAAATCCCCGCAGGTCAGCAGTACGCCCTGCTGCGTAAACTGCCGCAGGGTCAGGCTGCGGATACGGGCTTCCAGCTCGGCTAAGTGAAAAGGCTTTGCCAGATAGTCATTGGCACCCGCATCCAGTCCCTCCACCTTGTCCTCTACCTCGCTGCGGGCGGAGAGGATCAGAACTCTCGTCTCCCGGTCTGTCTGCCGCAGGGTGCGCAGCACCGTCATACCATCCTTGCCTGGCAGGTTCAGATCCAGAAGCACCAGATCGTAGTGCTCCACGCCAAGAAGCTCCAGCGCCTTCTCCCCGTCGTAGCAGTAGTCCACGCTGTAGGCCAGCCGCCGCAGGCTGCGGACGATGGTCTCGCACAGAGCACGTTCGTCTTCAATAACCAAAAGATGCATGAAAGCCCTCCTTTATAAGCTTCATTCGATTGTATTCAGTATAGCAGAAACAGATAAGGTTTGTGTTAAGTTTCTGTTCTTAACAGGAACTTTAACTCTCCCGTGCTATGATGGAAGCACAAAACGGAAAGGGTGATGAAACTTGAGCCACGGAAAGAAGGCGGCGGCGCAGATCACGCTTCTGCTCGCAGGAGCCGCCATGCTGTGTTTCGGCGCATGGCGCGGCGAAGCGGCGACGGTGCTGAGCAAAGCAATCAAATTATGTCTGGAGTGTGTGGGCATTGGGTAAAAAGTTTTCAAGTGTCTCGCAGATTATGTCACGCTTCCGGGGCTGGATCCAGGCAGGGGCGACGCTGCTGACCAATCTGCACCTGCCGAATTTCCTCAAGGGCGGACTGTATCAGGGCTCGGGGAAGACCGTCTGCGTGCCGGGGCTGAACTGCTACTCCTGCCCGGCGGCGTCCGGGGCTTGCCCCATCGGGGCGTTTCAGGCAGTGGTGGGGTCTTCCAAGTTCAGCTTTTCCTACTATATCACGGGCTTCCTCATTCTGCTGGGCGTACTGTTGGGGCGCTTTATCTGCGGCTTCCTCTGTCCCTTCGGCTGGTTTCAGGAGCTGCTGCACAAGATCCCCACAAAGAAGCTCTCCACAAGGAAGCTCAAGCCCCTGCGATATCTGAAATATGCCGTTTTGCTGGTGATGGTATTCCTACTGCCGGCGTTCCTTGTGAACGATGTGGGCATGGGGGATCCATTCTTCTGCAAGTACCTCTGCCCACAGGGCGTGCTGGAGGGAGCGATCCCGCTGTCCCTTGCCAATTCCGGCATCCGGGCGGCGCTGGGCAAGCTGTTTACATGGAAGTTCAGCATCCTGCTGTCGGTGATCGTGCTGAGCGTGGTATTCTACCGTCCTTTCTGCAAGTGGCTCTGTCCGCTGGGCGCGTTCTACGCGCTGTTCAACAGGGTGTCCCTCTTCCAAATGAAGGTGGATAAAAACAAGTGCGTCTCCTGCGGAAAATGCGCGAAGGTCTGCAAGATGGATGTGGATGTGACGAAGACGCCCAACCACACCGAGTGCATCCGCTGCGGAATGTGCATCCGCGCCTGTCCGACGAACGCCGTGTGCTTCCGCTACGGCGTTGGTGACGGAGAAAAAACAACAAAGAAAGCAAACATGGAGGAATCAAAATGAACATGAAGAAACAAATCGCACTGCTGCTGGCTGTGCTTATGATGCTGTCTCTGGCAGCCTGCAGTACAAAGGACAACGACAAGATGGCAGATATGAGCAGCAATGACTCTGCTATGACCGACGAGCCGAAAAACGCCGAGGAGGCACTTGCCCTGCACAAAAAGCTGATGGAACAGGAGAACACGATCCTGTCGCAGAACACTGCGCTCTGGGAAAAGGTTTTCATGGAGGCCGACAAGGGCATGGCCATGGTAGAGGATGGGAAGAACTATGGCGAGTTCCTGCTGGATACCATCGAGAGTGCCAAAGACCAGTTCACCGACGAAGAGTATGAGATGCTGAAGGAGTCGGCCACGGAAATCAGCAATATCGAGAACAAGCTGACCGAGCTGGAAAACAAGTACCCCGAGATCATGCAGAAATCCATCGACGGCGCTATGAGCGTGCCCGCGGGCAGCGACATGACCACGCCGCCTGATGACGGCAGTATGCAGAAGTTCCCCGCATTTGAGGGCAAGGACCTGGATGGCAACACGGTGAAGAGCGACGAGCTGTTCTCCGCCAACGCCGTCACCGTGGTGAATTTCTGGTTCACCACCTGCAATCCCTGCGTAGGCGAGCTTTCCGAGCTGGATGCGCTGAACAAG
>JALEMS010000014.1 GCA_022768185.1 Clostridiales bacterium | reverse complement strand
GCACGTCACGGCTCCACCCGCGCACCGCAGTGGACCCACGGCGGCAACGCCTTCGCCAACAAGCCCCGCGACTACAGCTACACCCTCAACAAGAAGGTTCGCCGTCTGGCCCTCAAGAGCGCCCTGTCCGCCAAGGCGCAGGCCGGCGAGATCCTCGTCGTTGACGAGCTGAAGCTCGACGAGATCAAGACCAAGGCCTTTGCCGGCTTCCTCAGCCGCATCGAGGCGCCCAAGGCGCTCGTCATCACCCCCGAGGTCAACGAGAACGTCGTCAAGAGCGCCCGGAACATCCCCGGCGTCACCACCACCATCGCCACCGTGCTCAGCCCCTATGTCATCCTCAACAGCCGCAAGCTGGTCGTCGACAAGGCTGCGCTGGCGAAGATCGAGGAGGTGTATGCGTAATGAATAACGCTTACGACATCATCATCCGTCCTGTCATCAGCGAGCAGGCCATGGAAGATATGGACATCAAGAAGTACGCATTTGAAGTGGAAAAGACCGCCAACAAGATCGAGATCGCCAAGGCGATCGAGGAGATCTTCGGCGTGCGCGTCATCAAGGTGACCACCACCATGATGCGCCCGAAGCTCAAGCGCGTCGGCGGCCAGCGCGCCGGCTACACCAAGACCTGGAAAAAGGCCGTCGTGAAGCTCAGCGCAGACTCGAAGAACATTGAGATCTTCGAAGGCATGGCGTAAGGGAGGAACGAGTAAATGAGTATCAAAACCTACAGACCGACTACTCCCGCAAGACGTCATATGACCGTCTCCGGCTTTGACGGCGTCGACAAGCGCGCAAAGCCCGAAAAGAGCCTTGTCGAGGTGCTCAAGCGCCACGCCGGCCGCAACAGCTACGGCCGCATCACCGTCCGCCATCAGGGCGGCGGCAACCGCAAGAAGTACCGCATCATTGATTTCAAGCGCAACAAGCTCGACGTGCCCGGCACCGTGCTTCGCCTGGAATACGATCCCAACCGCAGCGCGTTCATCGCCCTGATCGAGTACACCGACGGCGAGCGCCGCTACATTCTGGCGCCTGTCGGTCTCAACGTCGGCGACACCGTGATCGCCTCTGCCACCGCCGACATCAAGCCCGGCAACGCACTGCCCATCGCCAACATCCCCGTCGGCACCGTCATCCACAACATCGAGCTGTACCCCGGCAAGGGCGCTCAGCTCGTCCGCAGCGCCGGCGTCGCCGCGCAGCTGATGGCAAAGGAAGGCGGCATGGCTCAGGTTCGCCTGCCGTCCGGCGAGTACCGCAAGATCCGCATGAACTGCATGGCCACCATCGGCCAGGTCGGCAACGTCGACCACAGCAACATCAGCATCGGCAAGGCCGGCCGTAAGCGTCACATGGGCTGGAGACCGACCGTCCGCGGTTCCGTCATGAACCCGTGCGACCACCCCCACGGCGGCGGCGAGGGCAAGAGCCCGATCGGCCGTCCCGGCCCGGTCACTCCCTGGGGCAAGCCGACGCTCGGCTACAAGACGCGCAAGAAGAAGAACCGCACCGATAAGTTCATCGTCAAGCGCCGCAACGCCAAGTAAGGAGGGAAAAGAGTCAAATGAGCAGAAGTATTAAGAAGGGACCCTTTGCCGCTCCTGAGCTGCTGAAGAGGGTCGACGACATGAACAAGGCCGGCGAGAAGAAGGCAATCAAGACCTGGAGCCGTTCCTCCACGATTTTCCCGTCCTTCGTTGGCCACACCATCGCTGTGCATGACGGCCGCCGTCATGTTCCCGTCTACGTCACCGAAGACATGGTCGGTCATAAGCTGGGCGAGTTCGCGCCCACCCGTACCTTCCGCGGTCACTCCGGCGGCAAGACTACGAAGTAAGGAGGGGGAGAAAGAATGGAAGCAAGAGCTGAACTGAGATACGCCCGTATCGCTCCCCGTAAGGCCAAGATCGTGTGCGACATGATCCGCGGCAAGGACACCAAGACCGCCGCCGCCCTCATGGAAGCCACCCCCAAGGCTGCCTGCGAGCTGATGCTCAAGGTGCTCAAGAGCGCCTGTGCAAACGCCGAGAACAACTTTGAGATGGATCCGGACAACCTCTACGTCAAGACCACCTACACCGCTGCCGGCCCCATCATCAAGCGCGGCCGCGCTGCCAGCAAGGGCAGAATGAACCGCATCAACAAGCGCACCAGCCACATCACCATCATCGTTGCAGAAAAGGAGGCTAAATAATGGGACAGAAAGTAAATCCTCACGGCCTCCGTGTCGGCGTCATCAAGGACTGGGATTCCCGCTGGTACGCCAGACCCGATAAGGTCGGCGATCTGATCGTCGAGGACGACAAGATCCGCAAGTACCTCAAGAAGACCCTGTTCGCAGCAGGCGTCCCCACCATCGAGATCGAGCGCGACAGCGCCAAGGTCCGCATTTATATCCACTGCGCCCGTCCGGGCGTCGTGATCGGCAAGGGCGGCGCTGAGATCGAGCGTCTGCGCCTGAGCGTGGAGAAGCTCATCGGCAAGCCCGTCGCCCTGTCCATCGTCGAGGTTCGCACCCCCGACACCAACGCACAGCTCGTCGCCGAGAACATCGCCGCTCAGCTCGAGCGCCGCATCGGCTTCCGCCGTGCCATGAAGAACGCAATGGGCCGTGCCATGCGCATGGGCGCCCGCGGCATCAAGATCAAGCTGTCCGGCCGTATCGGCGGCGCTGAGATCGCCCGCAGCGAGTGCTACCACGAGGGCACCATCCCCCTGCAGACCCTGCGTGCCGACATCGACTACGGCTTCACCGAGGCTGCCACCACCTATGGCCGCATCGGCGTCAAGGTCTGGATCTACAAGGGCGAGGTTCTCTCCCAGACGCTGCGCAGCACCCCGCGCGTGATGGATATGAACCGTCCGGCCGGCGACCGCCGCCGCCGTGACGACCGCCGCCGCGACGATCGCCGCGGCCAGGGCCAGGGCGGCTACAACCGTCCGCAGGGCCAGGGCCAGGGCGGCTACAATCGTCCCCAGGGCGGCTTCAACCGCGGCCCGCGTCCGACGGCTCCCGCCGCTCCGAAGGAAGGAGGAAGCAACTAATGCTGATGCCCAAAAGAGTGAAGTACCGCAGAGTGCAGCGTGGCCGCATGAAGGGCAAGGCCACCCGCGGTAACTTCCTGTCCTACGGCGACTATGGTATGGTCGCGCTTGAGCCGTGCTGGCTCACCTCCAACCAGATTGAGGCGGCCCGTGTCGCCATGAACCGTTACATGAAGCGTGGCGGCCAGGTCTGGATTAAGGTTTTCCCTGACAAGCCTGTCACCGAAAAGCCGGCCGAGACCCGTATGGGTTCCGGTAAAGGTTCTCCCGAATACTGGGTTGCAGTTGTCAAGCCCGGCCGCGTCCTGTTCGAGGTCGCCGGTGTTTCCGAAGAAGTTGCCCGCGAAGCAGTGAGACTTGCCAGCTACAAGCTGCCCTGCAAGACCAAGTTCATCAAGCGGGAAGAGACTGAGAACGGTGGTGAATAAGATGAAGGCAAACGAAATCCGCGGCATGTCCGCAGCTGAGCTGGAAACCAAGCTCTCCGAGCTCAAGAAGAATCTGTTCATGCTCCGTATGCAGATGGCCACCAATCATCTTGAGAACCCTGTTCAGATCGCCACCGTGCGCCGCGACATTGCTCGAGTGAAGACTGTCATCCGCGAAAAGCAGCTCGAGCGTTGAGGAGGTAAGTGAAAATGAGTGAAATCAGAACAACTTCCCGCAAGACTCGCGTGGGCAAGGTCGTATCCGACAAGATGGACAAGACCATCGTGGTCATCGTTGAGGACCGTGTGGCCCATCCGCGTTATAAGAAGATCGTTAAGAGAACCTATCGCCTGAAGGCGCACGACGAGCTCAACGAGTGCGGCGTCGGCGACAGAGTTCGTGTGATGGAGACCCGCCCCCTGTCTCACGACAAGCGCTGGCGCGTGGTCGAGATCGTTGAAAAGGCTAAGTAAGGAGGCGACAATATGATTCAGCAGGAAAGTTTTCTGAAGGTCGCCGACAATACCGGCGCCAAGGAGATCAAGTGCATCCGTGTTCTGGGCGGTTCCAGACGCAAGTATGCAAGCATCGGCGACATCATTGTCGCATCTGTCCGTAAGGCTGCCCCCGGCGGTTCCGTGAAGAAGGGCGACGTGGTCAAGGCCGTTGTCGTCCGCACCTGCAGCGCAGTCCGCCGTCCGGACGGTACCTACGTCCGCTTCGATGAGAACGCCGCCGTGATCATCCAGGAAGATAAGAACCCCCGCGGCACCCGTATTTTTGGGCCCGTGGCCAGAGAGCTCCGCGACAAGGATTTCATGAAGATTCTGTCCCTGGCTCCGGAAGTCATTTAAGGAGGAGCGGCAGATGAACATCAGAACTGACGATAAGGTCATCGTCCTGTCCGGTAAGGACAAGGGTAAGGAAGGCAAGGTCCTCCGCGCCGATCCGAAGAACAACAAGGTCGTTGTCGAGGGCGTCAACGTCGCCACCAAGCACCAGGCTGCGCGCAAGCAGGGCCAGGAGGGCGGCATCATCAAGGTTGAGACCCCGATTTACGCCTGCAAGGTCATGCTGATCTGCCCGAAGTGCGGCAAGCCCACCCGCGTTGCCCACACCATCGGCGCCGACGGCAAGAAGGCCCGCGTCTGCAAGAAGTGCAGCGCCACCATTTGAGAGAGGAGCGTGACATTTCAATGACGAGAATGAAGCAGAAGTATCAGCAGGAAGTCGCTCCCGCTCTGATGCAGAAATTTGAGTACAAGAGCGTCATGCAGATCCCCCGCGTTGAAAAGGTCGTCGTTTCCGTCGGCTGCGGCGACTGCCGCGACAACGCCAAGGCGCTCGACGCGGTCATCAAGGACATCACTGCCATCACCGGCCAGAAGGCCGTGCCCACCAAGGCAAGAAAGTCCGTTGCAAACTTCAAGCTCCGTGAAGGCATGAAGATCGGCGTCAAGGTCACCCTGCGCCAGGATCGCATGTGGGAGTTCCTTGACAAGCTGTTCAACGTGGCTCTGCCCCGTGTCCGCGACTTCCGCGGCATTTCCGCAGAGGCATTCGACGGCCGCGGCAACTACAGCCTCGGCCTGAAGGAGCAGATCATCTTCCCCGAAATCGAGTACGATAAGGTCGAGAAGCTCCGCGGCATGAACATCGCCATCTGCACCACCGCCAAGACCGACGAAGAGGCCCGCGAGCTGCTGAAGGCACTGGGCGCTCCGTTCGTGACCGCATAAGGGAGGATTTGAAAAATGGCTAAAACATCCATGAAGATCAAGCAGGCCCGTCCTGCCAAGTTCTCCACCCGCAAGTACAACCGCTGCAAGATCTGCGGCCGTCCGCATTCCTACCTGCGCAACTACGGCATCTGCCGTATCTGCTTCCGCGAGCTGGCCTATAAGGGCCAGATCCCCGGCGTGAAGAAGGCCAGCTGGTAAAAAAACCGGCACCCCCGCGGCGGGCGCACATGCGCCCGCCCGGCAGACTTTGTAAACAGGATGGCGAAAGGCCATTGCCAATCGCGGCGGCAGCGCGCCCCGCTATTGCTCTGGAACCTCGCCGCCTTAACCGCGAAAGCGGTAACTCTAATAAGGAGGAACTATTCCATGCAGATCACAGACCCCATTGCGGATATGCTGACCCGCATCCGCAACGCCGGCGGCGCTCGTCACGAGAGCGTTGACGTCCCCGCCTCCAAGATGAAGAAGGCCATCGCCGAGATCCTTCTGGAAGAGGGCTACATCAAGAACTTCCAGATCATCGATGACGGCACCCAGGGCATCATCCGCATCACCCTCAAGTACCTGCCCGGCAAGGAGAAGGCCATCCAGGGCCTCAAGCGCGTGTCCAAGCCCGGCCTGCGTGTTTACGCCGGCGCCGACGAGCTGCCCCGCGTTCTGAAGGGACTCGGCATCGCCATCATCTCCACCTCCAAGGGCATCATGACGGACAAGAAGGCGCGCGCAGCCCACGTCGGCGGCGAAGTCCTCGCGTTCGTGTGGTAAGGGAGGAGAGAAACTATGTCGAGAATTGGTAGAGAAGCGATCACCGTCCCGGCCGGCGTCACCGTCACCGTGGGCGAAAATAACCGCGTTACCGTCAAGGGTCCCAACGGCGAGCTGACTCAGCAGCTGTGCCCGCTGATGACCATTGAAAACAAGGACGGCGTCCTGCATGTCACCCGTCCGAACGACGAACCCGAAACCCGCTCCCTGCACGGCCTCACCCGCAGCCTGCTCAACAACATGGTCGTCGGCGTGACCACCGGCTTCTCCAGAGCGCTGGAGATCAACGGCGTCGGCTACCGTGCTGCCAAGGAAGGCAACAAGCTCGTGATGAACCTCGGTTATTCTCACCAGGTTATCGTGGAGGAGACCGCAGACATCAAGATCGATGTTCCCGCTCCCAACCAGATTATCATCAAGGGCAGCGACAAGCAGAAGGTCGGCCAGTTTGCAGCAGATGTTCGCAACAAGAGACCGCCGGAACCCTATAAGGGCAAGGGCATCAAGTATGTTGAAGAGCATATCCGCCGCATAGAAGGCAAGACTGGCGCTAAGTAAGGGAGGCGTGCTTAAAAAATGATCAACAGACCGAATACGGCGGCGGCCCGCGCGGCACGTCACCAGAGAGTTCGCGGCAAGATCTCCGGCACCCCGGAGCGTCCCCGCCTGTGCGTTTTCCGCAGCGAAAACCACATTTACGCCCAGATCATCGACGACGTGGCCGGCAACACGCTTGTTGCTGCCTCCAGCGTTGAAAAGGGCTTTGAAGGCAACGGCGGCAACAAGGCAGCCGCCCGCAAGATCGGCCAGACCGTGGCCGAGCGCGCACTGGCCAAGGGCATTGACACCGTGGTGTTCGACCGCGGCGGCAACATCTACCACGGCCGCGTGAAGGAACTGGCTGACGGCGCCCGCGAGGGCGGCCTGAAATTCTGACGGAAGGAGGAAACGAATCATGGCATACGGCAATGACAGAAGAGACAGACGCTCCAGAGACGAGGAGCCGCAGGAATTTACCGAGAAGGTAGTTGCCCTCAACCGCGTTTCCAAAACCGTCAAGGGCGGCCGCGTTATGAAGTTCTCCGCCCTCATCGTTGTGGGCGACGGCAAGGGCCGCGTGGGCTATGGCCTGGGCAAGGCCGGTGAAGTTTCCGAAGCGATCCGCAAGGGCATTGAGGACGCGAAGAAGAACATCACCACCATCACGCTGGCAGGCACCACCATCCCCCATGAAGTCATCGGTGAGTTTGGCGCAGGCCGCGTCCTGCTCAAGCCCGCCCCCGAAGGCACCGGCGTGATCGCCGGCGGCGCCGTGCGTGCCGTCGTCGAGGCAGCCGGCATCCGCAACATCCGTACCAAGTGCCTGCGTTCCAACAACCCGCAGAACGTTGTTGCAGCCACGATGGTCGGCCTGCGTTCTCTGCGTGACGCTGCTCAGGTTGGCGCGTACCGCGGCAAGACCGCAGCAGAGATCCTGGGCTAAGGAGGGCGAACAGATGGCTAACCTGAAGATCAAGCTCGTTAAGAGCCTCAACGGCAGACACGATAAGCATATCGCCACTGCCAAGTCTCTGGGCCTGCGCAAGATCGGCAGCGAGACGGTGCAGCCCGATAATCCCCAGACCCGCGGTAAGGTGGCCCAGATCGGCTACCTCATCGAGGTCACCGAAGAATAAGGAGGTACGAGGAATGTATTTGAACGAACTGTCTCCCGTACCCGGCTCTACGCAGGTCGGCAAGCGCAAGGGCAGAGGTCATGGCACCGGCAACGGTAAGACCGCAGGCCGCGGCCACAAGGGCCAGAAGGCACGCAGCGGCGGCGGCGTTCGCGTCGGCTTTGAAGGCGGCCAGATGCCTCTGGCACGCCGCATCCCCAAGCGCGGCTTCAACAACATCTTTGCAAAGCCTTTCGAGGCGATCAACCTTTCTGCACTGGAGCGCTTTGAGGACGGCACCGTGGTTGACTGCGAGCTGCTGCTCAATTCCGGCATCCTCTCCAAGTGCGAGTACGGCGTGAAGGTTCTGGGCGGCGGCGAGCTGACCAAGAAGCTCACCGTTCGTGCCAACGCTTTCTCCGAGTCTGCAAAAACCAAGATTGAGGCGGCCGGCGGAAAGGCAGAGGTGGTATAAGGTGCTCAAGACATTACGCAGTGCGTGGAAAGTGGAAGATATCCGCAAGAAGATTCTCTTCACGCTGTTTATCATCCTACTCTACCGCATTGGAAACGCAGTCCCTGTTCCGTATGTTGACACGGCTCTTCTCAGCACGTATTTCAGCCAGCTCCAGAACACGGTTCTGGGTCTGTACAACGTAATGAGCGGCGGCGCCTTCTCTCAGGCGACGATTTTTGCACTGAGCATCCAGCCCTACATTAATGCGTCGATCATCATTCAGCTTCTGTGCATTGCCATCCCGGCTCTTGAGCGCATGAGCAAGGATGAAGGCGAAGAGGGCAAGAAGAAGATCGCCTCCATCACCCGAAACAGCACGGTAGTCATCGGCCTGCTTCAGGGCTTTGCCTACTACATGCTGATCCGCAACAACCACCTGCTGGCCGAAAGCGGCGTGTGGCAGGGCATCGTCATCGTCCTGACCTTCACGGCCGGCTCCGCCCTTATCATGTGGCTGGGCGAGCAGATCACCGAGTTCGGCATCGGCAACGGCATTTCCATCATCCTGTTTGCCAGCATCATTGCCCGCTTCCCGCGCGGCATCGCCACCATGGTCAGCAACGCCGCCAGCGGCGCGCTGAAGTGGTGGGTCCTGGTGCTGATGCTTGTGGGCGCGCTTGCCATCATCGTGCTGATCGTTATCGTCAGCGATGCAGAGCGCCGCATCCCGGTGCAGTACTCCAAGCGTGTGGTCGGCCGTAAGCTGTACGGCGGTCAGTCGACCCACCTGCCCATGAAGGTGAACATGTCCGGCGTCCTGCCGATCATCTTCGCCCAGTCGATCGCCTCTCTGCCCGCGACCATCGCGGCGCTCTGCGGCAAGACCGACAGCGGCTGGTTCCTCAAGCTCTTTGACACCAGCAGCCTGTTCTACGCGCTGATCTACTTCCTGCTGATCATCTTCTTCAGCTACTTCTATGCGACCATCCAGTTCAACCCCATCGAAATCGCAAACAACCTGAAGAAGAACGGCGGCTTCATCCCCGGCATCCGTCCGGGCCGCCCGACCAGCGAATTCATCCACCGCGTGCTCAACAAGATCACCCTGTTCGGCGCGATCTACCTGAGCATCATCGCAATTGTCCCGATCCTGATCGGCTGCTTCTCCAATGCCGAGGCCCTTTCGGGCATCTCGCTGGGCGGCACCTCCGTCATCATCGTTGTCGGTGTTGCACTTGAGACCGTCCGCGCGCTGGAGAACCAGATGATTATGCGCAACTACAAGGGTTTCCTTGAATAAGGAGGATATCTCTATGAAGCTGATTCTTCTTGGAGCGCCGGGCGCCGGCAAGGGCACTCAGGCCGAGATCCTCAGCAAGAAACTCCAGATCCCTGCGATCTCCACCGGCAACATCCTTCGGGCTGCCATGAAAAACGGCACGCCCGTCGGCCTGCAGGCAAAGGCCTATGTCGAAAGCGGCAAGCTCGTTCCCGACGACGTCATCATCGGCATCATCGAGGAGCGTCTGGCCGAGCCTGACTGCGCAAACGGCTATATCCTGGACGGCGTGCCCCGCACAATCGCCCAGGCCGAGGCCCTCGAGGCCCGCGGCATCGCCATCGACGCTGCGCTGTCTCTCGAGATCTCCGATGACGTCATCATCGAGCGCATGTCCGGCAGGCGTACCTGTAAGGACTGCAGCGCCACCTTCCATGTCGTTTCCAATCCCCCGAAGACGGAAGGCAAGTGTGATTTCTGCGGCGGCGAGCTGACCATCCGTAAGGACGACGCGCCCGAAACGGTCAAGGCCCGCCTTGCCACCTATCATGAGCAGACCGAGCCGCTCAAGGCGTTCTACGAAGCCCGCGGAAAGCTGGTCCTCGCCGAGAATCAGCCGACCATCGCCGAGACCACGCAGGTCATTGAGAAGGCGCTGGGTATATGAGCGCGATCATGCTCAAGTCCCCCCGGGAAATCGAGATCATGCGCGAGGCCGGCCGGATCACGGCTGGCGCGCGCAGGGTCGCGTCGGAAATGATCGAGCCGGGCGTCAGCACGGCGGAGATCGACCGGGAGGTCAAGAAATTCATTCTCGCCTCCGGCGCTACGCCGACCTTCCTCGGATACGGCGGGTTTCCCGCCTGTGTCTGCGCTTCCGTCAATGAGGAAGTCATCCACGGCATCCCCGGCAAGCGCAAGCTGGTGGCCGGAGACATCGTCAGCATCGACGTCGGCGCGACCTACCACGGCTATGTGGGAGACTGCGCGGCGACCTTCCTGTGCGGCGAATGCACGCAGGAGGCAAAGAAGCTGGTCGAGGTCACGCGCCAGAGCTTTTTCGAAGGCATTCGCCAGGCTGTGGCCGGCAATCGCATCGGAGATATTTCCGCGGCGGTGCAGGCCTATGCCGAAAGCTTCGGCTACGGCGTCGTCCGCGAATACGTGGGCCATGGCGTCGGACGCCAGATGCATGAAGCACCCGAGGTTCCCAACTATGGCCGGGCCGGTCACGGCCCGCGCCTGGTGCCCGGCATGACGATCGCGGTCGAGCCGATGATTACCGCCGGCGACTACGCCGTGCGCGTGCTGTCCAACGACTGGACGGTCGTCACCGTGGACGGAAGCCTCGCCGCCCATTATGAGAACACGATCCTCATCACAGATGGGGAGCCGGAGCTTCTCACCTGGCCGGAGGGCTTCTGAGATGCAGCAGCTGCCCGAACGAATGGAATGAACCGAGGAGGGTTAACGAATTGGCAAAAGATGATGTAATCGAGCTGGAGGGCGTGGTCAAGGAATCCCTGCCCAACACGATGTTTCTTGTGGATATCGGCGGCGATCACACGATCCTCGCCCATATTTCCGGTAAGCTCCGCATGAACTTCATCCGGATTCTCCCCGGAGATAAGGTGACCGTTCAGATGTCCCCCTACGACCTTACGCGCGGCAGGATCACCTGGCGCAGCAAATAGGAGGTAAAACCATGAAAGTCAGACCCAGTGTTAAGCCCATGTGCGAAAAGTGCAAGATCATCAAGCGCCACGGCAAGGTCATGGTGATCTGCGAAAACCCCAAGCACAAGCAGAGACAGGGCTAAGTCCCTTTTCTGAAATAACCCATTGTCCGAAAAAAATCCCGCGCACGACGGAGGCTCCCTCCGGCGGGAGCAAGCCTCCGCCCATGCATGTGCGGGGCACAATCTGAAATCTGAAAGGAATGATTGCAAAGTATGGCACGTATCGCCGGCGTTGACCTGCCCAAGGACAAGAGAATCGAAATCGGTCTCACTTACGTCTTCGGCATTGGCAGAACCACCGCAAACAAGATCCTCGCAGCAACCGGCATCAATCCTGACACCCGCGTCAAGGATCTGACCGACGAGGAAGAAGCTCGCATCCGTGAGTACATCGATCACTCCGTGATCGTGGAAGGCGATCTGCGCCGTCAGGTTGCCCTCGATATCAAGCGCCTGACCGAGATCGGCTGCTACCGCGGCAGCCGTCACAGACGCGGACTGCCCGTCCGCGGCCAGCGCAGCAAGACCAATGCCCGTACCCGTAAGGGCCCGAAGCGCACCATTGCCAATAAGAAGAAGTAAAGGAGGGATATGTAATGGCTGCACCGAAGAAGAAGATCCGTACCCGTCGCAAAGAACGCAAGAATATTGAAAAAGGAGCCGTGCATATCAGCTCCTCTTTCAACAACACCATGGTCACCATCACGGACACCAACGGCAACGCCCTCAGCTGGGCCTCCGCCGGCGGCATGGGCTTCCGCGGCAGCCGCAAGAGCACGCCGTATGCTGCCCAGACTGCTGCAGAAACGGCTGCCAAGGCTGCCATGGAGCATGGTCTGAAGACCGTCGAAGTGTTCGTCAAGGGCCCCGGCTCCGGCCGTGAAGCCGCCATCCGCGCCCTCCAGACCGCCGGTCTCGAGGTCACGATGATCAAGGACGTCACTCCCATTCCCCACAACGGCTGCCGCCCGCCCAAGCGCCGCCGCGTCTGATTGAAGGAGGTTAGGAAATTATGGCAAGATATACTGAAGCAGTCTGCCGCCTGTGCCGCCGCGAGGGCCAGAAGCTTTTCCTCAAGGGCGATCGCTGCTATACCGATAAGTGCGCCATGAACAGCAGATCCTACCCTCCCGGACAGCACGGTCAGGGTCGCAGCAAGACTTCCGAGTACGGCCTGCAGCTGCGTGAGAAGCAGAAGGCAAAGCGCTATTACGGCCTGCTCGAGAGCCAGTTTGCAAACTATTTTGAGATGGCAGAGCGCCGTCAGGGCCAGACCGGCGAAAACCTGCTGGCCATCTGCGAGTGCCGTCTCGACAACGTGATTTACCGTCTCGGCTTCGCGATGAGCCGCGCCGAGGCCCGCCAGCTTGTCAGCCACGGTCATTTCACCGTCAATGGCAAGAAGGTCAACATTCCCAGTTTCCAGGTAAAGCCCGGCATGGTCATCGCCATCAAGGAGACCAGCCGCGACATCGAAAAGATCAAGAACAACGTGGAAGCGAACGCCTTCCGCCAGCCCCCCAAGTGGCTTGAATATGACGCGAACAATCTGACCGCCAAGGTGGCCGCTGTTCCCGCCCGGGAAGACATCGATCTGCCCATCGAGGAGCACCTCATCGTCGAGCTGTATTCTAAGTAACAGACAGACCCTCAAATTGGTAAGCTGGTATTTCCGCCGTATTATGCGCATGTCTTTTAAGGAGGGTTCATCAGCATGATTGAAATAGAAAAGCCGCGTATCGAGTGTATCGAATCCCCCGCCGATGAGTCATACGGCAAGTATGTCATCGAGCCGCTCGAGCGAGGCTACGGCACGACATTGGGCAATTCCCTGCGCAGAGTTTTGCTCTCCTCTCTCCCCGGCACCGCTGTCACCACGATCAAGATCGCCGGTGTGCAGCATGAGTTCACCACCATCCCCGGCGTCAAGGAGGACGTCACCGAGATCGTCCTCAATGTCAAGAGCATCATCGCGAAGCTCCATACCGACGGTCCGAAGACCGTTTACATCGAGGCAAACGGCGAATGCGAAGTAACCGCGGGCGACATCAAGGCCGACGGCGAGGTTGAGATTCTCAATCCCGAGCTGCACCTTGCCACCCTCGGCGCAGACGCCGCCCTCTCCATGGAGCTGACCATCAGCCATGGCCGCGGTTATGTCTCTGCTGACAAGAACAAGAATCCCCAGGCTCCGCTTGGCACCATCCCCGTCGACTCTATCTACACACCGGTTCTGAAGGTCAACTATACCGTTGAGCCGACCCGCGTCGGCAGCATGACGGACTTTGATAAGCTGACCATCGAGGTGTGGACCGACAAGACCATTGCCGCCAGAGACGCTGTCTCCCTCGGCGCAAAGATCCTGTGCGACCACTTCGCGCTGTTCACCGACCTGTCTGACACGGTCGGCACCCGCAGCACCGTGGTGGAAAAGGTGGAGGTCCGCAGGGATAAGGTTCTGGAAATGACCATCGAGGAGCTGGATCTTTCGGTCAGAAGCTTTAACTGCTTAAAGCGCGCCAACATCAATACTGTCGAGGACCTCATCTCCAAGACTCAGGATGAGATGATTAAGGTCCGCAACCTGGGCCGCAAGTCTCTCGAGGAGGTCGAGCAGAAGCTCGCTCTCATGGGACTGTCGCTGGCCAATGAGGATAACAGCTAAACGCTACAAGGAGGAAACCGATAATGCCTGGAACCAGAAAACTCGGTAAGCCCACCGACCAGCGCATGGCCATGCTCCGCCAGCAGGTCACCGACCTGCTTGACAAGGGCCGCATGGAGACCACCGTCACCCGTGCAAAGGAAATTGGGCCTCTCGCCGAGAAGATGATCACCCTTGGCAAGAAGAAGGGCCTGGCCAACTACCGTCAGGCGCTCGCCTTCATCACCCGTGAGGATGTTGCCAAGAAGGTGTTTGACGAGATCGCGCCGAGCTATGCCGAACGCAACGGCGGCTACACGCGCATCACCCGCACCGGTATTCGCCGCGGCGACGCCGCCGAGACCGCTGTGATCGAGCTCGTCAAGTAAGTTCTATCCATGTATGAAAAGCCTCTGCCATACGGCAGAGGCTTTTTCTTTCACAGGGGCACAGTGCGCAACCGTTTCGGCAGCGGCGGCTTCTGTTTGGCCGCGGACGAGCATAGACTGTTGAAAAAGGAGGGCATGTCTATGGCGATGACAGTGGCATGGACGCTGATGATCCTGGCCGCGGTGCTGTATGGTGCGGCGACGGGACATGCGGAGGCAGTGGGCGCGGCGGCAGCTGAGGGGGCGCTGCGGGCGGTGGAGCTGGCAATTTCAATGGGGGGGATGGTGTGCCTGTGGACGGGCGTGATGGAGGTGCTGCGGCGCTGCGGGACAATGGACGCGCTGGCGCGGGCGCTGCGTCCGCTGCTGGGGCGGCTGTTTCCGGCCGCACGGCGCGACCGGGAGACGATGCAGGCGCTTTCCGCCAACGTTTCGGCAAATCTGCTCGGACTTGGCAACGCCGCAACACCGGCGGGTATTCAGGCTGCGCTGCGGCTCAAGGAGCTGTCCGGCACGGATCGGGCGTCAAACGAGCTGTGCCGGCTGGTGGTGATGAACACGGCGTCTGTGCAGCTGCTGCCGACGACCGTTGCGGCCCTGCGCAGCGCCGCCGGGGCCGCCGACGCCTTCGATATTCTGCCGGCGGTGTGGATCAGCTCAGCTGCGTCCGTATGTGTGGGTCTGCTGGCGGCACGGCTGATGGAGGGACGCACGTGACGGCGCTGCTGGCCCCGCTTCTGCTGCTGGCGGCGGGTATGCTGGCGCTCGGGCGCGGTGTGGACGGCTTTGACGCGCTGCGGCAGGGCGCGGGAGAGGGGCTGCGGATCATGGCGCGCGTGCTGCCGGCGCTCATTGCGCTGCTGCCGGCGGTTTGGATGCTGCGCGCGTCGGGGGCCCTCGACGCCCTGACGGCGCTGGCGGCGCCCCTGCTGGAGCGGCTGGGGGTGCCGGCGGAGACGGTGCCGCTCATGCTGCTGCGTCCGTTTTCAGGCAGCGGCGCGCTGGCGGCGGCCTCGGAGGTGATCGGACACGCCGGTCCGGACTCGCTCGCCGGGCGCACGGCGGCCATCATGATGGGTTCAACAGAGACCACGTTTTATGTGATTGCCGTATATTTTGGGGCGGCCGGCGTGCGAAAAACGCGCCATGCCATTCCTGCGGCACTGTGTGCCGACCTGACAGGCTTTCTCATGGCTGCCTGGACGGCACGCTGGTTTTTTGGCGGATAACAGGGAAATTTCAAATTGGGGTTGTGTTTGACGGCAAATGCGTGTAAAATAAATGCAATTTCTGCTTGAGGAAAGACGCACAAACAGAGGAGTATACGCATGACCGTCAAAATTTCTGCAGACAGCACCTGCGATCTGCCGCAGGCGCTGATCCGTCAATACGACATCGGTATTGTGCCGCTGTATATTGTCAATGAGGCAGGCGCCTTCCGCGACGGCGTGGAGATCACCCCACAGGACATATTTGAGACCGCCGGGCGTACCGGAGCGCTGCCGTCTACCTCAGCGGTCCCGGCGGCGGATTATTACGCATATTGGAGCCAATGGCTGAAAACCTGTGACGCCATTGTCCATGTTTCGCTGTCCTCGGAGCTGTCCTGCTCATGGCATAATGCCTGCCTTGCCGCGAAAGAGCTGGGAAACGTGTGGGTGGTCGACTCGCGCAGTCTCTGCGCCGGAAGCGGTCTGCTGGCCGTTGAGGGCGCGGAGCTGGCGGAAGCAGGCGTGGAGCCTGCGGCCATTGCACAGCAGCTGCAGCAGCGCACGGAAAAGCTGGATGTCAGCTTTGTACTGGATACATTGTCATATCTGCGCAAGGGGGGGCGCTGCTCGGCGCTGACGGCGCTGGGCGCAAATCTGCTGAGCATCAAGCCGAGCATTGAGGTGCATGACGGTGTGATGGATGTCGGCAAAAAATTTCGCGGGAAGATCGACCGCATTTACATCCAGTATGCCTGCGAGCGGCTGGAGGGGCGGGACGATATCGACCTGCGCCGCATCTTCATTGCCGATTCCGGCATCTCCGACGAAATGCGCGCCGAGCTGGAGCAGGCGGTGCTGGCTTGCCAGCCGTTTGAGCAGGTGTATCACAATGTTGCGGGATGCACCATCTCGACGCACTGCGGGCCGAACTGCATGGGCCTGATGTTCCTTCGGAAATGAACAAGGAAAGCCGCGTGTCAAAAAGAGGACCGCTGCCGATGCAGGCAGCGGTCCTCTTTCTTTGTGCGGAGGTTATTTGCGGGGATTGCGGATCTGTGCCTGCGCGGCCGCCATGCGGGCGATGGGGACGCGGTACGGGGAGCAGGAGACATAGTCCAGACCGACCCGGTGGCAAAAGTCGACGCTGGCCGGCTCTCCGCCGTGCTCGCCGCAGATGCCCAGATGCAGCTCTGGGCGCGCGGTGCGGCCAAGCTGCACGGCCATCTCCACCAGCCTGCCGACGCCGGTTTGGTCAAGACGCTCGAACGGGTCGTTATCCAGAATGTGATTGGAATAGTAGGCGGGAAGGAACTTTGCCGCGTCGTCCCGGCTGAAGCCGAGCGTCATTTGCGTCAGATCGTTTGTGCCGAAGGAAAAGAACTCCGCTTCCTTTGCAATGGCGTCGGCCGTGAGGGCCGCACGCGGCACCTCGATCATCGTGCCGACGAGATACTTCAGCGTGACGCCGGTTTCGGCAAAGACCGTCTTCGCCGTGCGGTCGACCATATCCTTGACAAACTTCAGTTCCTTGACCTCGCACACCAGCGGGATCATGATCTCCGGCACGATATGCAGGCCGGTCTCGCGCGAGACGTTGATGGCAGCCTCGAGGATGGCGCGCGTCTGCATCTCGGCGATCTCCGGATGCGTGACCGGCAGACGGCAGCCGCGGTGGCCCATCATGGGATTGACCTCGTGCAGGCTGCGGATGCGGTCCTTGACGGCGGCAAAGTCCTTGCCCATGCTGTCGGCCAGCGCCTGGATCTCGGCGTCCTCGGTGGGAAGAAATTCATGCAGGGGCGGGTCAAGCAGGCGGATGGTCACCGGACGCTCGCCCATGACGCGGTAGATGCCCTCGAAATCGCTCCGCTGCATCGGCAGCAGCTCTGCCAGCGCGGCGCGGCGCTGCTGCTCCGTATCGGCCAGGATCATGCGGCGCATGGCCGGAATGCGGCTGGCGTCGAAGAACATGTGTTCGGTGCGTGTCAGGCCGATCCCCTCTGCGCCCAGCTCCAGCGCGCGCTTTGCATCGCGCGGATTATCCGCGTTGGCACGCACGCCAAGGCGGCGCGTTTCATCCGCCCACTGCATCACCGTGGCCAAATCGCCGCTGACGGTGGCGTCGCGCGTGGGGAGCTGGCCGAGATAGACGTTGCCGGTGGTGCCGTCGATGGACAGAAATTCACCCTCATGCACCGTGTGTCCGGCGACGGTGAGGCGGCGGTTTGCCTCGTCGATGCGCACGGCGGCGCAGCCGGAGACGCAGCAGGTGCCCATGCCGCGGGCGACGACGGCGGCATGGCTGGTTCGTCCGCCGGTTGCCGTCAGAATACCCTGCGAGGCGGCCATGCCTTCGATGTCCTCCGTGGTGGTCTCATTGCGCACGAGCAGAACGGGACCGTGCGCCGCGGCGGCCTTGGCGTCCTCGGCGGTGAAGTACACGCCGCCGCAGGCCGCGCCCGGCGAGGCGGCCAGGCCCTGCGCCACAGGCTTGGCCTGGCGCAGCGCTTCGGGGTCAAACTGCGGGTGCAGCAGAGAATTGAGCTGGTTCGGATCGATCTTCAGCAGGGCCTCCTCGCGGGTGCACAGCCCCTCCTCGACCATCTCCACGGCGATGCGCAGCGCGGCGAAGGCAGTTCGTTTGCCGTTGCGGGTCTGCAGCATGTAGAGCTTGCCATGCTCGATGGTGAACTCCATGTCCTGCATGTCCTTGTAATGGCGTTCGAGCAGCTTTGCGTTGTCGGCAAACTGCTGGTAGACGGCAGGATTGGTTTGGCGCAGCTGGTCGATCGGCTGCGGGGTGCGCACGCCGGCGACGACGTCCTCGCCCTGTGCGTTCATGAGGAATTCGCCGTACAGGTGGTTTTCGCCCGTAGCGGGGTCGCGCGAGAAGGCGACGCCCGTGCCGCAGTCCTCGCCCATGTTACCGAAGACCATCATCTGCACGTTGACGGCGGTGCCCCATTCGCCGGGAATGTTGTTCATACGGCGGTAGACGATGGCACGGTTGTTGTTCCACGAGCGGAAGACGGCCTTTACCGCGCCCATCAGCTGCTCGGCGGGATCGGTCGGAAAGTCTGCGCCGACCTTTTCGCGATATTCGGCCAGGAACTGATCGGACAGCTCGTGCAGCTCCTCCGCAGTCAGCTCCATGTCCAGCTCAACGCCGCGGCGGGCCTTCATCTGTGCGATCAGCTCTTCAAAATACTTTTTGCCGACCTCCATGACGACGTCGGAATACATCTGAATGAAGCGCCGGTAGCAGTCCCAGGCCCAGCGGGGATTGCCGGACATCTCTGCCATCCGCTCTACGACGGCCTCGTTGAGGCCGAGGTTCAAAATGGTGTCCATCATGCCGGGCATGGAGACACGCGCGCCGGAGCGGACCGACAGCAGCAGGGGGTTGGCCGCATCGCCGAAGCGCCTGCCGGTGAGCGCCTCAAGCTTCGCCACGCTGGAAAAAATTTCGTCGCGAATCTCCGGGGCGACGTTTTCGCCGTCGGCGTAATAGCGGGTGCAGGCTTCGGTGGTGATGGTGAAGCCCTGCGGGACAGGCATGCCGATGTGCGTCATCTCGGCAAGGTTCGCGCCCTTGCCGCCAAGCAGCTCGCGCATTTCGGCACTGCCTTCGGAGAACAGATAGACATACTTCTTACTCATGGCGATTTCCTTTCTTTCCTGGACGGAACGGTTTTGCGTATGGTAAAGCGGCAAACGCCGCAGGTCTGCATGACGGTTAGTTTGCCCCTGTCGGCCCGATATCACACAGCATTCGGGAAAAAACAGCGCCGATGCGGTGCGGCGTGCCTATTTTCCGACGCAGAAGCGCTCAAAGATACGCTGTACCACGTCGTCGCGCACAGTGCAGCCGCTCAGCTCGCCAAGGGCGGCCAGTGCCTGCTCGATGCTGGTGAGCACCGCGTCCGGCGTCAGGCCCTGCCGCATGGCCTGCTGCGCGGCCTCAAGGGCCTCCAGCGCGCGGCCGACGGCGTCGGCCTGACGGGCATTGGTGAGGATTTCGCCGGCCGGGGCCTCCGGCGCGGGGAAGCGCTGCGCAAGCGTCTGCGCCAGCGCATCGATGCCTTCGCCGGTTTTGGCCGAGACGCGGCACACGGCGGCGAAGACCTCCGGCTGCGGCAGGACAAAGCGCTCGGGCAGGTCGCATTTATTGAGCACGGCGACGGCACAGGGCGCTGCGGCTGCCTCGCGCACGGTGTCTGCGTCCTCCGGCGCGGCGGGGGCGGAGGCGTCGAACACGGCCAGCACCAAGCTGGCGCGGCGCGCCTCGTCCAGCGCGCGGGACACGCCGATGGCTTCGACGGGGTCTGCGGTCCGTCGGAGGCCGGCGGTGTCCGTCAGGCGCAGCAGAAGCGGGCCGAGGCGCAGCTTTTCGCAGATGGTGTCGCGGGTGGTGCCGGGCACGTTGGTGACGATGGCGCGCTCATACCCCAGAAGCGCGTTCATCAGCGAGCTTTTTCCGGCGTTGGGCCGGCCGAGAATGGCGGCGGGCAGGCCGCTTTGCAGCACCTGACCCCGCGAGAAGGTGGACAGCAGGCGGCGCAGCGCGGCGCACGCCTCCCCGACGGCCTGCGCGTGCGCCTGCAGGACGAACGGCTCGACGCCCTCCTCGGGAAAATCGACCTCTGCCTGATAGTGTGTGAGGATCTCCAGCAGCTGCCGGTAGACGCCCTCGGTGCAGCGGGTGATGGCCCCGCCCAGCTGGCCGGCGGCGTTGCGCGCGGCTTCGGCGGTTTCCGCGTCGATCAGGTCGATGACGGCCTCGGCCTGCGTGAGATCCATACGCCCGTTGAGGAAGGCGCGCCGGGTGAATTCACCCGGCCCGGCCTGACGCACACCGGCGGCAAACAGCGCCTCCAGCCCCTGCCGCAGCACGACGGGCGAGCCGTGGCACTGCAGCTCGGCGGTGTCCTCGCCGGTGTAGCTGTGCGGCGCGCGGGAGACGGTGCACAGGCACTGATCGACGGTCTGCCCGGCGGCGTCGGAGAGGCTGCCCAGCACAAGCGTGCGATCGGGCCGCTGCGACATGGGTCGCCCGGACAGAGGGCGGAACACGGCGTCGACTGCGGCAAGCGTGCCGGGACCGGAAATGCGGAGAATGCCGATGGCGGACAGCTGCTGTCCGGTGGCGACGGCGGCAATGGTATCGGACATAAAACGGGTCCTCCCGATGATGTTCTGAGTCTGTGGAAAACAAAGTGCGGCCCGATGGTACATCGGGCCGCTGCGCAGGGCGGAAAGCCCGTGTACGTTTTGGCTGCTTGTGGGGTCTGACGGCGTCAGACCAGCGTGAAGTGCTTGCGCGCGGCGCTGTCGAACATGCGGTTCATGATGGTGGCGACCTCGCTGCGCTTGATGTTGTCGGTGGGGCGGAAGCGGCCTGCCGGCACGCCGCCGGTCTCGTCCGCGGCGTCGCCCGTGAGGATGCCGGAGCGATAGAAGGTGTAGATCTCCTGGCTGTAGAGGGCATCCTCCGCCACGTCGGGGATGGCTCCGGTCATAACAGCGTTGATCTGCCCGTATTCCGAGCGGGGCAGCGCGCTGTAGAAGATGTGCACGAACTCCGCGCGGGAAACCGGCGTGTTGAGCGCCTCGGGGCTGAGCACGGCGTAGTCCGTGGTGAGGATGCCCTGTGTGACGGCATAATCGAGATACGTGGTATACCAGGTTTCCGCGCCGTTTTGCAGGGTGACGCTGCCGTCGTGATACAGCTGGTGCATACAGGCGGCCAGCTTGACGGCCTGCGCTACGGTGAGCGAGCCGTCCGGCTCGTACAGGGTGGGGGACATGCCGTTGATGAGGCTGCGGTTGTATGCGCTGAGCACATCCTGGAAGAACCAGGCCCCGAGCGGCACGTCGGTGAACGGGCAGCCGACGCTGACGTCCACTGCGCCCTCGACGGCGATGATGGAGCCGTCTGTCAGCGAAATGACGGCGCTGGCGTTTTCACAGCCCATATAGCGGTTATACCGCGTGAGCTTGCCGGTGGCGGCAGGGTAGCCCACGGTGACGTTGATGACGGCGCCGGCGTTGAGCTGCATGGTGGCGCTGCCGGACAGCAGCGTGATGCAGCCGCCCTGCGAGAGCACAGCGCTGGCGCCGGTGTGGACGGCGTAGGTTTTGGGTGTGGGCGTCTCGGCGGCGGGGGCGCTCTGCCCCAGCACGGACGAGATGCGCTGTACCATTGCGCTGAGCGTGCTGCGCAGCGAGGCCAGCGCCGACGAGAGCGCAGCCTGGCCGCTCTGCTCGGCATAGCTCTGCGTCACGAGCGGGTCGTCCGCGCCGCCGGCGGCGGCATAGGCCGGCACGGCCAGCAGAAGCAGCAGCGCCAGTATCAGAGAAAACATGCGTTTTTTCAATGCGGCTCCTCCAGTTTACGGTCGTCGGACGCGGCCTGCTGCTTCATGTAGTAGCTCAGCGCCAGCAGGCTGTCCGAGAAGCGGATGCTTTCAACAAGCACGTTCGGGTCTGACAGGTGCAGATCCTGATTGGTAAAATTCCAGATCGCGCGCACGCCCAGTCCGGCCAGCTGCGCGGCCGTCTGAACGGCCTGCTGCTGCGGTACGGCGAGCACGGCGGCGTCTATCCGGTTTTCCGCCAGAAAGGCGGGCAGCTCGGATGCGTGGTATACGGGCACGCCGGCGATGCTGCTGCCGCACAGGCCGGGCAGCACGTCGAAGGCGGCCAGCATCCGGAAGCCGTACTGTGCAAAGCCAAAGTTCTGCAGCAGAGCGCGGCCAAGGTTGCCGGCGCCGACGAGCACGGCAGTATGCCGCCGGTCCATGCCCAGAATGGAAGCGATCTCCGCGCGCAGCACCCGGGTGTTGTATCCGTAGCCCTGCTGGCCGAATTTGCCGAAGCAGGAAAAGTCCTGCCGGATCTGCGAAACGGTCAGCTTCATCTGTCTGCCAAGCTCGGCGGACGAGACGCGGACCGCGCCGTCGGCGATCAGCCGGTCGAGCTGGTCGAGATAACGGGGCAGACGGCGGATGACCTGCGGTGAAATACGCGTGCGCTTCATGTGCTCCTCCGTGGCAGCGTGTTCGAAGGACGTTCGCACCGCACAGTGTGGGCCGTCTTTCGGAGTTTTCATTATAGCACAGGCGAAAAACAAAAACAAGAACAACCCGGAATGTACGGATATATCTTGTATTATTTGCAGAAAAATGCTATACTGACAGCGTAATATCTATTAAGGAAGGGCGCGCCGCGCCCGGAGGAAACGGTTTTATGCTTGAGCTGAAAAACATAAGCTTTATCGTGGACGGCCAGGAAGGCCGCACGGACATCCTCAGGGATGTCAGCCTCACGGTTGAGGATCACAAGCTGCTGGTGCTCACCGGCCCCAACGGCGGAGGAAAGACCACGCTTGCCAAAATCATCATGGGCCTGACTGCCCCCACGGCAGGCCGCATCTTCTGGAACGGACAGGACATCACCGACCTGAGCATCACCGAGCGCGCCCGCCTCGGCATCAGCTACGGGTTCCAGCAGCCCCCGCGTTTCAAGGGCCTGACGGTATGCGATCTGCTGTCGCTTGCCTCGGGCAAGGAGGATCTGCCGAAGGCGGAGGCCTGCGCCTACCTCACGCGGGTGGGTCTGTGCGCCAACGACTATCTGCTGCGCGAGGTGGATACCAGCCTCTCCGGCGGCGAGGTCAAGCGCATCGAGATCGCCACGATTCTGGCGCGCAACAGCAGCCTGATGATTTTTGACGAGCCGGAGGCCGGTATCGACCTGTGGAGCTTCTCTCGCCTCACCGAGACGTTTGAGGCCATCCACGCCCGCCGCGAGAACACGATGATTATCATTTCCCATCAGGAACGCATCATCCGTTTGGCCGATGAGGTGCTGGTCGTCGGTAACGGCGGTATTCTGCACCGCGGCACGCCCGAGGAGATTTTCCCGCAGATTCTCGGCGATACCCGTGAATGCTGCCCGATCCTGCGAAAGGAGAACAAGGCATGAACAAGGAACTGACCAGTCAGGATCGCGCCCTGCTGGAAACCATCGCCGATATGAAGGGCGAGCCGACCGGCGCATACAACATCCGCAAGGATTCCGAGTGTGCCGGCCGCGGCAGCAGCGAGCACATCACCATCAGCGCCAAGACCGACAAGCCCGGGATCGACATCCGCATTGCTCCGGGCACGAAGCACGAGGCGTGCCATATCCCGGTGCTCATCACGGAGTCCGGCATCTGCGAGACGGTGTATAACGATTTTTATGTCGGCGACGACTGCGACGTGGAGATCGTGGCCGGCTGCGGCATTCACAACGGCGGTGAGGAGGAATCCCGTCACGACGGCATCCACACCTTCTACATCGGCAAGAACTGCCGCGTGCACTACATCGAAAAGCATTACGGCGAGGGCAACGGCCGCGGCGGCCGCGTCATGCACCCCACCACGGTGGCGCATGTCGGGGAAGGCTCCTGCCTGTATATGGACACGGCGCAGATCCGCGGCATCGATTCGACCAAGCGCGTGACGCAGATCGTCTGCGCGGCGGACGCCGAAACGGTCATCACCGAGCGCCTGATGACGCACGGGGAGCAGCGCGCGCTCTCCGAGATGGAGATCGTGCTCAACGGCGACGGTTCCCGCGGCCGCGTGGTGTCCCGCTCGGTGGCACAGGACGATTCGGTGCAGCTGTTCCGACCCTGCGTGGTGGGCAACGCCGCCTGCTTCGGCCATGTCCAGTGCGACTCGATCATCATGGGCAACGCGAAGATCCGCTCCATCCCGGAGATCGCCGCCAACTGCACCGACGCGCAGCTGGTGCACGAGGCCGCCATCGGCCGCATCGCCGGCGACCAGATCCTCAAGCTGCAGACCCTCGGCCTCACCGCCGAGGAGGCCGAGGATCGTATCCTCAACGGCTTCATGTCCTGAGAAAACAATATTGCTTATCAAAACATCCACGCTCTGTTGAGACGGAGCGTGGATGTCTGCATCCTGCGGGCAAAGCGGCGCGGAAGGGAAACGAAACACGCCGGATGAAAAAGGAGTGTACCGCTATGAAACGACCGAAATTTCACAGAGATACGTTTTTTGCCCTGCTTTCCACCCTGTGTCTGGCCTTTGTTATGGTCTGGTCACGCGTTTATCTCCGGTCGACCTCCGCAATTTTATCCATCCTTGCGCTGTGCGTCGCAGCACCGGTCTTTTTCTTCTCCCTGTGCGCCAGCGTGACAGAATGGATCATGAGCGCGCGGCGTGCGCCGCTGACAAGGCGCATGCGAAGCGTATTCCGCGCGGCGTTGCTGGTATGCATGATCGTGTTTTGTGTGCTGGTTGTTCAGAGCGGCATGAAGCAGGGGCGGGTTCCGGTTTTGACCTGGCGGTCTCCTGCGTCTTTGTGCTTTGGACTGGTCGGGATCGGCTTTGTACTGGCTACGTGCGAAACCTCGGACTGAATCAGCGAATTCTTACAATGCGTCCAACGGATACGTTTCGTTGCATCGAGCGTTTGCCGCCTCTACGGATCAGGCGCCCTGCCATGCAGCCAGCCGGGATTCGGATCGGCGCAATCCCGGATCGCTTCGGCGCTGTGCCGGTTGAGTATCGAATCGCTTTGGTACAGGAAAAGGCCGGAACCGTCCTGACAGCAGGTGCTGCTGACGGGGCTGACGCTTAAAAAGGCGCCCCGCCCGCTGCGTATGCAGCGGGCGGGGCGCTATTTTAACGGTCCGGTTTGTCAGAACGGGCGGTCGGAGATGGTGAAGCGGCCGTCGATGTGGCTGGTCAGGTGTGCGGCGGAATTGAAATGCTCCAGGAGGATGTCAAAATCCGAGGTGGCGATGCATTTGGGATGGTCATAGCCGGGCACGGCTTCCTCCGGGATGTCCAGACAGGAGGAGATGTTGTTGAAGTGGTATGCCTGAAGGGCGACGGTGTAGAGCCGGTCATCCTCGACGTCCTCGCCGTTGACGGTGAACTGCAGCAGCTTTTTCTGCGCAAAATTGTAGTTGATGCGCACATTGGAGGACACCTGGTAAAACTCCGTATGCCCTTCGAGCATCTCGTCGCGGCAGATATAACAGATGGCGTGCTTCAGATCGCGTCCGTAAAGCTTTGCGGCGTAGATGCGACCGTTGAAGGGGAAAATCTCCATCAGATCCTGCAGGGTAACGATCGGTCCGAACGTCTTTTTCCGGATGCTGCCGGAGCCGACCAGAACCAGGTCCGTGCCGAGGTGCTCCATCAGAATATCGGCAAAGAGGTTGCCCAGCTCGGTTTCCTGCTCGCGGCGCGGATGCGTGAGCGCACGGTCGAAGCGGGTGAGCACGCGGCCGTATTTGTCATCGGTCTGCTGCTTATAGGAGTAGATGAGGTCCTCCAGCGCGGGGTCGCGCGGGCAGGTTTTTTCGTTGATGGGCACAAGACGCCAGGTGTAGTCGTGTACGCTGTTGGTGTCACAGTTGATGGTGATGTCGAAGCGGCCGATGACGTCGGTGCCGGTGCCGGCCTGGACGATCAGCACGTCGTTGACCTTGGCCGGCTCGTCCGGGAAGGTGTGCGTGTGGCCGCCGATGATAACGTCCACGCCCCATTCCGGGTCAAGCAGAGCGGCCAGCTTTTTGTCCTCTTCAAAGCCGATGTGCGTCAGCAGCACGGTGAAGTCGATGTCCATCGACTTGTAGCTGTTGATGATGCGGCCGGCTTCGACAGCGGCGTCCGCCACATTGACGAAGGTGCCCAGCAGCAGATCCGTCTTGGCAGAGGTCATGATCTCCTCGGTGAGCAGACCGATAAACAGAATGTTCATGCCGCCCACGTGCAGGATGACATGCGAATTGAACAGACGCATGCCGGAGGTCTTGATGTACAGATTCGCGTTGACGACGGGGAACTTGGTACACTTTTCAAGAAAAAGCAGGTGCGCAACGCCGTAGTCGAGCTCATGGTTGCCGAGGCTCACCACGTCCGGAGCCAGCAGGTTCATAATATCGACGGTGGAAATGCCCTTGAACTCGCTGTCGATGATCGAGCCGCGGAACATGTCGCCGGCAATGGCGTAGAGGACGTTCTCTTCCGCGGAGCGTACCTTTTGAATGTACCCGGACAGCATCGAAACGCCGCCCACGAGCGTGTCGTCGATCTGCTCGGCCAGAAAATCGCCGTGCATGTCATTGGAATGCAAAATCGTGAGCTTTCTGAGATCTGCCATGGAGTGTCCTGCCTTTCATAAAAAAATAGACGATGGGGGAGACAGCCTGCACACCGTCAGCTGTCGAGCTTGAGCACGGCGAGAAACGCCTCCGTCGGGATGGAGACGGTGCCGAGCTGACGCATTTTCTTTTTGCCTTCCTTCTGCTTTTCCAGCAGCTTTTTCTTTCGTGTGATGTCGCCGCCGTAGCACTTGGCCAGCACGTCCTTGCGCATGGCCTTGACGGTTTCGCGGGCGATGACCTTGCCGCCGATGGCCGCCTGAATGGGCACCTCGAACAGCTGGCGCGGGATGTTCTCCTTGAGCTTTTCGCACAGGCGGCGTGCACGGCCATAGGCCTTGTCGCGGTGGGCGATGAAGGACAGCGCGTCCACCTGGTCGCCGTTGAGCAGCATATCCACCTTCACCAGGTCGGACGGCTCATAGCCGGCCAGCTCGTAGTCGAGCGAGGCATAGCCCTTGGTACGGGCCTTGAGGGTGTCAAAAAAGTCGTAGATGATCTCGTTGAGCGGCATTTCGTAATGCAGCTCGACCAGACGCGAGTCAAGATACGTCATGTTTTTATACTCGCCCCGGCGGTCCTGACACAGGGGCATGATGTTGCCGACAAATTCCTGCGGCGTGATGATCGAAACCTTGACGAACGGCTCGCGCGCCTCAAGAATGGAGCCGGGATCGGGATAGTTGTGCGGATTGTCGACGTGGATGACGGTGCCGTCGGTGCGCGTGACCTCGTAGATGACCGACGGCAGCGTGGTGATGAGGTCGAGGTCGAACTCCCGCTCAAGCCGTTCCTGGATGACCTCCATGTGCAGCATGCCGAGAAAGCCGCAGCGGAAGCCGAAGCCCAGCGCGGCGGAGCTTTCCGGCTCGAAGGAGAGCGAGGCGTCGTTGAGCTGCAGCTTTTCCAGTGCGTCGCGCAGGTCGGGATATTTCGAGCCGTCCTCGGTGTACACGCCGCAGAAGACCATCGACTGCGCCGGACGGTAGCCGGGCAGCGGCTCGGCGGCGGGGCGCTCGGCATCGGTGACGGTGTCGCCCACGCGGGTGTCGGAGACGGTTTTGATGCTGGCGGTGAAGTATCCGACGTCGCCGGCAGACAGACAGTCGCACGGGTCGAGGCCGATCGGACGCAGGTGGCCCACCTCGACGACCTTATAGACTGCGCCGGTGCTCATCAGGCGGACGGTCTGGTCGCGGCGCAGCTGGCCGTCGAACACGCGCAGCAGAACCATGACGCCGCGGTAGCTGTCATACTGGCTGTCGAAAATAAGCGCGCGCAGAGGGGCGGCGGGATCACCCTGCGGAGCGGGCACGTTTTTGACGATGTCCTGCAGGACTGCCTCGATGTTGACGCCGTTTTTGGCGCTGATCTCGGGCGCGTCCATGGCGGGGATGCCGATGATCTCCTCGATCTCCTCCTTGACGCGGTGCGGATCCGCAGCCGGAAGGTCGATCTTGTTGACGACGGGCAGGATCTCCAGATTGTGATCCAGCGCCAGATAGGTGTTGGCCAGCGTCTGGGCCTCCACGCCCTGTGAGGCGTCGACGATCAGCACTGCGCCCTCGCAGGCGGCCAGCGACCGGCTGACCTCATAGTTGAAGTCGACATGGCCCGGCGTGTCGATGAGGTTGAGGGTATACACCTCGCCGTCGTCCGCCTGATAGCGCAGGCCGACCGCGCGGGCCTTGATGGTGATGCCGCGCTCGCGCTCCAGATCCATGTTGTCCAGAATCTGGTCGGACATGATGCGCTGCTCCACTGCGCCGCAGCGCTCGATGAGCCGGTCGGACAGGGTGGACTTGCCGTGGTCGATGTGGGCAATGATGGAAAAGTTGCGGATGTGGCTCTGCTCAATCATGGCGCGGCTCCTTCCAGCGCGGCCTCAGCCCGGTCGGCCAGGGCGCGCATTTCGTCAATCAGGCGGCGCAGCTCGTCCGTGCCGGCGCAGGCGCCGCTCTCCTGCGAGCGGCTGCGCCCCAGCAGATAATCCGCCGTAACGCTGTAATAGGCGCAGGCGCGGCAGACAAAGTCGAGGCCCGGCTCGCGCGCACCGTTTTCATAATGGGACAGCAGCGCCTGGCTGATGCCCAGATCAGCTGCGGCCCGGCGCTGGGGGATGCCCCGCGCGCGGCGCAGCTCTGCCATGTTATGTGAAAAGCCGTTTGGCATTGGTATCAACTCCTGATCTGGTGTAACGACAAAAACAATATTACAGTTCGTATATTATAATCGACGCGCGCAGATTTGTAAATAGGAATCTTCACAGCTTTTTTTCGCGGCGCGACGGCAGTTTCGGTAAAGCGCTTGCAAAATGCGCGGCAGGATGATACCATTTACCTGACTGCACGCGAACGGCGGCAGAAAAGGAGGAGCACATGTTTCAGAATCTTGTTGCACAGCTCCGGGCAACATCCCGGACGCTGGTTTATACCGAAGGCACCGACCCGCGCATCCTTGAGGCCGCGTCCCGCCTGAAGGCGGAGGGGATCGTCGAGCCGATCCTCGTCGGCGAGCCGCAGGCGGTGGCCGCAGCGGCCGCGCAGTATGGCTTTGACATTACGGGCGTCTGCGTCTGCGACCCGGCAACCGATCCGCGGCTGGATGAGATGGCGGAGGAGATGGCGTGCCTGCGCCGCGGCAAGCAGACCGTTGCGGAATGCCGCGCGATGCTGCTGCGCGGCAACTATTACGGCACCATGCTTGTGAAGCAGGGCCGGGCCGACGCGCTGCTCGGCGGCGCGACCTACTCCACGGCCGACACCGTACGCCCGGCGCTGCAGCTGGTGAAGACCAGGCCGGGCCTGCATCTGGTCAGCTCCAGCTTCATCCTGGTGCGCGGGGACGAGCGCATCGCCATGGGCGACTGCGCCATCAATATCAGCTATGAGGACACGCTGGACAAGGACGGCAATGTGGTTGTCTCTGCGGCGCGCAAGCTGGCGGAGGTGACGGTGGAGACTGCGCGCATGGCCCGTCTGTTCGGCATCGAGCCGCGTGTGGCGATGCTCAGCTATTCCACCAAAGGCTCCGGCAAGGGGCCGGGCGTCGAGCTGGTGCGCGCGGCGCTGGCGGAGGTGCGCGCGATGGAGCCGGAGCTTGCCGTCGACGGGGAGCTGCAGTTTGACGCGGCGGTGTCTCCCGTTGTGGCGGAGACCAAGTGCAAGGGCTCGCCTGTGGCGGGCCGCGCCAACACCTTTATTTTCCCCGAGCTGCAGTCTGGCAACATCGGCTATAAAATCGCCCAGCGTCTGGGCGGCTTTCTGGCCTTCGGCCCGCTGCTGCAGGGTCTCAACGCGCCCATCAACGACCTGTCCCGCGGCTGCAATGCCGAGGAGGTCTATCAGATGTCCATTATCACCGCTGCGCAGGCACTCTGAGCCGTGCAGCGCGAGGACTATATGCGTCTGGCCCTTGCGCTGGCGCGCGAGGCGGGCGAGGCAGGCGACGTGCCGGTGGGCTGCGTGATCGCCGGGCCGGACGGCACGGTGCTCGGCCGCGGGCGCAACCGGCGCGAGGGCGGCGCGGGCGCGGCGGCAGACGCCACGGCGCATGCGGAGATCCTGGCCATCCGCGAGGCCTGCGCCGCGCTGGGAACGTGGCGGCTGGACGGCTGTACGCTGTATGTGACGCTCGAGCCGTGCCCCATGTGCGCCGGAGCCATCGTCAACGCGCGCGTTCCGCGTGTGGTCTACGGCGCGAAGGACGCGCTCACCGGCTCCTGCGGCAGCGTCATCAACCTGTTTGAGGAGCGCTACGGCCATCGCCCCGCCATTTACGGCGGCGTGCTGGCGGAGGAGAGCGCCGCGCTGCTGCGCGCGTTTTTCGAGCGCCTGCGGGCCTGAATGCGGGCAGAGCAGGGAAAAGACAGACAAAAAAACACCCGGGCCCGGCCCGGGTGTTTTTTTGCAGGCTGCGCTTACAGCAGCTCGTTGATGGCGTCCTCGATGGCGGCGAGGCTGTCGATCGGCTCGAAGCGGGCCACGACATTGCCGCTGCGGTCGATGAGGAATTTGGTGAAATTCCATTTGATGTCCGGCTTTTTCTCATAATCGGGGTCTGCCTGCAGCAGCGTCTGGTGCATCGGCATGGCCAGCGGGTGGCTGCGGTCGAAGCCGGCAAAGCCCTTCTGCTCTTTCAGCCAGGTGAACAGCGGGCAGGCGTTGGGGCCGTTGACGTCGACTTTGGCAAACTGCGGGAAGGCGATGCCGAAGCGGGTGCGGCAGAAGGTGGAGATCTCCGCCTCCGTGCCGGGGGCCTGGCCGCCGAACTGGTTGCAGGGGAAGTCGAGGATCTCGAAGCCGGCGTCGCGATAGGCGGCATAGAGCGCCTCCAGATCGTTGTACTGGGCGGTGAAGCCGCAGTGTGTGGCGGAGTTGATGATGAGCAGCACCTTGCCGGCGTATTCACGCAGGGAGACAGTCTTGCCGAAAATGTCCTTCACTTCAAAATCGTAAACGTTCATGCAGATCCATCCTTTCAAAAAAATCAACCTGGCCGCCGCTGCTGCGGCGGCCAGGAGGGGGAACGAACCAAGCGTCTGCCGTGTGCAGCCCGGACTGTGCGGAGGCGGCGCTTACAGCGCCTTTTGCGTACCGTCTGCGTTGAACAGGGGCAGCGGGGCCAGCACGGTGATGTCGTCCCGCTTTGCCGCAGCGCCCTCGGCCAGCACGGCCATGCGGCCGGCCACGGTGCCGCCGGCCTTTGCGACCAGCTCTTCCATGGCGCGGAGACTTTCACCGGTGGAGATGACGTCGTCGATGATGAGCATGCGCTTGCCGCGGATCATTTCCGCGTCGGCCGTGTCGATGACCAGCGTCTGCACGCCGGCGGTGGTGATTGACTGTACGTCCACCTGGAACACGCCGGTCATGTAGGCCTTTGCCTTCTTGCGGGCGAGGAAGTATTTTTCCGCGCCGCACTGGCGGGCCATCTCGTAGATCAGGGGGATCGCCTTGGCCTCGGGGGCGATGAGATAGTCGTATTCGGGAGCGCGCTTAAGCAGCTCTCCGGCGCAGTGGACGGTCAGTTCGACATCGCCGAACAGGACAAACGCGCCGATGTACAGATCATCCGTGACCCGACAAATGGGAAGGCTGCGTTTTAGCCCGGCGACATCCAGCTCATAGGTATGCATCTGGAGTCCTCCTAAAAAATTGTTGATACGGTGATGAACCATCACCAATCTATTAAGTAGATTATACCAGCTTGCCCTGAAAATGCAAGTGCCGCGGGCGGAAAGTTTAGGCTGCGGGCACAGAAAACTTCAGCCGGACGCGAATTTTGGCTGTTCAGCGCGAAAATCTGTGCTATAATGTGAAAAACGCCGTGCTGCGGCGCGGCTATGGGAAGGAAACGGAATGCTATGGACTTTTTGAAAAAGCTGGCGGAGATTCACATCGGCTCGCTCTCGCTGGACCGGCTGTTTTCGGCGATTGTGCTTCTGGTGATCTGCATTGTTGTGATGCAGATTGTCCGGCGGATTCTCAAGCGCGCGCTGGTCAGGCTCGACGTCGACAGCGGCCTGCGCTATTTTGTTTTGACGGCGGCGCGCGTGGTGCTGTGGGTGCTGACGGTGCTCATCGTGGCCGACAGCCTCGGCATCCCGGTGACGAGCCTGGTGGCGGTGGTCAGCGTGGTCGGTCTTGCGCTGTCGCTTGCGCTGCAGAACATCCTGTCGAACCTCTTTTCAGGCGTGACGGTGCTGGTGACGCGGCCGTTCACGACCGGGGACTATGTGGAGTTCGGCAATGTGGCCGGCAGGATCGCGGCAGTGGGCCTGTTTTACACGCGCGTGAACACGCTGGACAACAAGGTCATCCGCGTGCCGAACAGCACGGTGACCGCCTCACAGATCACCAACTTCAGCGAGCAGGAGTTCCGACGCGTCGACCAGCTGTTCACCGCCTCGTACAAAGCGCCCACCGAGCTGGTGCGCGGCACGCTGCTGGAGGTGATGCAGGCCGATCCGCGCATCCTCAACGAGCCGGCGCCGCCCTTCGCGGCCGTCAACGCCTGGAGAGACTCGGCTGTGGAATATGTCACGCGCGCCTGGGTGCGCTGCGACGATTACTGGGATGTGTGCTTTGACCTCAACGCCGCCTTCCGCGCGGCCTTCGAAAAAAACGGCATCGAAATTCCCTATCCGCAGATGGACGTACACATGGTGGGGCAGTGACCTGCCCACGGAAAACAGAACGCCCCGGCGCGGCCTGTCAGATCGGCAGGCGCGTCGGGGCGGTTTGTGTGTCCGGAGCGGGAGGTCAGACGAGCCGGTCGTCCTCCGCCTCGGTGCCGGGCATGGCGTCGGTGGTGGGCGTCCAGCCGGCGAGCCGGTTGTAATATTCGGCGTAGGTCAGCTCCATGTACGGAGACACCCAGATGGAAACCAGCGGAACGATCGTCAGCAGCGCCCAGCCGATGAAGCTGAGGTTGAGCACGAACAGCTCCCACTTGTGCCCGCGCATGAGCCGGGCGCTTTCCTTCATGCACTGCATGGGGGACATTTCCGGGTGGTCCAGCAGCAGGTAGATGGACTGGCTGTACCGGTAGGCCGCGATGATGCCGGGAATGATGAACAGCAGCGTCCACAGGAAGGTGAAGATGCCGATCAGAATCGTCAGCACCAGCACGCGCAGAAAGACGGTGAAGCCGTCCATCAGGTTGGAGATGGCAACAGGACGTCCGCGCGTGGCACGCAGGCAGAACACGGTGAAGCCGACGCTCCAGATGGTGGTCATGATGCTCAGCAGCAGGCCGATCAGCTGGCCGAAGGGACGGGGATTGGCAAGGTAGTTTTCGAAGACGCGCTCGACTGCGTCCGGGTCCTGTACGCTGTAGACCGCCTGCTGCAGCGCGGCCATACCGGTAACACGGCTGGTCAGCCAGGCCAGAATCCAGCTGACGACCAGGGTGATCAGTGCGGCGAGAAATACGCTCGGGCGGACGGTGCGCATCAGTCCGCGGGCATTGGCTTTCAGCTCTGCACGATTGATTGGCATAAGATCATCCTCCACATGTCTCTGTGCGGCCGCCGGGGACGGCGCTTCTGTGCGCGACGGCTCAATTTCGCTGTGGGAGTATTATATCACGGCGTTCCAAAAAAATCATCAAAAAATCGGCTGTTTTTACTCTTGACAGAAGACTGTTTCATCTGTACTATATATGAACGGAATAGATGAATGGATACACAATATATTGTGTTATTTCGGGGTGTTTTTACAACCGAAAAATACAATCGGGCGCAAGCGGCAATACGGGAGGCATGCAATGAACATCACCACACTCAGGAAACGGGACGGACGTCTGGTTCCGTTTGACCGCAACAAGATCACCGGTGCGATCATCAAGGCGTTCAACGCCACCTACCGGCCCGGCGGCGAGGCCGAGGCCGCGCGCCTGACGGACGAGGTCTGCTCGATCCTCGAGATCGAGGGCGTGCCGTCTCCGGATGTGGAGCATATTCAGGATCTGGTGGAAAAGGTGCTGATGGACAACGGCTATGTCCAGACGGCCAAGGCCTACATCCTGTACCGCGCCGAGCGCAGCAAGGTGCGTGAGATGAACACCCGGCTGATGCAGCGCTATGAGGAGCTGACCTTTGCCGATGCGAAGGACTCCGACATCAAGCGAGAAAATGCCAACATCGACGGGGATACGGCCATGGGCGTCATGCTCAAGTACGGCTCGGAGGGCGCAAAGCAGTTTTATAATATGTTCGTGCTCAAGCCGGAGCACGCCCGCGCGCACAACGAGGGCGACATCCACATCCACGATCTGGATTTCCTTACGCTGACGACCACGTGCACGCAGATCGACATCGTCAAGCTCTTCCACGGCGGCTTTTCCACCGGACACGGCCACCTGCGCGAGCCGAACGACATCGCCTCCTATTCCGCGCTTTGCTGCATCGCCATTCAGTCCAACCAGAACGATCAGCATGGCGGTCAGTCCATTGTCAACTTCGATTACGGCATGGCTGACGGCGTGCGCAAGACCTTCCGCCGGCTTTACCGTCAGAATCTGGCCAAGGCGCTGATGCTGTGGCTGGATGTGGACGACCCGGAGGACGACATCCGCGCCATGATGGACGAGCTTGGCCGGCAGACGGGGCTGTCCCCCGTGCTGGAGGGCATTGAGGCCTATCAGGCGGCAGAGCTGCCGCTTCTGGCGGAGAAATACGGCGACGAGGACACCGTGCGCCGCGCCCAGCAGGCGGCCTACCGCTATGCCTGCAAGGAGACCGACCGCGCCACCTATCAGGCCATGGAGGCCTTTATCCACAACCTCAATACCATGCACAGCCGCGCCGGCGCGCAGACGCCGTTCTCCTCCATCAATTACGGGATGGACACCACGCCCGAGGGCCGCATGGCGATGAAGAACGTACTGCTGGCCACCGAGGCCGGCCTCGGCAACGGAGAGACGGCCATTTTCCCCATTCAGATCTTCCGTGTGAAGAAGGGCGTCTCCAGCGACCCGGGCGACCCGAACTACGATCTGTTCAAGCTGGCCTGCCGCGTGTCGGCCAAGCGCCTGTTTCCGAACTTCTCCTTTCAGGATGCGCCGTTCAACGCCCGGTATTACAAGCCCGGCCACCCCGAGACGGAGATTGCCTACATGGGCTGCCGCACCCGTGTGATCGGGAACGTCTATGATCCCGAACGCGAAATTTCCAATGGACGCGGCAACCTCAGCTTCACTTCCATCAACCTGCCGCGTCTGGCCATCAAGGCGAACGGCAACCTCGACGTGTTTTTCGAGGACTTTGATAAAAAAATTGATCTGGTCATCGACCAGCTGCTCGAGCGCTTTGCCATCCAGAGCCGCAAGCGTGTGAAAAACTACCCCTTCCTCATGGGGCAGGGCGTCTGGATCGATTCGGACGCGCTCGGCTGGGAGGACGAGGTCGGCGAGGTGCTCAAGCACGGCACGCTGTCCATCGGCTTCATCGGACTGGCCGAATGCCTCAAGGCTCTCATCGGCGAGCACCACGGCGAGAGCGACCGCGCCCAGGCACTGGGATTGGAGATCATCGGCCACCTGCGCGCCCGCTGCGACGCGGAAAGCCGCAAGCGCTCGCTCAACTTCACGTGTCTGGCCACCCCGGCTGAGGGCCTGTCCGGCCGCTTCGTGCGTCTGGATCGCGCGCGCTACGGCTGTATCCCCGGCGTGACCGACCGGGAGTATTACACCAACAGCTTCCACATCCCGGTGTATTACAACATCACCGCCTTTGAGAAGATCCGCCGCGAAGCGCCCTACCACGCGCTGACCAACGCCGGCCATATCAGCTACATTGAGATGGACGGAGATCCGTCGGACAACCTCGAGGCCTTTGAGAAGCTTGTCCACTGCATGGCGGACGCCGGCATCGGCTACGGCTCGATCAACCACCCGGTCGACCGCGATCCCGTCTGCGGCTATTCGGGCATCATCAAGGATCAGTGCCCCGGCTGCGGCCGGCATGAGGAGCCGGGCGAGCCCCAGTTTGAGCGCATCCGCCGCATCACGGGCTACCTCGTCGGCACGCTTGACCGCTTCAACAACGCCAAGCGCGCCGAGGAGCGTGACCGTGTCAAGCACGGCTTCGGCGGCAAATAAAGCCTTTCCGGATGGACGCCCCGCAGGAAACGCTGCGGGGCGTTTCCGCGCTTTCCGTACCGCTTCGAGGTTTTTGGGAAAAAACGAATTTACCGATTGACAAGGTGGGTAAATAATGCTATGATGCAATTACCAACCAAACAGGAGGGCAAATAGAACCGTCATGAAAGCCGTTTTCAAGAAGCTGGCGCATGAGACGTTCCAGTCCGGCCGGCTCTGCAGCTGTTGACGCGGGCACAGGGTTTGATTCCGGCCGAAGCGGGAATGATTACAGGATCCGCCCGGCCAGCCGTACCGGCGTTGCACGCGCCCGGACGCATTGCAGCGGCACGCTGCGCAAAAAATGACATCCGGCCAAATGGCCGCGGCCCTGCGGAACGGGGCTTTTTGAGAAAGGAAGTTTTTGAATATGGCACAGATTTACCGCTCTGCCGACGAGCTGATCGGCAAGACTCCGCTGCTGGAGCTGACGCATTTTGAACGCGACTACGGTCTGAAGGCAAGACTTCTGGCCAAGCTGGAATACTTCAACCCCGCCGGCTCGGTGAAGGACCGTGTGGCCAAGGCCATGCTGGACGCAGCCGAGGCCTCCGGGCAGCTGACGAAGGACTCCGTCATCATCGAGCCGACCAGCGGAAACACCGGCATTGGTCTGGCCTCCGTGGCCGCTGCCCGCGGCTACCGCATCATCATCGTGATGCCGGAGACGATGTCGGTCGAGCGCCGCCAGCTGATGAAGGCCTACGGCGCGGAGCTGGTGCTCACCGAGGGCGCGAAGGGCATGAAGGGCGCCATCGAGAAGGCAAACGAGCTGGCAGAGCAAATTCCGGGCGGCTTTGTCGCCGGACAGTTTGTCAACCCGGCCAACCCGAAGGCGCATTTTGAAACGACCGGCCCCGAGATCTGGGAGGACACCGACGGCGCAGTCGATGTGTTCGTGGCCGGCGTCGGCACCGGCGGCACCGTCACCGGTGTGGGCGAATACCTCAAGTCGAAGAAGCCGGAGGTGAAGATCGTCGCAGTGGAGCCGAAGACCTCCGCCGTGCTGTCCACGGGCGTGGCCGGGCCGCACAAAATCCAGGGCATCGGCGCCGGCTTTGTTCCCAAGGTGCTCAACACAGGGATTTACGATGAGGTGTTCCCTGTTGCGGACGAGGACGCCTTCGCCGCCGGCAGAGCGGTCGGTCGGAAGGAGGGCGTGCTGGTGGGCATCTCGTCCGGCGCTGCGCTCCATGCTGCCATCGAAATTGCCGGACGGCCCGAAAATGAGGGCAAGACCGTTGTGGTGCTGCTGCCCGACACCGGAGACCGTTACCTGTCCACCGCGCTCTTTGCAGAATAAAAGATCAGACCCGGCGGCCGCCCCTCCGGCCGCCGGACTCCGGGAAGGAGAATGTTTTCATGCAGATTTATGCAGATAACGCCGCAACCACCAAAATGAGCCGCACCGCGATGGAAGCCATGCTCCCCTACATGGATCAGCTCTACGGCAACCCCTCCAGCCTGCATTCGGTCGGGCAGAAGGCAAACGAGGCGCTGGCCGACGCCAGAGAGCGCATTGCGCGCCAGCTCGGCTGCCAGGCCCGTGAGATCACCTTCACCTCCGGCGGCAGCGAGGCCGACAACCAGGCCATCCGTTCGGCGGCGCTGAAGGATTATTACGACAAAAACGGCATCGAATACGACCACAGCCTGTTCCCGGACTGTGAGACGTGTGGCCACTGCTGTCCGCACAAGGATGCAAAGGCCTGAGTTTTTTGCATGACCTGCGGGACGCCGGGGTTGCAGGGCGGTTTGCCCGGGCAGGCATGGTGGAAACAGAGGTGAAACGAATATGCTGGTTTCAACAAGAGGGCGGTATGCCCTGCGGGTGATGATCGAGCTGGCCGAGCACAACAGCGACGGCTACATCCCCATGAAGGAAATTGCCGAGCGACAGGACATTTCCCTGAAGTATCTGGAGAAAATTCTGCCGGCGCTGGCCAAAAACAATTTCATCGAGGGCGTGCATGGCAAGGGCGGCGGCTATAAGCTGACCCGAAGCCCGGAGCAGTACCGGGTGGGCGACATCCTCCGGCTCACAGAGGGCGATCTGGCTCCGGTTTCCTGTCTGGAATGCAACGCCGCGCCCTGCAAGCGCACGGCAGAGTGCCGCACCCGGCCTATGTGGAATACGCTTGACCGGATGATCAACGACTATCTGGACAGCGTCACCATTGCCGACCTGATGAAATGAGCATGCCTCTGTCCCGGGATAGGGAGCGGCGCGGGCTGATCTGCGGCGGATCAAAAAAGCATGGCCGGGAACGATGTAACTCGTTCCCGGCCATGCTTTTTCGTATCCCCGGTGTGCGGCGTCACTTGGCGCTGGCGGCAAGCGCCTCGTATTCGGCGGCCTTCTCCGCGTTGCCGGCGGCGCGCCAGGCGGCGGCTGCATTGCGGCAGCAGAGCGCATAGTTCTGGTTACGACCGAAGAGACTCTCCACGTGGTGTGCCGCGCGGTCGAAATAATCTGCGGCGGCGGGATAGTCTCCCTTGCGGTAGTTGAGCTGGCCGAAGCCGGCTAGAACGGAGTCGTAATGCGGGTCATAATAATTGAAGCTTTTGAAGCGGGCCTCGGCGCGCGTGAGGTATTCTTCCGCGCCCTTCAGGTCGCCCTGAGACATCCGGTTATAGCCGATGTTCGTCAGACACGTGGCAATGGCGGCGTCCACGCCGTCCTCGTCCAGCTGTTCCAGGATGGCCAGCGATTTCTCGAGGTATTCGCCGCCCTGCTTTGCGTCGCCGGACTTGAGCAGCGCCTGGCTGATGTTGTTGTACAGGCTGGCAATGCGGTAGTCCACGGGATCGAGCAGGCGGGCGTACAGCGTCTCCACCTCACGGTAAAGCTTCAGCGCCTCAGGCAGCTCGCGGAAGATGACGCGGGCGGTGGCGTAGTTGAGCAGCGTGGTGGCGTAGTGGATGGTGTTGTCCATCCCGGTCTCCCGGAGCAGGGCCAGCGCCTTTTCTGCGGCGGCATAGCTCTTTTCACGGTTGCCGGAGACGCGGTGAAAGCCGATGATCTCATTATAAAGCGTCAGGCGCGCGGTGGTGTCGCCCTCCAGCTCGGCCTCAGCGGCCATTTTGTCGAGGTAGTCCGCGGCGGCCGACATCTGCTGCTGCTCGAGCAATGTGTCAAGGTGAGAAAGGACCTGCTTGATATCCATGGCGTAGACCTCCGTTTTCAAATGGTTCTGTTTATGCATATTATAGTCAATTTGCGGATATCCGTCAATGCCGTGATGCGGAAAAATGCGGGCGCGCAGACTTGTCAATAGGAGATGCAGACGCACGTTGGAGAAAAGCTTATCAAAAATTTGAAAGGTTTGCACAGAATGAACAGGGTTTTCAACAGATTATGTAAAGCCGGAAAGCGGAAAACTCTGTGGAAACTGTTGCAAATATGCAGGAATTGATGCGAAAGCGCTTGACAGTGCCGCAAAGAATGTCATAATGAGAGGAGAAAAACCAAACTTCGGCATTTTTTCTGCCGGAAACAGAGAAAAAGGAGGAATCCGGTATGCTCTACCGAGATTTGAACGGTACGCGCGTTTCCGCCCTCGGCATGGGCGCGATGCGCCTGCCCACCGCCGGCGGTCCCGGCTGTATCGACGAGCTGCGCGCGCAGGAGATCATCGACTGTCTTATGGAGGGCGGCGTCAATTATTACGACACGGCCTGGTCCTACCACGACGGTGCGTCGGAGCGCTTTCTCGGCCGCGTGCTGGCACGCTACCCGCGGGAGCAGTGGCTGCTGGCCTCCAAAATGCCGGGGCATGAAAAGACGCCGAACTTCGATGCGCGGGCCACCTTCTGCCGTCAGCTGGAAAAGTGCGGCGTGGACTATTTTGATTTCTACCTGCTGCACAATGTGTGTGAAAACTCCATCGACGCCTATCTGGATGAAAACCTGCGCATCCTCGATCAGGTGCTCGAGCAGAAGCAGGCCGGGCACATCCGGCAGCTGGGCTTTTCCAGCCACGCGCGGCCGGAGCTGCTGCGCGCGTATCTTGAGCGGTATCCGGGCTGCTTTTCCTTTGTGCAGATTCAGCTGAACTATCTTGACTGGACGCTGCAGCAGGCGAGGGAGAAATATGAGCTGCTCACGCAGCTGGGCCTGCCCGTGCTGGTGATGGAGCCGGTGCGCGGCGGCAAGCTGGCACAGCTGAGCGCGGAGCAGATGGCAAAGCTGCAGGCGCGCCGTCCGGGCTGGTCTGCGGCGGAGTGGGCCTTCCGTTTTGTGCAGCAGCTGCCGAACGTGGCTGTGACGCTCAGCGGCATGAGTACGCTGGAGCAGGCGCAGGAGAATCTGAAAACCTTTTCCCAGCCGGAGACGCTTTCACCGGAGGAGCTGGCGCTGCTGGCGGAGATCGCGGCCTCTCTGGCAACGAAGCTGCCGTGTACGGGGTGCCGCTATTGCTGCAAGAGCTGCCCGAAGGGGCTGGATATCCCGACGCTGCTGGACATTTATGCCGACGCGCAGTATGCCTCGTCGTTCTCCGTGACCATGCCGGTGGAGGCCATGCCGGAGGGGCGCCGCCCGGCTGACTGTATCGCCTGCGGTGCGTGCAGCCGCGTCTGCCCGCAGAATATCGACATCCCGGCGGCCATGGCGCATTTTGCCGCGCTGCTCAAGGAAATGCCGAGCTGGGCGGAGGTTACGGCGCAGCGAAACCGACTGCCGCGGGGGTAAGAGCGTTCTTGCCCAAAGGGGGAAGGCAATGCGGATCGACTTCAATGAAATCGAGGAATTCACCCTGCCCGGGATGAACGGCGGAGCCGGGACAATGTCGGCAAGGATGTACGTCGCGCCCGGCTGGAAGATCATTCCCTGTACAATCCATGCCGGCGGCTCGATCGGCATGCACGGGCACCCGACCAGCGACGAGATGGACTATGTCCTGTCCGGGACGGGGACAGCGGTCTGCGACGGGGTGCGGGAGCAGCTTGGCCCGGGCGTCTGCCATGTCTGCAGAAAAGGCTCGGAGCACAGTCTGGTCAACACCGGCTCGGAGCCGCTGGTTCTGCTGACGGTTGTTGTCGAACGCGAGCGGACTTGAATAAAAAATGGGCGCCCTGCCGCAATTTCTGCGGCAGGGCGCTTTTTGGCGGATCGGATGGGTCAGGTGTGCGGTTCCTGCATTTGGCTGCGCGGGGTGGTGAAAGGGATGCAGGACGAGCAGACGCCGGCCAGACCGTGCTGTGCCAGCTGTGTGGAGAAGGCGTTGACGTAGCAGTCGTCCGGAAAGCTCTGCATGAAGCACAGGCAAAACGTGCCGGCGACGTCCGCAAGGTTCAGCACCAGACCGGTGGTACCGGCGTTATAGAAATACAGCGCCTCGAGGTATTCGTCCAGCGGGCCGAGGTTGAGCTGACCGAGATAGCTGAGGACATAGGTGTCCATCTGGATGTCGTCAAAGAAGGTCATGGCGGCCTTCTTGGCTGCGAGGGAGGGCAGGGTGTCGAGGTGATCGCTCATGCCGACGATGGCGTTTGCGGCGGCTCGTGTGTTGTCCGGAGTGCACTGCTCGCGGAGCGTCTGCCGGAAGGCCGCGGCCTGCTCTGGCAGCGGCAGGGCATGCAGCCCGGCGTCGTAGAGCAGGGGAATGCTGCGCGTGCAGTTGCGGAAGGTGTCCGGAAAGCCGAGGACGCGGCGGATATTGGCTGCCGTGTGCGCGGCGATCGGCTCGTCCGTGCCGTGCAGTGCGGCGACGGCCCGGCTCATCAGCAGCGCGGTGAGCACGCCCGGCGATGTTTCCAGCCGGCGGGACAGGGCAAGATAGGACGCACGGCTGATGCGCATTTCATAGCGGTAGTACGTCTGCTGAAGGCCGTCGGGCTTCCGGCTTTCCGGCAGGCGCAGAGCCTTGCCGCGCCATGGGGCGGTGAGACGGCTCTCGTCAACAGGAAAACGTGCGTGCATTGGCTCGGCGGTCTCAGCGGAAAGCTGTGCGGCATCCGGAGCCGTCAGGCGTACGCCGGGGATGCTGCTCTCCTGGTCATAGCGCAGGGAAAAGTAGCGGCAGAGCAGCGTGCGCACAAACGGCAGCAGCCCGCCGCCGTCACACAGCGCGTGGTCGAAGGCGACGCAGAGGCTGCGTCCGCTCCAGGTGACGTCGATGAGATGGTCGTGCACCGTCTCACCGGCCAGCGGGCGGAGCTGCCCGGTGCGTGTGACGGTGCAGGGGTAAGGGTTGGCAGCAAAGTAAAAGTCGCCGTCGCGTTCGATGAGACGGCTGCTGAGGTAGGGGTAGCAGTCCAGCGCGGTGTTAAGGGCCTGCTGCAGCAGAAGACCGTCGATCTCATCGCGCAGACGGAAGTCGAGCACGTTGCTCTGATTCCCTGCGCGGCGGTACAGGTAGGCCTGCCCGGAGCGGTTTTTGCGGTCCCCTTCCGCAAAAACGGTCCGGTCGTAGTATGGTGCGGTGTGCGTCGGTGTCATGGTATGATCCTCTCTCTCCTTTTTACTTGATCCTCCAAAAGCCGGAAGACGGGCGCGCCTTCCGGAACAAAAAAGCGCCCTGCTGTGCGGCAGGGCGCTTTGGATGCGATGAACTTACTTGATGATGCTGAACGCCAGAATCAGGCCGCAGAACACGATGGAAACCGTGGAGCAGAGCTTGATGAGGATGTTCAGGGACGGGCCGGCCGTATCCTTGAACGGATCGCCGACGGTATCGCCGACGACGGCAGCCTTATGCTGATTGGAACCCTTGCCGCCGTGGTTGCCGCGCTCGATGTACTTCTTGGCGTTGTCCCACGCGCCGCCGGCGTTGGACATGAACACTGCCATGGCAAAGCCGGTGACGGAGACGCCACCCAGCAGGCCGACCACGCCGGTCGGGCCGAGGATGAAGCCGGTGAGCAGGGGAACGATGATGGCGAGGATTGCGGGAACGACCATCTCGTGCAGAGCGCCCTTGGTGCACAGGTCGACGCAGGCGGAGTAGTCGGGGTCGACGGTGTGATCCATGATGCCGGCGATCTCACGGAACTGACGGCGGACCTCAACGACGATGGACTGTGCCGCGGTCTGCACTGCGCTCATGGTGAAGGCAGAGAAGACGAAGGTCAGCATGGCGCCGATGAACAGGCCGACAAGAACGGTGGGGCTGGTGAGCGTGAAGTTGAGCACGTGCGTGGTGCGCTCCTGGACGATGTTGACGTAGGAAACGAGCAGAGCCAGAGCGGTGAGGGAGGCGGAGCCGATTGCAAAGCCCTTGCCGGTGGCTGCGGTGGTGTTGCCCAGAGAGTCGAGCGCGTCGGTGCGCTCACGCACTTCCTCGGGCAGGCCGGCCATCTCGGCGATGCCGCCGGCGTTGTCGGCGACGGGGCCGTAGGCGTCGGTGGCCAGGGTGATGCCGAGGGTGGAGAGCATGCCGACGCCGGCGATGCCGATGCCGTACAGACCCTGGTTGAAGGTGGAAGTGAACAGACCGGCCTCGTCAACGATGGAGGTGGTGCCGCCGGCGCAGAAGTAGCTGATGAGGACAGCCGCGCCGACGATCAGGATGGAAGCCAGCGTGGACTTCAGGCCCAGAGAGATACCGCCGATGATGATGGTGGCAGAGCCGGTCTCGGAGGCGGCGGCCAGCTTCTGGGTGGGCTTGTAGTTATCAGAGGTGTAATACTCGGTGAAGTAGCCGATGGCGCAGCCGCCGATCAGACCGCAGAGAATGGAGACATACACGCCCCAGCAGTGCCGTTCGGTGCCGAGAATGAAGTAGCACAGGGGAATGGCCACAATGGCAGAAAGAACGGCTGCGGTGTAGGTGCCGGTACGCAGGCTTCTGAGGAGCGACAGCTGAGAGGCGTCTTCCTTGGTGCGGACCAGGAAGGAGCCGATCAGGGAGCAGATGATGCCGCAGACAGCCAACGCCATGGGCAGGAGCATGCCGTTCCAGCTGTAGCCGGCGGCTGCAGCCAGTGCGAAGGTGGCCAGGATGGAGCCGACATAGCTCTCGTACAGGTCGGCGCCCATGCCGGCGACGTCGCCGACGTTGTCGCCGACGTTATCGGCGATGGTTGCGGGGTTGCGGGGGTCATCCTCGGGGATACCGGCTTCGACCTTGCCGACGAGGTCGGCGCCGACGTCGGCAGCCTTGGTGTAGATGCCGCCGCCCACGCGGGCGAACAGCGCCATGAAGGAAGCGCCCATGCCGTTCATGACCATGATGTTGGCCAGGGGGACAGCGTCGAGATGGCCAAGGTACTTCAGGCCGATGAACCACAGCGTGATGTCGAGCATGCCGAGGCCGACAACGGTGAAGCCCATGACGGAGCCGGAGGCGAAGGCCACGCGCAGGCCCTTGTTCAGACCCTCAGAGGCAGCCTGAGCGGTGCGGGCATTGGAGTTGGTGGCGATCTTCATGCCAATCAGGCCGGCCAGCATCGACCAGATACCGCCGGTCAGGAAGGCGAACGGCGTTACGCGGGAGAGCATCTGGCCCTTGGAGGCAAAGGCGATGATGCACAGGATGATGAAGACGATGACAAAAACCTTGGCGACAGTGGAGTACTGACGCTTCAGGTAGGCGTTTGCGCCCTGGCGAATGGCGGAGGCGATCTTAACCATCCGGGCATTGCCTTCTGAGGCGCGCATGACTTTGCCGCGCTGCGCCACTGCAAACAGCAGGGCGATGACCGCGCCGACAAAGCCAATCCAGAACAGGTTTTCCATGGTGGTGTTGTTCACTCCTCAAAAATGAAATTTTTGTGACCTACTCATTCTATCGCCTGTATGGAAATTTTGCAAGTATCAATTTCGGAAACAAACAAGATAATTCCGCAAAAAATCAGGGCCAAATGCACGAAAGCCGTGCGCAAGCGGGAATTGGTGATTTGGAATCTGTGCAATGAGCCAAAATTTGAATTTGCGCATTTTCTGCCGACGGCGCATTTCCGGCGTTCCCGGCGGCGATTCAGCGGCGCGCGTAGCCGTAATGGTCGAAATAAAAGCCGAGCCGCTCCTCAATTTTGGCCTTGAGCCGGTCATCCAGCTCAAAGCGGTTTTTGCTGTAGCTCTTCTGCGAATCGACGTAGGCCTGCAGCTGCGGCAGAGCTTCCTCGAAGCCGTCCAGCTCCAGCGCGTCGTAGGCGCGGCGCAGGTGGCCGATGGGGTCTTCGACAAATTCCTCATAGCCGATCTCGTAAAAACGGTTTGGCGCAATGGCGGGAATCTCACGGAACAGCTTATGATACATGCGCTCGAAGATAGAGAAAAGCGTGTCCTCCAGCGTCTGGTCGAAGTTCGGCGGCATTTTGGACAGTCGCAGGAAGTCCATCTGCTTGCGGAACATGTGCATGGTGGAGAGAATGGTGGTGTAGGGGTCGCGGTGGATATTGAGAAAACGTGCGTCCGGGAAGAGCTTGAGCAGCTGGGGCACGTGGGCGGTGTTGTCTGGGCTTTTCAGCATCAGCCGCTTGCCGCCCTGCGCCCAGGTAAGCTTTTTGAGCAGGTGCAGATAGGCCTTCTCCCAGGCGCGGCGGTCGGATGAGGAGAGGTCTCCAATGAATGCGCCGGGAATATAGTGCCGGTAGTTCGTTGGGAAGGCAATCATATGAATGATGGAATACGGCGTGAGCGTCGCCACGCCGAAGGTCTCTTCCAGGGGCAGCTCGAGGCTGTATTTGAGGTTGTCCATGGGGCGCGCGCTGCCGAGCACGCGGGCCTGACCGTAGGTGAACAGGCCGTGCAGCGTTTTGGAATAGGCCACCGAGGCGGTGCCGACGGGGTCGGCCCAGGCAAACTGCGGGTCGTGTGCAAGAATATTCTGCAGATACGTGGTACCCATGCGCCAGAAGCCGAGAATGTACAGCGGATCCTTGTCAATGGTTACCCGGTTGACCTTGCGGTCATACAGCAGCGACTCTGCCACGGCGAAGGGGGAGAGGGCCAGCGACATGCCGCCGAGCAGTGCAGCCTGCGGCAGGCGGGCCGGATCGATGGCAAATTTGTTTTCCCAGAGCAGGCGCAGCCAGTTGTCGAGGCGGCAGCCCATGAGGTAGTGCGCGGGGTTGAAGCGCGGAGTTTTTTCGGCCATGGTGATCTGTTTCCTTCCTTGTGACGGATGCGGGCAGGCGAGGCGGTTGGCGGATAATATAGGTACCGACGGCCTGCGCAAAAGCAGCTTGGTCAAAAATATGGCACGGCGGTGAACTGTATGTGAATTGTCTGCGGGCTCACACGAAATTTCCAAAAAAATTTCTGATTTTCTATTGACAAAATCGAAAATACAGGATATAATCCGCACTGTTGTTGTAGCGGGATTGTGTAAAGGTAGCACAGCGGACTCTGACTCCGTATGTGAGGGTTCGAATCCTTCTCCCGCTGCCAAGAAAAAAGTCTCTTTTGTAACATGACAAAAGAGACTTTTTTCAATAATATCCGTTCATAGTATCAGCTGACAAGCGTGTCTGCCCTTGTCAGCTGATACTAGCGGAGCGTGTGATATATCTGCGATATGATATCGCTCTTCGAGCGATGATATATGCCTGCGGCATATGGGGAACGGATATTATATCATAGTTGCAGTGCAAATATATCATGCGGCAACGCTGTATTGTATATTATTATGAAAAAACTTCAGGAGAAATAAGTATGTGCACAGCTGCAAGCTATAAGACAAAGGATTTTTATTTCGGACGTACGCTGGATTATGAGTTCTCGTACGGGGACGAGATCGTTGTCCTGCCGCGCGAATATCCGCTGAGCTTCCGTCACTGCGGCGCGCTCGACCGGCACTATGCGATTATCGGCATGGCCTATGTCGCCGGCAGCGCCCCGCTGTTTTACGACGGAATGAACGAAAAGGGACTCGGCATGGCGGGGCTGAACTTCGTCGGAAACGCTCACTATTTCAAGCCTGTGCAGGGCTTCGATAACGTCGCGCAGTTCGAGTTCATCCCGTGGATACTCAGCCGCTGTGCTACCGTGCGCGAGGCGCGCGAGCTGCTCTCGCGCATCAATCTGACGGACGAGGCGTACAGCTCCCAACTCCCGCCCGCGCAGCTACACTGGATAATTGCTGACCGCGACGAGGCCATAACGGTGGAGTCCATGCGCGGCGGACTGAAAATTTTCGATAACCCCGTCGGCGTGCTGACGAACAATCCTCCGTTTGACCAGCAGATGCTGGCGCTGAGCAATTACATGAGCCTCAGCCCGAAGCAGCCGGAGAACCGCTGGGGTATCCCGCTTGAGACGTATAGCCGGGGCATGGGCGCGCTGGGGCTGCCGGGCGATCTGTCCTCGCAGTCGCGCTTCGTTCGAGTCGCATATACGAAGATGAATTCAAAGTCAGGCGACTCCGAGGAGGAGAGCGTCAGCCAGTTTTTCCACATCCTCGGCTCCGTAGACCAGCAGCGCGGCTGCTGCGAGGTTGCGGACGGCAAGTATGAGATAACCATATACACCTCCTGCTGCAACGCCAGCCGCGGGATATATTATTACACCACCTATGACAATCACCAGATATGCGCGGTCGATATGCACCGGGAGAATCTGGACGGGGATGAGCTTTCGCGCTATGCGCTGCTGAAAAACGAAAGGATATTTTATCAGAACTGATATGGACACTGAAAACATCAAGATCCGCACCGCATGTCCTGAGGACGCGGCGCGCCTGCTGGAGATATACGCGTACTATGTTGAGAATACGGCGATAACCTTTGAATACACTGTCCCGACGTTGGAAGAGTTCAGACACCGCATCGAGCATACGCTGGAACGCTATCCATACCTCGTGATAGAGCGGAACGGGGTGATACAGGGCTACGCCTACGCGGGTGTATTCAAGGCGCGCGCCGCGTATGACTGGGCGTGTGAGATGTCGGTGTATATCGACCGCGCGGCGGAGCACTGCGGCCTCGGCGGGCGGATATACACGGCGCTGGAGGATGAACTGCGCCGGATGGGCATAACGAATTTGTACGCCTGCATAGCCTATCCCGTGCAGGAGGACGAATACCTCACCCGAAACAGTGCGGAATTTCACGCGCACCTCGGCTATGCCACAGTGGGCGAGTTCCACGCCTGCGCGTATAAATTCGGCCGCTGGTACGATATGATCTGGATGGAGAAGATCATCGCTGAGCATAACGCCGATCAGCCCGCGGTAAAGCGCTTCGGCGAATGACCGCAAAGATAAAAATCAACCACCCGTCACATGGCGGATGGTTGAACTGTTATTGGACTTCAGAACTTGCCGTGCGAGCTTGAGAAGCCGCCGGAGTTGACGGTGGTTCCACCGCCGCCGCTGTTATTGTGGTTGTCGTCGGGCACATTCTGCGTACGAGTCACGGTGGTGTGCGTGTAGATGTCGTTCTGGCGCGTGAGCCGGACGCCGTCGGGGTGGATGTACAGGTTCGCATTGCCGCTGCTCACGGCGGTTTTCATGCCGCGCTTCATGCACAGGCATACGGTCAGCGCGATGAGCGCCGGGATGCCGAGGATTATCAGCCAGCCGAGCGGAGGAACCGTATGCGTCAGCCGCCAGAAGAAGCCGGGGGCAGTGTAGTCGTAATCATAATCGCTGTCGTAGCCGTCGCTGTAATCGCCGTCATCCGGGCTTTCGTCCCAGATGTCTACGGGCTGGACGTCGGCGGCGCGGCGCATGAATTCTTCACAGCCGTCTATGTAGTCGGCGAAGCCCTGATACCAGTCGTCATTGCGGAAATCGTCCAGAAAATATTCCGCAAGCGCGTCCTTGCCGTAGTCGGTGAAGGCGGCGTTTGCAAAATCGCCGTGCGCCACCAAACCGTAATCACGCTCGGCCATGCTGAGAATGAGAAGGATGCCGCAATTGTCGTCCCCAAGGCCGAGGTCGTAGCTGCTGAACAGCTCCTCTCCGAAACCTTTCACATAGTAGGTGTCGGAATAATCCGTGAAGTCCTCGACTGTGACGATGTACACGCCGCAGTCGTACTGTTCGGAAACCGCGGCGGCGCGCTCCTCAAGCGCGGCAATGTCGGAATCGTACAGAATACCTGCTTCGTCGGTGACATGATTGAGCTGTGCGTCCGCAAACGCGGGGACCGACAGACAGATTATGAGCAGCAGGACGGCGAGGACGGGAGATAAGATTTTTTTCATGTCCCCTCCTCCTACACAAACAGCAGCATCATCACGCCGGCGAGCGGCACGAAGATGCCCGCGAACCACGCCCAGAACCTGCCCATCGACACCGGCAGATCACCGGTCAGCTTGCCGGTCTGGCCGTTCATGGAGAAAAGATAGTCCTTGCCGTTCCACTTCGTGTGCAGCATCCAGACGGGCATCATCGCGTATTTGACGCGGCGATTGTGCAGCCGGACGTCGGCGGAGATGGGGACACAGCTGTCATAGCCGAGAACAGTGCCGGATATCGCCTGTATGCAGCTTTCGCGGCACCGGGCGTCCGCGCGGCCTGCGCTCTCCTCCGCGCCGACGTCGTAACTGTCGGCCAGATAGCCGGGGAGGTAGGCGGTCGAGAAGGGGCGCAGTTCGTCGTAGTCGTACGGCTCGATGGAGTCCATATATTCGTCCGGCATCTTCGTCGAGGCGTCCACCGGGACGCGCTCGAAGCTGACGCTTCCGCTGCGCTCAACGTGGAAATGCCGTGTCTCGGTGACGAGGAATTTTCCCTCCTGATAGCTCGATGAGCTGGTCGCTTCAAATTCCGCGTCCACATCGCCCTCGCCGTCGTACAGCCAGAAGGGGACGTAAACGCCCTGAACCTCTTCTAGGTGATTCTGTTCGGAGAAGGCGCGCGGCAGGAGTGGCTTCTTCTTATAGTGCCGCTTGAGCGCGGCGACGGCCGCGTCCCTGCCGAGCTTGAAGGGAATGATGTAATCCGGCTTGAGCGTACCGCGGAACTGCGCGGGGACAACCGTCGGGTTCCCGCAGTAGGGGCAGCTTGTTGCGGCGGTCGTTGCGTTGCAGATAAGCTCCGCGCCGCAGGAGGGGCAGGAGTAGGCGCGCATGTCCTCGACCTCGTCGCCCCAGCCGGAGTCCGCGGACTTTGCCTCGGCGGCGGACTTCTCCTTTTCCGCGTACAGCGACTCAATCTCGGCGGCGGTGTACTTGCTGCCGCAGTAGTCACATTCGAGCATACCGCTCTCGCCGACGTAGTGCAGCGGCCCTGTGCAGGCCGGGCACTGATAATTTGTTACCTGTGTGGCCATGGCATAGCTCCTTTTAGCGTATTACTCAGCCGACGATAGTATCGGTTGACAAGGGGAAACACGGTTTTGGCGGGCATAAATGCGCCCATACTTCTTCAAAGTCCTTGACAATACAGCAAGTATTCTCAGCGGCCTTTTCATCGTCTGGCCACATTTATGCTCCGTCAAAACTGCTGCGCACCTGACAGAGATGGATTTTCGAGTGATTTTTGCTTTTTGAGGCGCAGACGGGCTGCCGCCCTTCAAGACGAAAAGAGCAAAAAGCGCCGAAAAGACGCACTGTCAGGCGTGTCTTCCCTTGTTAACCGATACTATCGCCGTCGTTGAACGGATCGCCGCATTCGGGGCAGAACTTCGGCGGATTCGCCGGATCGGCGGGAGTCCAGCCGCACTTATTGCACTTGTATCTGATAACTGCCGCGGGGCGCTTCGCGCCGCACTCGGAGCAGAATTTGCCGGTGTTCACCGCGCCGCAGGAGCAGCGCCAGCTGCCGGACTGCGCAGGCTCCGGCTTCTTCGCGCCGCACTCCGGGCAGAAATTGCCCGTCGCAGTCGCGCCGCAGGCGCATTTCCAAGCGTTCCCGGACGAAGCCGCCTGCGCCTGCTGAGGCTGCTGTGCGCCAATCTGATAGAGATTCTGCGGATTAAAGCTGCCGGCGTTCTGCGCCATGTTCATTCCCATGAAGCCGACTGCCGCGCCGCTGGTGTTCTTCGCTGCGTCCTGCATCGCGTTCGCCTGCGCCCGCGCGAGGTTTGCCGCCGCCATGCCGGGGTTCATGTACGCCTTCGCCTGCTGCATCTCCTTGAGCATCTGCTCGTCTTCCTCGCTGGCCTTCACGCTCGACACGCCGAAGGAGACTATCTCAAGCCCGCGCAGATCACGCCATTTATTCGACAGCACGTCGTTGAGCGCCTCCGCCATCTCGTATGTATGGCCGGGCAGACTGCTGTACCGGATGCCCATGTCGGATATCTTTGCGAACGCGGGCTGAAGCGCGGTGAGAAGCTCGGTCTTGAGCTGGCTGTCGAGCCGGTCACGTGTGAACGCGTCGGATACGTTGCCGCAGACATTGGTGTAGAAGAGTATCGGGTTCGATATGCGGTAGCTGTATTCGCCGAAGCAGCGGATGGAGATATCAATGTCGATGCCCGCGCCCTGATCCACCACGCGGAACGGGACGGGGGAGGGCGTACCGTACTTGTTACCTATAAGCTCTTTGGTATTGAAGTAATATACGCGCTGATCCTTCGGGGCTTCGCCGCCGAATGTGAAGCGCTTGCCGATGTTCTTGAATGTGGCGAGAATAGCGTCACCGAGCTTGCCGGAGAAGATGGAAGGCTCCGTCGAGGTGTCGTATACGAACTCGCCGGGTTCGGCGCAAAGCTCGACTATCTTGCCATGCTCGACTATCATCATGCACTGCCCGTCGGCCACTGCGATAATGGAGCCGTTGGAGATGATGTTGTCGCTGCCGCGGTTGGAGGAACGGCCGGAGGCGCGCTTGTATCCGCGCGCGGCCAGAACGTTTTCAGGCAGGGAGTCGCAGTAGAAGTATTCCTTCCACTGGTCGGCCATCACGCCGCCTGCCGCGCCGGTTACTGCTTTAATAAGTCCCATGTTTGTTCCCCTTTTCTATATTCTATTCTCAAAATTTTATTCTATTGCAACGAGCCGCGCGTTATCGACGCCGGGGACGGAGGCAACGGCCTCCACCAGCTCGCCGGTGCCCGCGTTCATCTCGCTCACGTCAAGACCGATCGTGACGCTGGCCTTGCCGTGTATCGGCATGTTCTGGTTGATCGTGAGTACGCTGCCGCCCGCCTCGGATATGCGGGTGAGCAGGGTGCTGAGAACGCCCGGCTCGTGGTCGAGCAGCATCGAAAGCACGGCCTTGCGCCCGCTGTCCAGCTCCGTCGGCTCAAGGATATAGTCCTTGTATTTGTAGTAGGTACTGCGCGAGATGCCCGCCAGCTTCACCGCGTGGCTCACGTCCTTTTCCTTCCCGTTTTCAAGCATACGCCGCACGGCGAGCACTTTTTCATAATAGTCCGGAAGGATGTCCTTATGTATAAGAAGATAATTTTCAAGCATGATCATATTCTCCTGTATTTTTCAGTATATATATGATACACTGTCCGCGTTAATTATACAAGCGCTTTTAACGCGCGGACACATATTTTAACAAAAATTAAGAGGTGGCATCATGAAAAATTACCGCATTGCGGTGCTTGGCTCGACGGGAGTGGTCGGGCGGGAGATGATCCGGCTGATAGAGGCAGGCGGTATCCCGGCGGAGCTTGTGCCGCTGGGCAGTGCGCGCAGCGCGGGAAGCACGATAGAATTCCACGGCGAGCCTGTGACAGTGCGCGAGGCGACGGGGAACAGCTTCATCGGCGCAGACTTTGTGCTGGGTGCGGCGAAGAACGCAGTCGCGCGGCTTTTTGTGCCTGCGATAGCCGAGAGCGGCGCGGTGTTTATCGATAACAGCTCCGCGTTCCGCCTTATGGACGACGTGCCCCTCGTCGTGCCGGAGATAAACGGCGCGGACGCGTTTTCGCATCACGGCATAATCGCAAACCCGAACTGCTCCACGATAATCGCGCTCATGGCCGCCGCTCCCCTCAACCGGCTGTCGAGGATAGAGACGATGACCGCGTGTACGTATCAGGCTGTCTCCGGTGCAGGGCAGGAGGGACTGACGGAGCTGATGCGCCAGACGGCGGACGTCGCGGCGGGCAGGAGCGCGGAGAGTCATGTGTTCCCGGCGCAGATCGCCTGCAACGTCATCCCGTTTATCGGCGCGGAGCAGCCGAACGGCTATACCGACGAGGAAATGAAGATGCAGAATGAGGGGCGACGCATCCTGCACAGTCCGGAACTGCGGGTGAACTGCACCTGTGTGCGCGTGCCCGTCCTGCGTTCGCACTCGATAGCGCTGACACTGCGCACCGAAAGAAAGATCACTCCGCAGGAGGCGGCGGACGCGATAGACGCGTTCCCCGGCTGCCGCGTTGCGCGCGACATCTCCGGGCGGAGCTACCCGACGCCGGTGGACGTCAGCGGGCAGGACACGGTGTGGGTCGGGCGCTTGCGCGAGGATCTGACCGACGAGCGCGGCCTGACGCTGTGGTGCTGTGGGGATCAGATACTCCGCGGCGCGGCGCTGAACGCGGTGAAAATAATGCGGCTGTTTATGTGACGGCGAAGCTCCGGCACGGACGCTCCATAGTTTATGGGGCACCCGTGCCGGATTTTCTATTTGCCCTTGCCAATGCGGGCTGATGCTGTTAAAATAGAATAAATTGTCTCGGAAAAATTGAATGAACGGAGAGAAAAGAATGGAAGAGGATATCAAACAGCGTAAGAAAAACCTTATAATGTTCCCGCTCGGCACGATCGGCCGCGACATGGTGTATAACCTTGTCACCAGCTATCTGCTCACCTACGTGCTGTTCACCCGCGCGCTCACTGCGGCACAGCTTGCGGCGATAAGCGCGATAATGGTCGGTGCTCGCGTGTTCGACGCGCTGAACGACCCCATCATGGGCAATATCATCGAGCGTACCCGCACCCGCTGGGGCAAGTTCAAGCCATGGCTCGTGATCGGCATCGTCACAACGTCGGTGGTCGTGTACCTGTTCTTCAATACGAAGCTTCAGGGCTGGAGCTTCGTGTGGTTCTTCGGCGTGATGTACTTCATGTACAGCATCACCTACACCATGCACGATATTTCCTATTGGGGCATGGTTCCCGCGCTCAGCTCCGATGCGAACGCCCGCAACCAGTTCACCTCCCGCGCGACGCTGTTCGCCGGCATCGGCGGCGCGCTCGCCGGTATGCTCATCCCGATATTCACAACCGGCAAGAACGCGATCGGCGGCAGCACGGCGACTGCCTACGGCGTAGTCGCGCTCGCAATTGCGATAATTGCCCCGACGTTTCTGTGCTTCACGATTTTCGGCGTACGCGAGCGCAGAGACGATCTGCGCGAGGCCGCGCCTCCCATCAGCCTCAAAAAGATATTCAGCACCTTCACGCATAACGACCAGCTCATGTGGATAGCGCTGATATTCCTTATCCAGCAGATAGGCAACGGCATCGTTGTCGGCGGCCTCGGCTCGACGTACATATACTTCGACTTCGGCTACGAGGGCGGGCTGTATTCGCTGTTCTCGACGGTCGGCCTCGCGGCGACGGGCTTCCTGATGATTTTCTACCCCGCAATATCGCGCCGTATAAAGCGCAAAAAGCTCATGGGGCTGATGATGATAATCTCGACCGTGGGCTACGTGCTCATGCTCGCGCCGGGGCTTGTGATGAGCGCCGGAACCGTGAAATTCATCTTCATCACCGGCGGCTACATGCTCGCAAACTTCGGGCAGTACTGCTATTATCTGATAATGATGATCTCCATCATCAACACCGTCGAGTATAACGAACTGCTCACCGGCAACCGCGACGAGGCGATAATTGCCTCTCTGCGCCCGTTCACGACGAAGCTTGCCTCGGCGCTGACCGTTGCGATAACCTCCGCAAGCTATCTTATCTTCGGCGTCACGGGCTTTACGAACAAGATATCCGCGCTGGAGCAGAGTTGCTCACTCGGCGCTATCACCGAGGCGGATAAGCTCAGCCAGATCGACGCGGTGCTCGCGGGCGTCCAGCATGGGCAGACGGCGGGACTGCTGCTGTGCATGACGATTCTGCCCTGCGCGCTGATGTTCGTCTCCTACCTGCTGTACATCAAGAAGTACAGGCTTGACGAGGAAGAGTATGAGCGCATATGCGTTGAGCTTCAGGTGCGGGAGGCGCAGCAATGAGCCTGACCCGCCTTGCCCTGAAATTCGCCGTGCCCGCGGTGAAGCTGGAGGCGTATCGGCGGTATCTCTTCATCGGCCCGCACCCTGACGATATCGAGATCGGCG
>JALEMS010000046.1 GCA_022768185.1 Clostridiales bacterium | reverse complement strand
GTGAGGGCTGCCGGGAACAGGAAATGGCGGTCGGCGAAGGCTTGCTCCTCCGGGCTTGCAATGGATGAAGCCATGTTTACGGGAACGCTTCAGCTGTAGCTGCCGCTTGCATATCATCAGGTCTCTTCTTTTTTTGCCTTTTTCTGCTCCTGTTCTTTTTTCAGAGCCTTCATACCGAGCCGAATCAGCGCTAATGTTGCGGCGGAGCGGCTTGGGTAACGGTTTTCAAATCGAAAATCATCAATCTCCTTTAGCAGTTCTTCATCTACGATGACCGTATAACGCGGCTTTTCTGTTGGCATTCCAATCACCTCCCTGGTTCATATTATGCACAGGTTCATAGGTTCTGTCAAGGAAAGGCTTTGGAAGGAGGGTTGACAGGTTCAGACCCTATGAACTATAATAATTAAAAAGGTTCAGAAGTTCAGACTGAGAAAGGAAGTGAGAGATGGAGACCGAACGAAAGAGAATGACTTTCGCAGTTACGCCCGACATGGAGGAACTGATGGACGAGGCCAAGAAAATGTTCTATGACAGCACCCAGTCCGAAATGATTCGTAAACTGGTTGCAGCTGGATTGGCAGCCCGGAAGGCGGAAAAGGAGGCGAAACAGAATGGCCGTTCCGCATGACGCATCCTCCGCAGATTCGGGATACCCGGGGCTGCCGGGTCCGGGTTCGTCATTACGCTTTACAGGCTTGGCGTAAACCACGGGCGTTGCCGGGCAATGATTTTTGAGACGAGAGATGGAAAATGTGCGATACGACAGAAAGCGACATAAAAGTCATCGGTGAGTACGCTATATTATAAAAAAGTTGACGCCCTTTGGCGCATGCCTCGGGTGTGTTTGTGTTAAAACGGCGTTGTACGGAGAGAGGTGGTATCCGGTCAAACCGCAGCATGTCCGCCGTCCGCTGTGTGCGGATGCAGAGCAGCCGGCACAGATGCCCGATTCTCCCGGCGGGAAATAGCAAGCACTTTATATTCTGATGGAAAGAAGGAGGAACAAATGAAGAAACGAATCCTGGCCATTGCGTTATGCCTTGTGCTGGCGCTGAGCCTGCTGCCGGCTACTGCGCTGGCCGATGAGGGCGGCAGTGAAAAAACATATGAGGCACAGATCACGACCGGCACGGGTGAAAGCGCCGTAACCACAAAGTACGAAACGCTGGACGCGGCCATCGAGGCGGCAGCGGACGGCGATACCATCGAGCTGCTGGCTGACTGTGCGCCTGCCAAAACATTTTACAAGAGTCTGACCTTCACCGGCGGCCATACGGTGACCTATGACGTGTACGGCTGGCGCTATAACGGCGAGCTGGTGTTTGACGGGGCAAACCTGATGGTCAAGTCCGATGGCGACAGAAAACCGGCGGACAACGGCGAGGCCGGAGGCTGGTTCAGCATGGTTCTCAACGGTTCGCTGACGGCGAAAAACGGCGCAAGGATTACGTTCCGTTTTGACAGTACATACGATCATACCGAGCCGGTTTACGATAAAGAAGGAAAACAGACCGGAACGAAGTATCTGGATCCAAACAACGTGGATGTAACGGCCTGCGCCATCTACATGGCGGAGGGCGGAAGCTGCGGTATCCATGTGGAAAACGGTTCCGCCTTTGAGATTTACGGGGAAAACACGCAGGGCGTCAACGGGCAGGGCATCCAGCTCGGCGCAACTGCCAACACCGGCATCTGGGTAAGCGGCGGGAGCACGTTCCTGATTGACGGCACCAACCGCGGCTATGTCAACAGCCCGGAAATCCATGTGACGAATTCCAGATTCACGGTTCAGAACTGTACCAGCAATGCTTCCAACGGCGGCGACTTTACGGCAACAAACGCCGAGGTGTACTTTACGGATAACCGCGGTCACGGGCTTTCCACGAACGGGCTGAAGATTGTCAAATCCACGGTGAACGCAATCAACAACGATTATAACGGAATTGTTGGCAGAGATATTACGATTGACAAGGATTCGCATGTTCTGGTGGAAGGCAATGCAAAGCAATTGGTTGTCGGCGCGTTCCGTGTGCTCGGCAGTACCGGCCGATGCACGGTCGACGCCGGCGCAGACGTCCGGATCATCAACAATTATAAAAGCGGTATTCAGGTTGAAAGTCAGACCGGGTTCATGGAGATGAATGCCGGTATCGTGACCGGCAACGGTCTGAGCGAGGACAATGAATACGGCGGCGGCGTCCGTACAAAGGGCACGTTCACGATGAGCGACGAGGTCCTCCTGTACAACAACGCGGCGGCCAGGGCCGGTGATGATATCTACGTGTATGACGGCGGAAAGGTCGCCTTTACGGACGCACAGTCCGACGACGGTCTGACGCTGACCGTTCGCTGCGCACAGAAGCACACCATCGACGGCTGGTATCAGGACGGAGAAGACGCCCGCTGGAATGCCGACAGCAAGCCGGTGTATGCCGAGCGGTATATGCCCGGAGAGAGCGAGGCTGCAGGCGTGCTGGCCCTCAAGGCGGCGCACGGTCTGGTCCCGGTCGACCCGGACAATCCGGCGGCGCTCTCCAAGTCCAAGGAAGCCACCAATCTGAACAAGAGCGGCAGCGTCTATACCTCCGACGTGACGCTCTCTCTGCCCAGCGCCTCGTACAAGCCGACCATCGATGTGGTCTTTGTGCTGGACGACACCAGCGCCGGCAACCAGATCTTCGCCGAGGCGGCCACAAACCTGCTCAACGAGCTGCGCGCAAAGGAGAACCTGGACGTGCATCTCGGTATCGTCAACTTTGACGCCGTTTCCCGCGACTGGCTCAGCGCCACCAGCGGCGGGCAGTATTCCGGCCTGGTTTCCATCAAGGATGACGACAGCTTTGCCGCTATCCGGAACGCCATCGGCACCGAGCTGACCTATGACAACGAGGGCCAGACCCAAAAGGTCGGCGGCACCAACATTGAGTGGGCGCTTGACATGGCTTCCGACCTGCTCGAATCCGGCAGCGCCACGGAAAAACACGTTGTCCTCTTCAGCGACCTGTACGGCTATGTCTACCGCGGCAGCCTGACGGTCGGCGACACCACCTATGAAAACGTTCCGCTGAGCAAGCGTGTCGGCAACGACCGTCAGGGCTACATGTACCGCCCGGTCAAGTATTCCACCTTTGAAGATGTGCTCGCAAACCGCGACGAGGGCGACCAAACGCCCGACGGCTTCTTCCGTGACAGCAGCTGGGACAGCTACTGGAGCCTCTACAGCGGCGTGAACGAAGTGCCGGAAAACACCGTGGCAGACGCCTATCAGGATCAGGCCGGCAACTTCCACAGCTTTGAGAAGTCCACCTGCCTGGTCTACGACCGGCTGCTTGCACTCTCCGAATTTGCCCACGTGACCATCGTCAACAACGAAAATCTCAACGATGATACACGCGACAAGGCCGGCATCAAGGACGGCATGCTGGAGGCGCTGAAGCCCGCCGGCATCACCGTCATCAAGACTGCCAACAGGCCCACCGGCGAAGAGACTGCCGCCGTCTTCACGCAGCTGCAGAACCGGCTGGTGCAGCTGGTCGATGCCGGCTCCAGGGTCGTGGACGTCATCGGTCACGGCACGGACAACAAGGGCAACGCCTACAACTTTGACTTTGCCAGCGACGCCGACAGTCTGGAGCTGACCGTCGGCGGTACGGCGCTGGACAAGACCCAGCTCACCGATGAGGCCTATGCCGGCTGCACCGCGGCCTACGGCTTCGGCAAGCAGGAGACCGATCACGGCACGGGATACCGCTTCGTCCTGCGCTATTATCAGAACGGCGCGTCGGCAGAGGAGCTGGGCTGCGGAAGGCGCGTCGATCGGGAGTGCTTCGTGCTGGATATCAACGAAGCCATCACTGTCTTTGCGCCCGTCCGGCTGACCTATACCGTCACGCTGACCGACCCGCAGAACGCCTCGGGAAGCTACGGCGTCTATGACCGCTTCGGCGAGAAGCATGCCGACGGTCTGTACACCAATGAGCGCGCCACCATTTACCCGGTCGACTCCAACAACGAGAGCGGCGTGCCGGAGGACTTTCTCAAGCCCACCGTGTCTTACCGCATCGGCGGAGGCGGCGGTACCGGCGGTGGCGATGACAAAAAGGTCACGCTGCACTACGTCTCCAACGGCGGTACGGCGTATCCCGACGAGCGCTATGACGTCGGCGCGCTTGTTGCGCTGGATAAGGTTCCCCTGCGCGAGGACTACACCTTCACCGGCTGGTATGCCGACCGGGAGCTGACCGAGCGCATCAGCGAGATTCGGCTGCCCACCGACAAGACCGTGTATGCCGGCTGGGAGAAGACGGGCGTGCCCTCCATGCTCAACGGAGACGATCACATTGCCTACATCGTCGGCTATCCGCAGGATTACCGCACCGGCGCGCCGACGCAGGATGAGAGCCTCTGGCCTGTTCAGCCGCAGGGCAGCATCACCCGCGCGGAGGTCGCCACGATTTTCTTCCGTCTGCTGAAGGATGAGGTGCGTGACGGCAATCTCACGAAGCGAAACGTCTTTACCGACGTGGACGACGGCATGTGGTTCAACCAGCCTGTCTCCACCATGGCAAAGCTTGGCATCGTGAAGGGCCGCACGGCGGACGGCTTTGCGCCCAATGCCAGCATCACCCGCGCCGAATTTGCCGCCATCTGCGCGCGCTTCGACACAGGAGAGAACGCCGGAGCCGGCGACTTTTCAGACATCCGGGGCCACTGGGCCGAGCAGGAAATCCGGCGCGCCGCGTCCCTCGGCTGGATTCTCGGCTATGAGGACGGTACGTTCCGTCCCAATCAGGCGATCACCCGCGCCGAGGCGATGACGATGATCAACCGCGTGCTCAAGCGCATTCCTGAAACGGAAAAGGACCTGCTTGACGGCATGGTTGTCTGGCCCGACAATCAGCCCGGTACATGGTATTACCTGGCTGTCCAGGAGGCCACCAACAGCCATGAGCACGCCGACAAGGGCGACATTTATGAGCATTGGACAAAGCTTGTCACGGTCCCTGACTGGATCCGTTATGAGAAATAAGCACGGCGCACGGCTTCGGCCGTCTGCCCGGCTCTGACAAACCCGAACGTCCCGCCGCACTGCGGCGGGACGTTTTTCCTTATGTCCGGGGCATGCAAATCTGCGGGAAATTTTCGGCAAATAGCGTTTGCCTCCGGAGAAAGCGCGTGCTATAATATTTTAACATGTATTGGGAAATTCGATGGCCGCGCATGCGGGCGGCCTGCCTGCGCACTCCGCGCAGGGGCAGTTGGTTAGGAGGCTTTCTATGGATATTGTCGTGCTTTGCGGAGGACTGTCAAACGAGCGGGATGTTTCCATCTCCAGCGGTACGGACGCTGCGCGTGCGCTGCGCAGCAGAGGCCATCGGGTGCTGCTGGTGGATCTGTTTTTTGGCTTCGAGGGCGATCTCGGCGCCGGCCGCGCGGTATTCGACCAGCCGCAGGAGGATCTGCACTGGCGCGTCGGCGAGCAGGCCCCGGATCTGCATGAGCTGTGCCGCATCCGGCAGGCGCGCGGCGGTTCCCTGATCGGGCCGAACGTCATCGAGCTGTGCCGGCTGGCGGACATCGCATTTCTTGCCCTGCACGGCGAGGAGGGCGAAAACGGCAAGCTGCAGGCTGCGCTGGACCTGGCCGGTGTGAAATACACCGGCAGCGGCTATCTCGGCAGCGCCATCGCCATGGACAAGGAGCTGACGAAGATCATGCTCACCGCGGCCGGCATCGCCACGCCGCCGGGCATGCTGCTGCACCGGGACGACCCGCGCGAGAACACGGTGGGGTATCCCTGTGTCGTCAAGCCCTGCTCGGGCGGCTCGTCCGTCGGCGTGTCGATCGTGCACAGCCGCGAGGCATTTCTGGCGGCGCTGGACATGGCCTTTGAGTATGAAAACAGCGTGCTGGTGGAGCGGTACATCGCCGGACGGGAGTTCACCGTCGGCCTGATGGACGGCAGGGCCATGCCTGCCATCGAGATCATCCCCAAGAGCGGTTTTTATGATTACAAAAACAAGTATCAGGCCGGGCTGACGCAGGAGGTCTGCCCCGCGCCGCTGTCCGAGGAGGACACCCAGCGCCTGCAGCGTCTGGCCGAGGCGACCATGGAGGCGCTGCATGTGGACGTCTACTGCCGCTGCGACTACATCATGGACGCCGACGGCACATTCTACTGCCTCGAGGCCAATACCCTGCCCGGCATGACGCCTACCAGCCTCATCCCACAGATGGCGCGTGCGCAGGGCTATGATTATGCCGCGCTGTGCGAGCAGATCATTGCCGCATCCCTGAAACGGTATGAGGGCCAGACGGCATGAAACATCTGACCATTGCAAGCGCGGCGGCTGCCTGCGGCGGCGTGTACTGCGGGCCGGATGAACCGGCGCTGCTGCAGCGTGAGATTACGTTTCTTACAACAGACAGCCGCTGCGCGGGAGAGGGCTGCCTGTTTGCAGCCATCGCCGGCAGCCGGGTCGACGGACATGATTATATTCCGGCGGCCATGGCCCAGGGCGCGCTGGCCGTGCTGTGCCAGCGGAGACCGGACGATCCGTCCGTTCCCGCTGTTGTGGTTCCTTCGACGGAGGCGGCGCTGCAGGACATCGCGGCGTTCTACCGGGCGCAGTTCGACCTGCCGGTTGTCGGCGTGACGGGCAGTGTGGGCAAGACGACCGCAAAGGAGATGATCGCCTCGGTCCTGTCGCAGCGGCTGCGCGTGCTCAAGACGGAAAAAAACTTCAATAACGAGCTTGGCGTGCCGTTCACGCTGTTCCGGCTGCGACCGGAGCATGAGGCGGCTGTGGTGGAGATGGGCATCTCCGGCTTCGGCGAGATGACGCGGCTGGCGCGGATGGCGCAGCCGACCATGGCGGTGTATACGGTGATCGGCTGGTCACACCTCGAGTTTCTGCACGACCGCGCCGGCGTTCTGCGTGCCAAGACCGAGATGCTTGCGGGCATGGCGGAGGACGCGCCGGTGTTCATCAACGGCGACGACGAATATCTGGCCGCGCTCGAGTGCCGTCAGCCGCTGATCCGCTTCGGCCTGGGCGAGGGCTGCGACGTGCGTGCACTGGACGTGCGCAGCTGCGGCACGGATGGCATGACCTGCAGCATTGTGGCGGGAGAGCGGCGCATTCCGGTGCGCATTGCCGCGTGGGGCGCACATCTGGTGTACGCGGCGCTGGCCGCGGCTGCGGTGGGGCTTCATATGGGCCTGAGCGATGCGGAGATTGCGGCAGGCATCGCCGCGTATGCACCGGTGGGCAGCCGCGGCGGCGTGTGCCGCGCGGCGCGCTGGACGGTGCTGGACGACTGCTATAACTCCAACCCAAGCTCCGCCCGGGCGGCCCTCTCGTCGCTGGCAACGCTGCCGGGCCGGCGTGTGTGCATCCTCGGCGACATGCTGGAGCTGGGCGAGCAGAGCGCCGCGCTGCACCGGCAGCTGGGCGAATTTGCCGCCGCCCAGGGCATCGACGTCATCATCGCCTGCGGCACGTGCGCCGAGCAGATCTATGCCGGCGCGGTTTCCGTCAGCCCGGGGCAGGCCTGGTATTTCCCGGATAAGCAGGCGCTGTTTTCGGCGCTGCCGCAGCTGCTGCGGGATGGGGATTACATCCTTGTCAAGGCCTCGCACGGCGAACGCTTCTGTGAGATCGTACAATTACTCATGGGGGAGCTCTGAAAAAATATTGTTATTCATTTGACAATTTAGGGTTCCGCATTTTCGGAAACGGGAGTATAATGAAGACAGCATTCATTATGCTCCTGTTTGCTTTTTTGCGGCTGTGCGGAAAAAGAGGGACAGGCGAGATAAACCGGCAGGAAAAGCTGCCGGCACAGGGAGAGAAAGCTATGTTTCAGATCGTTCAAAAGCGTGCGCTCAACGCAGCTGGAACCACGCTGCAGATGACCATTGCAGCCCCGCTGGTGGCAAGAAAATGCCGGCCCGGTCAGTTCGTGATCCTGCGGCTGGATGAATACGGCGAGCGCTTCCCGCTCACCATCGCGGGCTTCGACCGCGAAAAGGGTACCATCGACATCAACTATCAGCCGGCAGGCAAAAGCACGCAGATGCTCAATCTGCTGGAGGCCGGGGACTGCATCGCCGACGTCGTCGGCCCGCTCGGAAAGCCTACGGATATGGAGGGGCTGCACCATGTGGCGGTGATCGGCGGCGGCGTCGGCTGTGCCATTGCATACCCCGTGGCGAAGGGGCTGCACGATGAGGGGATCGAGGTGGACATGATCGCGGGCTTCCGCTCAAAGGACATCATCATCCTGGAGGACGAGATGCGCGCCAACTGCACCAACCTCTATATCACGACCGACGACGGCTCCTACGGAGAGAAGGGCTTCACCACGGACAAGCTCAAGGCGCTCATCGAGTCCGGCGTGCAATATGACGAGGTCATCGCCATCGGCCCGACCATCATGATGAAATTCGTGTGCCAGGCCACAAAGCCCTACGGCATCCGCACCGTCGTTTCACTCAACCCCATCATGATCGACGGCACCGGCATGTGCGGCGGCTGTCGCGTGACCGTTGGCGGCGAGACGAAGTTTGCCTGCGTCGACGGCCCGGATTTCGACGGGCAGCTGGTCGACTGGGATGAACTGCTCAAGCGCAATGCATTTTATAAGGAAGAGGAAAAGGAAGCGGCGGGCCATGTCTGCCGCATTACGGGAGGGGTGAGAAGCCATGGCTGATATGCGTCCGACCAGACATCCGATGCCGGAGCAGGAGCCGCTGCTCCGCAATCAAAATTTCGACGAGGTCGCCCTCGGATACACTGCGGAGATCGCGCAGGCTGAAGCAGCCCGCTGCCTCAACTGCAAAAATGCTCCGTGCATGCAGGGCTGCCCTGTGCAGGTACACATCCCGGCCTTCATCGGGAAAATTGCGGAGGGCGCGTTCGGCGAGGCGTTTTCCGAGATCGTACAGACCAACGCGCTGCCCGCCGTATGCGGCCGCGTCTGTCCGCAGGAATCACAGTGCGAGGCGCACTGCGTGCGCGGCATCCGCGGCGAGCCGGTCGCCATCGGCCGGCTGGAGCGCTTTGCCGCAGACTGGCATGCGGCAAACTGCCCGTCCGACGGCGCGCAGGAGGCGCCCGCGGGAAACGGCCGCCGCGTGGCTGTCGTCGGCTCCGGCCCTGCCGGACTGACCTGTGCGGGCGATCTGGCGCGCAAAGGCTATGACGTGACGGTGTTCGAGGCGTTCCATAAGGCCGGCGGCGTGCTGGTGTACGGCATCCCGGAGTTCCGTCTGCCCAAGTCCATTGTGGCGCAGGAGATCGAGCGGCTGGAGCGCTCCGGTGTGAAGATTGTCACCAACGCGGTGATCGGCCGCGCCGTCAGCATTGACGAGCTGTTTGAAGACGGCTTTGAGGCCGTGTTCATCGGCTCCGGCGCGGGCCTGCCGCGGTTTCTCGGCATCCCGGGCGAAAACCTGCTTGGCGTCTATTCGGCCAACGAATACCTTACGCGTGTCAACCTCATGAAGGCCTACCGCGACGATTACGATACGCCCGTTAAGCGCCACCGCCGCGTGGCCGTCATCGGCGGCGGTAATGTGGCCATGGACGCGGCGCGCTGCGCCAAGCGTCTGGGGGCCGAGGAGGTTACGATTGTCTACCGCCGCAGCCGGCAGGAGCTTCCGGCCCGCGCCGAGGAGGTGCACCACGCCGAGGAGGAGCAGATCGCCTTCCGGTTTCTGAGCAATCCCGTCGCCGTGCACGGCGACGAGGCCGGGCATGTCTGCGCGCTTGCGTGCGCCCGTATGGAACTGGGCGAGCCGGACGCCAGCGGTCGCCGTGCGCCTGTTGCGGTGGAGGGAGAGAATTTCCTGCTGGAGGTCGACGCTGTCATCGACGCCATCGGCACCACGCCCAACCCGCTGCTGCGCATGACGACGCAGGGACTGTCCGCCAATGCGAAGGGCTGCCTCATTGTTGACGACAGCAACGAGACCACGCGCGCCGGCGTATTTGCCGGAGGCGACGCGGTCACCGGTTCTGCCACTGTCATTCTGGCCATGGGCGCGGGAAAGCGCGCGGCTGCGGCCATCGAAGCTTACCTGCAGAGAGCCTGACAAAAAAAGCTGCGCCGAAGGGGGAACGGCGCGGGTATATTGGGAAAAATTTGCTGAACGAATGCTCGGAGGTGTATCATGCAATCTGATTTCACACTCAGCTGCTGCTCTACCGTCGACCTGCCGTACACTTATTTGGAACAACGAAATATCCCCATTCTGTTTTACACATATACCGTCGACGACGTGGAATATGTCGACGACATGGGGCGCAATCCGGAGGCGCTGCCGCAGTTTTACCGTCTGCTCGCGTCGGGAAAGCAGCCGAAAACAGCCGGCCTGAGCATCGGCGCGTATGCGGAATTTTTTGAGCGGCAGCTGCAGAAGGGCGACCTGCTGCACGTGGCCTTCACGTCCGGGCAGTCCGGCTCGGTGTTCAACGCGCAGGCTGCGGCAAAGCTTGTCCGGGAAAAATATCCGGAGCGACGGCTTGTTGTGGTCGACTCGCTGTGCAGCTCGTCGGGCTACGGCATGCTGGTCGATTCTGCAGCCGACCTGCGCGACCGGGGGTGCAGCCTGCAGGAGACCGAACAATGGCTGCTGGAGAATCGCAAAACCGTACACCATCAATTTTTCTCCACCGACCTGACGCATTACCGCCGCAGCGGCCGCATTTCCGGTGCGGCAGCGGCTGTCGGCGCGATTTTGAATCTGTGTCCCATCATGCGACTCAACGATGCCGGACGTATCATTGCCTACGATAAGGTGCGCGGTAAGCGCAGGGCGGTAGAGCGCACGCTGGACGTTATGGCGCAGCACGCGCAGAACGGCACGCAGTATGATGATAAGTGCTTTATTTGCCATTCCAACTGTCCGGAGGATGCAGAGCGTCTGCGGGATGGCGTTGAGGCGCGTTTCCCACGGCTGGCGGGCAGGGTGCGCATCTTTGAGATCGGGACCATCATTGCCGCACACTGCGGACCGGGTACCGTGGCGGTGTTCTTCCACGGCGACGAACGGCCGAAGATGGAATCGAACGAATAATCCGCGCCTGAGTAGGCGCGAAATGCATGAAGGAATGAGAAGAAGCGAAAAATCCTGCGGCCCTCTGTGGCTGCAGGATTTTTGTATGCCGGGGGTGCGCGCTGCGTTCAGCAAAGGAGAATTGATACCGGGGGATAAACGGGAGCTTTATCACTCAAGGCGCTGGAGCGCGCACCGGAGCGCACCAATAAAGAACCGCGTGTATCAGCAACTGCTGCGATGGAGCGTTCGGTAGGAAAACGCCTGCAAAAATGCATGGAAAACCCGCAACTCTGTTCGGTTGCGGGTTTTCCTGTTTTGGCGGAGAGAGTGGGATTCGAACCCACGGCCCGTTGCCGGGTCACCGGTTTTCAAGACCGGCTCCTTAAACCACTCGGACATCTCTCCGTATTCATAAACAAAAGCGCCCCAAAAACATGGGGCGCTTTGGCTGGCGGAGAAGTCGGGATTTGAACCCGAGCCCGGCTCAACACCGGCTACTCCCTTAGCAGGGGAGCCCCTTCGGCCTCTTGGGTACTTCTCCAAGCCGATTGCTTTGATATCTTAGCACACCGGGCTCCGCTTGTCAACGGTTTTCCGCTGTACGACGGGAAATTTTTGCAAAGAAAGAGCGGACGACTTATTGAATAACGCACGCCGGTGGGGTATAATAACAAAATAAGTATTGTTTTTTAATGGATTTTCCCGGGAAAGCGGCAGAAAACGCGGCCCCGGGAGCGGATGGGCCGGGCTTCTGTGCGGCCTGTGGAGGCGACTATGGCGGTACAGCAGAAAACAAATGTGATGCGCATTCTTGAGCAGAAGAAAATCGCCTACACGGCGCACGCTTATGCCCATGAGGACGGTGCAGTAGACGGCTGCACCGTTGCGCAGCTGCTCGGACTGGATCCGGGTATGGTGTTTAAAACGCTGGTCACCCGCGGGGCGGGCGGCGGCTGTTATGTATTCGTCATCCCGGTGGCGGAAAAGCTCGATCTGCGGCGTGCGGCGCGCGCGGTGGGAGAAAAATCCGTGGCGATGATTCCGATGCGCGAGCTTCTGCCGCTGACAGGATACATACACGGCGGCTGCTCGCCGGTCGGGATGAAAAAGCCGTTTCCCACGGCGGTGGATGAGACGGCCATGCTGTATGACACCATTGTGGTCAGCGCAGGGAAGATCGGCGCGCAGGTGGAGCTTGCGCCGGACGATCTGCTGCATCTGACCGGCGGGCAGTATGCCGCGCTTACGACGGAGGACTGAGACAGAATGCTTGAGACGATATACATCAAGGGTGCGCGGGAAAACAACCTGAAGAATGTGGAGCTGGAAATTCCGCGCAACCGGCTCGTGGTATTTACCGGGCTTTCCGGCAGCGGAAAGTCCTCGCTGGCCTTCGACACGATTTATGCCGAGGGGCAGCGCCGCTATGTCGAGAGCCTGTCCTCCTATGCCCGGCAGTTTCTCGGCCAGATGAACAAGCCCGATCTTGATTTCATCGAGGGCCTTTCTCCGGCCATCTCCATCGACCAGAAGACCACCAGCCGCAACCCGCGCTCCACGGTCGGCACGGTGACGGAAATCTATGATTATCTGCGCCTGCTCTGGGCGCGCATCGGGATCCCGCATTGCCCGAAATGCGGCCGGGAGATTCGCCAGCAGACCGTCGACCAGATCGTCGATCAGGTGGCGGCGCTGCCGGAGGGGACGCGCATCCAGGTGCTCGCACCGGTCGTGCGCGGGCGCAAGGGCGAGCACGCCAAGGTGTTTGAGGATGCGCGGCGCTCGGGCTATGTGCGTGTGCGCGTGGACGGCAGCGTGTATGATCTGACGGAGACCATCCCGCTTGACAAAAACAAAAAGCACAGCATCGAGGTGGTCGTTGACCGCCTTGTGATCCGGCCGGACATCGGCCGCCGTCTGACAGACTCCGTGGAGACCGCCTCGGCGCTCTCGGGCGGCATCGTGCTCATCGACGTGGTGGGCAGCGGAGAGCAGCTGCTGTTTTCCCAGAACTATGCGTGCGAGGAATGCGGTGTCTCCATCGATGAGATCACCGCACGCATGTTTTCCTTCAACGCGCCGTACGGCGCATGTCCCACCTGCGCGGGCCTGGGGATTCAGCTGCGCGTCGACCCGGACCTAATCATGCCGAACCCGGAAAAGTCTCTGCTTGAGGGCGGCATCGTCGCTTCCGGCTGGTCGAATCTGAAGGGCGATTCCATCTGCCGGATGTACTATGAGGCGCTGGCTAAAAAATACCAGTTCCGCCTTGACGATCCGGTCGGCAGTTTGCCGGAGCGTGCGGTCGACGTGCTGCTTTACGGCACAAAGGGCGAGCCGCTCGAGCTGCGCTATGAGCGCGGCAAGGGCTACGGCGTGCTCAAGCAGCCGTTCGAGGGTGTGGTGAACAACCTGGAACGCCGTTACCGCGAGACGCAAAGCCCCTCCGTGCGCAGCGAGCTGGAGCAGTGCATGAGCGCGCATGTCTGCCCGGACTGCGGCGGCGCACGGCTGAAAAAGGAGGTGCTGGCCGTCACGGTGGGCGGGCTGAGCATCGCGCAGTTTACACAGCTGTCCGTCAAGGACGCGCTGGCCTGGCTGCAGGCGCTGCAGCTCACCGAGCGGGAGCGCTTCATCGCCAGCCAGATCCTCAAGGAGATTACCGCGCGGCTGAGCTTTCTGCAGAACGTGGGGCTGCAGTATCTCACGCTGGCACGCGCCTCGGCCACGCTTTCCGGCGGCGAGAGCCAGCGGATCCGTCTGGCGACGCAGATCGGCTCGTCACTGATGGGTGTGCTGTATATTCTGGACGAGCCGTCCATCGGCCTGCACCAGCGTGACAACGAAAAGCTGCTGAAAACGCTGGAGCGCCTGCGCGACGCCGGAAACTCCCTCATCGTCGTCGAGCACGATGAGGATACCATCCGCCGCGCGGATTACCTGGTCGACATCGGTCCGGGCGCGGGTCTGCACGGCGGCGAGATCGTGTGTGCCGGTTCGGTGGACGATCTGTGTGCCTGCCCGCGCTCCGTCACGGGGCAGTATCTCAGCGGCGCGCGGCGCATTCCCGTGCCGGAGACGCGGCGTCCGGGCAACGGGCACTGTCTGACCGTCCGCGGCGCGGCGGAAAACAATTTGAAAAACATCACCGTTTCCATTCCGCTGGGGGCTTTCACGTGCGTGACCGGTGTGTCCGGCAGCGGAAAATCCTCACTCATCAACGAGGTGCTGTATAAGACGCTGGCCTCACGGCTCAACCGCGCGAAGGTGCGGCCGGGCCGTTGCAGCGGCGTGGACGGGCTGGAGTATCTTGACAAGGTGATTGCCATCGACCAGAGCCCCATCGGCCGCACGCCGCGCTCGAATCCGGCTACCTACACCGGTGTGTTCAGCGACATCCGCGAGCTGTTTGCCTCCACGCAGGATGCAAAGCTGCGCGGCTACAACGCAGGACGCTTTTCCTTCAACGCCCGCGGCGGACGCTGCGAGGCCTGTGCGGGCGACGGCCTGCTGAAGATCGAGATGCATTTTTTGCCGGACGTGTACGTTCCGTGCGAGGTGTGCAAGGGCCGCCGATACAACCGCGAGACGCTGGAGGTCCGCTATAAGGGCAAAAATATTGCCGAGGTGCTGGACATGACGGTGGAGGAGGCAGCGGAATTTTTCCGCAATCTGCCGAAGATCCGGGATCGGCTGCAGACCATGCTGGACGTCGGACTGGGCTATATCCGTCTGGGCCAGTCGTCCACCACACTCTCCGGCGGCGAGGCGCAGCGCATCAAGCTGGCGACCGAGCTGTCCAAGCGCAGCACCGGACGCACCGCCTACGTGCTCGACGAGCCGACGACCGGCCTGCACATGGCCGATGTGGACATGCTGATCCGGGTGCTGCAGCGGCTGACCGATGCGGGCAACACCGTCATCGTCATAGAGCACAACCTCGACGTCATCAAGAGTGCCGACTATCTCATTGACCTCGGCCCCGAGGGCGGCGACGGGGGCGGTCAGATCGTGTTTGCAGGCACGCCGGAGGGCTGCGCGGAAGCGTCCGGCAGCTATACGGGGCAGTTTCTCAGACCCATGCTCTCCGGAACGGATTAACCACTGCGCCCTGCGCTTCATACAATGGCGCGAAGGGAGGCGGGTCTATGCTGTTTCACATCATCACGGCTGCCGTCTGCGCCATCGTGCTGATCTGGCTGCTGTGGCTGCTGGCGGACATTCTGCTGGCGCGCGTCGGAAAGGGGCCGGCAACGCGCCTGGTTGTGCGCGTTGAGGTATCGGGCGCGGAGCCGCGCCTGGAGGAAACGGTGCGCGCGCTGGCGCGACTGCGCTCCGGCGGACGGCTGCCGGCGGAAATTGAGATTGTCGATCGGGGAATGGATGAGCCGACGCGCTGCGCGGCGCAGCTGCTGCAGCGCGACGGCATCGGACAGTTGAAGGAATACGAATGGACGAAGAAAGAATTGAGAGCATCGCAGGCCGGGTAGACGCCGTCATTTACAGCAACGAGGAAAACGGCTACACCGTGCTGCGCCTGCGCACCCAGGACGGAGACCGCGTCACGGTGACCGGTTGCCTGCCGATGGCGGCTCCGGGCGAGGAGATGACGCTTTCCGGCCAGTGGCAGCAGCATCCGGCGCACGGCGAGCAGTTCCGCGCCGAGTTTGCCGAGCGTACGCTGCCGACGGGCACGTCGGCAATTTACGAATATCTTGCCTGCGGTGCGATCAAGGGTGTGGGGCCGGCGACGGCTACGCTGCTGGTGCAGGCATTCGGCGACCGGACGCTGGACGTCATCGAGCGCGAGCCGGAGAAGCTGGTGGCCGTGCGCGGCATCAGCCGGCAGAAGGCGCGGGAAATCTCGGAGAGCTTTAAAAAGAAGGCCGGCGTGCGCCGGCTGATGGAATTTCTCAGCTCGCACAATCTGCGCCCGCTGCTGGCCATGCGCCTGTATGCCGCCTACGGAGATCGGGCGCTGGAGACGGTGTGCGGCAATCCCTATGTGATGACCACCGGAAACATCGGCGGCAGCTTCCCGGAGGCGGACGCGCTGGCGCTCGACCTCGGCTTTGACGGGGACTGCGCCGCGCGCGTGTCGGCGGCCATCGTGTTTGAGCTGCGGCACAACACACGAAACGGACACTGCTTTATCCCCTGGGAGAAGCTGGCGGCGGCCACGACCAATCTCATCCATGTGGAGTCCTCGGTCGTCGAGCAGTATCTGCAGGAGCTGACGGAGACGGGAGAGGTGGTGCTCGACACGGTGTGCGGCCTGCGTGCGTGCTACCTGCCGCGGCTGCACGAGAGCGAGTGCGAGGCGGCGGAGCACCTGCGCGCCATGGCGCAGACCCGCTTCCACGACCGGGTGGACACCGACGCCATCATCGCCGAAATGGAAAAGAAGCAGGGCATCCGCTATGCCCCGACACAGCGGCAGGTAATCGAGCTGGCTGCCGGGCGGCAGGTCCTGGTGCTGACCGGCGGGCCGGGCACGGGCAAGACGACGTGCATCCGCGCGGTGCTGGCGCTGTATGAGGCGCTGGGACTGGAGACGCAGCTGGCCGCGCCCACCGGGCGGGCGGCCAAGCGCATGACGGAACTGACCGGACAGGACGCTGTGACGGTACACCGGCTGCTGGAGGCGCGCTTTGCCGAGCATGAGAGCGAGGTGTGCTTCGGACGCACGGCGAGCGACCCGCTCACCTGCGATGCGCTGATCCTGGACGAGTGTTCGATGGTGGATATCTCGCTGTTTGCCGCGCTGCTCGACGCGCTGCCGCCGGCGTGCCGGCTGTTTCTGGTCGGAGACGCCGATCAGCTGCCAAGCGTCGGCCCGGGCAACGTGTTTTCGGACATCATCCGCAGCGGCGTTGTGCCGGTGGTGCGCCTGACGGAGATCTTCCGCCAGGGCAGCGGCAGCCGCATCGTAACGAGCGCGCACGCCATCAACGCCGGCGAGCATCCCAATCTGCGCGAGAATACAGGAGATCTGTTCTTCCTGCGCCGCAGGGAGCCGGAGCAGCTGGCGGAAACCATCGTCGGACTGTGCACCGAGCGTCTGCCAAAGAAAATGGGCATTGACCCGCGGGAGATCCAGGTGCTCACACCCACGCGCCAGCGTGAGACCGGCACGGCGGCGCTCAACCTGCGCCTGCAGGCGGCGCTCAACCCGTCGTCTCCGGAGAAAAAAGAGAAAAAAATCGGCGAAATCACCTTCCGCGAGGGCGACCGGGTGATGCAAATCCGCAATGATTATGATATAATGTGGAAAAACGGTCTCAAATCCGGATTGGGCATCTATAACGGCGACATTGGCTATATCACGCAGATCGACCTGTCGGCCGAGACGGTGACGGTCGATTTCGACGGCCGGTGCGCGGAGTATGCCTTCTCCATGCTCGACGAGCTGGAGCATGCCTGGGCCATGACGGTACATAAATCGCAGGGCAGCGAATACCGCGCGGTGATTCTTGCCGCCGGCAGCGGCCCGCAGCGACTGCTGCACCGCGGCTTGCTGTACACGGCGGTCACCCGCGCACGGGAGCTGCTGATCCTCGTGGGGGACGAGCAGATCGTCTCGTCCATGATCGACAATTACCGGCAGACCCGCCGCTACAGCGGCCTGCGCGTGCGCCTTGCGGAAGGGGCGCAGGCATGAAGCTGCTCGACCGGCTGCTGGAGCTGCTGTACCCGCCGCGGTGTATATTCTGCCGCCGCTTTCTGGAGAAGGGCGGCCCGCACGGCGGACCGGACGTCTGCCCGGCGTGCCGCCGCGTACTGCCGTGGACAAGCATGTGCGGGCGGCAGAAGCGCAGAGGCATTTCCGTATGTGTTTCGCCGCTGTATTACGAAGGTCCGGTGAAGGACTGTGTGCACCGCTACAAATTTTACGGGGCGGCTGCCTATACTGCGCCCTGTGCCGCGCTGATGGAGGAATGCGTCCGCGCAAGCATTGCCGGAGCGTTTGACGCTGTCAGCTGGGTGCCGCTCTCCCGCAGGCGCCTGCGCAGCCGCGGCTACGATCAGGCCCGCCTGCTGGCCGAGGAGCTGGCAAAGCGGCTGGATGTGCCGCTGATTTCCACGCTGAAGAAGGTGCGCGACACCGCGCCGCAGTCAAGAAGCGGCGCGGCGAAAAACCGATACGAGAATATTTCCGGGGCCTATCGGGCGATCGACGGGGCTGCCGCCGGCAGGCGGATCCTGCTGGTGGACGACGTCATCACCACCGGGGCCACGCTCTCCGAATGCGCCGTTACCCTGCGTCAGGCAGGGGCAAAGGACGTGCTGTGCTGCACATTTGCACGCGCGCATGGCTAAAAAACGGCACAGCTGTCAAAGATTCTATATGAGGTGAACGACCATGCTCTTTTTTGAGAGGGACATCGCGATCGATATGGGCACGACGAACGTGCAGGTCTATGTGCGCGGCAAGGGCATCGCCCTGCGTGAGCCGACCGTTGTGGCGGTCGACAAGGTCAGCGGCAAGCTGCTGAAGGTGGGCGAGGAGGCACGCCGCATGATGGGACGCACGCCGGCCAACATTGTCGCGGTGCATCCGCTCACCGCCGGTGTGATCTCCGATTACGACATGACCAGCCGCATGATCAAGGAGCTGATCGACCGTGTGACGTCCTTCAGCCTGTTTAAGCCCCGCGTGCTCATCTGCGTGCCCAGCAGCGTTACGGGCGTGGAGGAGCGCGCCGTGCTCGACGCTGCCATCGAGGCCGGTGCGCGCAAGGCCTACCTGCTCGAGTCTGCCGTCGCCACGGCGACCGGTGCGGGGCTGGATATCTCCCGACCGACCGGATATCTCATCGTGGACATCGGCGGCGGTACGACGGAGGTGGCGGTCGTCTCGCTCAACGGCGTGGCCGAGTGCGAGTCGCTGAAGGTGGCCGGTGCGGATTTTGACGAGGCGATCGTGCGTTACATACGCCGAAAGCACAACGTCCTGATCGGCACGCGAACGGCGGAGGAGCTGAAGATCAGCATCGGCAGCGCCATGCCGGCTGCCGCCGAGCGGCGCGAGACCGTCAAGGGCCGGTGCCTGGTCAGCGGCATGCCGCGCGAGGTCACGGTGACTTCGACCGAGATTCTGGAGGCCTTTGCCGAACCGCTCAGCCGCATCCTCGAGACGATCCACATGGTGCTCGAGCGCACGCCGCCGGAGCTGGTTTCGGATATCTCGCAGAATGGCATGGTGCTCTCCGGCGGCGGCAGCCTGCTGCCGGGCATCGACAAGCTGATCGAAAAGCACACCGGTATCCGCACCGCCGTGGTCGACGATCCCATCTCCTGCGCGGCCTACGGCGCGGGCAAGACGCTTGCCCGGCTCAATGAGATGCAGGACGGCATGATCAACCTGGCCCGCCGCCGTCAGATGAAGGGATAACAATGCTTCATGCAGCCGGAAACGCCGGAGGCGGCGTCCCAAACGGGACGCCGCCTCCGGCGTTTTCTCCTGTGCTCATGACTGCGGCGCTTCGCGGCGGCGGGGGCGACGCGGCGTTTTGGCGCTGACAAAGAACTTCAGCTTATCCAGCCCGCGGGAGATCACCGAGGTGACGGGCCAGGCCAGCAGCGCAAACACCACCAGCACCAGCCATGCCGGTCGGTCAAGCGGGGCGAGGGTAAAGAAGGTTTTGAAGAAATGCGAGGCGAGGATAAAGCCAATGGTCAGCACAGTCATCAGCGTGGTGCGCAGCCGGTTGTAGGGCTGGCAGGTGCGGTGCAGCATCATCAGGCCCACGATGCCCATCACATAGGTGCACACGGTGGAAACCATGTCTGCCTGCAGGCCAAAGACCGCGTCAAAGCTCAGCACACCCAGCACCAGCAGCCAGTCTGCCAGTGCCGCCGGCAGCGCGCGGTACAGCACGTTGACCAGAAATTTTCCGCGCACAAGGCTCTCGTTCGGCTCGAGCGCGAGCACAAAGGACGGAATGCCAATGGTAAAAATGTTCACCAGGCTCAGCTGCGACGGACTCATCGGGTAAGCCAGCGTGCAGAAGAGCGTGACGACGGCCAGCAGGAAGGAATAAATGTTTTTGACCAGAAAGAGCGAGGCCGAGCGCTCGATGTTGTTGATGACGCGGCGGCCCTCCATCACCACCGAGGGCATGGAGGCAAAGTTCGAGTCGAGCAGCACGATGTGCGACACCTGTGCGGCCACGTCGCTGCCGGAGGCCATGGCGATGGAGCAGTCTGCCTCCTTGAGGGCCAGCACATCGTTGACGCCGTCGCCGGTCATGGCGACGGTGCGCCCGGCGGCCTTCATGGCGCGCACGAGCTTGCGCTTCTGCTCGGGCGTGACACGGCCGAAAACGGTGTACTGCACGGCGGCGTCGGCAATGGCGCGGTCGGTGGTGAGGGTTCGGGCGTCAACGTACTGCCCGGCGTTCTCAATGCCGGCGCGCTTTGCCACCTCGGAGACGGTCAGTGCGTTATCGCCGGAGATGACCTTGACGGCCACGCCCTGCCGGCGGAAGAAGTCAAAGGTGGCCGGCGCTTCGGCGCGCACCTTGTTGGCCAGCAGAATCAGCGCCAACGGCATGGCCGGCGCAGAGAGCGTCTCATCCTGCAGGGTGCCGTCATACAGCGCCAGAAGCAGCACGCGGCAGCCCTTGGCGGAATAGGACGCAATGGTCGGGTCAATGCGCGCAAGCGCCGGGCCGGAAAGAATGACGTCCGGCGCGCCGAGCAGATAGGTCTGTTCGTCGGTGAAGGTGACGCCGCCGTATTTTTTCGCGGAGGTGAACGGCAGCGTAGCCGTGGCCTCGTGGTTGACTGTGCCGGTGAAGTAACGGCGCAGGGCGGCCATGGTGTCGTTGTCATCCTTCATGGCGTAGACATAGTCTGCCATAATCATGCGGATGTCGTCGGCAATGAAACGATCCTTGCACAGCAGCACGACGTCCTCGACGATCATTTTATTCTCCGTGATGGTGCCGGTTTTGTCGACGCACAGCGTATCGACGCGCGCGAGCGTTTCAATGCAGCCCATCTCGTGCACCAGCGTTTTGCGCTGCGACAGGCGCAGCACGCCGGCCACCAGCGCCAGGCTGGTGAGCAGGTACAGCCCCTCCGGGATCATACCGATCAGCGCGCCCACGGTGGACACCACGCCGTCGCGGACGCTGGAGCCGACCCAGTGAATCTCTTTGATGAACAGCAGCGCGCCGAACGGGATGAGAAAAATGCCGATCCATTTGACAATGGCCGTCAGCGAACGCATCATTTCCGACTGCTTGGGCTTTTTGAGCTTTTTGGCCTCGAGCGTCAGGCGGGAAACGAAGGAGTCGGCGCCCACCGCGGTCAGCCGGGCGCGGCAGGAGCCGGCGACGAGAAAGCTGCCCGACAGCAGCCGGTCCCCCGGATTTTTCAGAATTTCGTCGCTCTCGCCGGTGATGAGCGCCTCATTTGCCCGGCACTGGCCGGAGACGACCACCGCGTCGGCATAGATTTGGCTGCCGACCGTGAACTCCACGATATCGTCGCGCACCAGCGCATCGGTCGGCAGGCTCTGTTTTTTTCCGTCACGTATGACCGTACCCTTCGGCGCCGACAGCAGCGTGAGACTGTCGAGCATTTTCTTCGAGCGCAGTTCCTGTACGATGCCGATGGCCGTGTTGCATACGACGATGCCCATGAACATCAGGTCGTACCACGAGCGAACCACGGCGATGCAGCAGGCCAGAAAAATAAAAATGAGGTTGAACCACGTAAAGATATTGCTCAGGATGATTTCCTTGACCGTTTTGGACGGCGGCTCGACGGGAAGGTTTGCATAGCCTGCGGCGACACGCTCCGCGGCCTGCGCGGCGGTCAGCCCTTGCTCCGGCGGCGCGGAAATGACCGGGAGCTTTCTGCGCGGCGCGGCGGAGACGCTGTTTTTCTGTTTGGAGTGCATCTTGCGCATGGCGTCATCTCCTTAATTTGGAAACCATCATAACACAGCTTTCGCTGCTGCGGTATCGGAAAATGAAAAAGTTTTTATTCTGTTCACAGGATGTTTTGCTGGAAAGGGTATTGTCGGCGAAAGCGGAACGGTATATAATAAGCCTGTATGTCTATCGACAATTCTTGACAAAGAGATTGGGGAACAAAACCGTTGGATATTTTTGCTGTGATTACCTTCCTGGGAGGCGTGGCGCTGTTTCTGTTCGGCATGCATGTCATGGGCGAGGCCATCGGACGCGAGGCCGGCGGCCGCATGAAAAGCGTGCTGGAAAATCTGACGGCGAACCGGTTCAAGGGCTTGCTGCTCGGTACGGCGGTCACGGCCGTCGTCCAGTCGTCGGCGGCCACGTGCGTGATGGTGCTGGGCTTTGTCAACTCCGGCATCATGTCGCTCAGCAGCTCCATTCCCGTGATTATGGGCGCAAACATCGGCACCTGCGCCACCGCGTGGCTGCTCAGCCTCAACAGCATCAGCGGCCAGTCGTTCATTCTGCGGCTCATCAACCCGGACTGTTTTGTTCCCGTGTTGGCCGTCGTCGGCGCGTTCATCACCATGTTCACCAAGTCCGACCGCAAGCGCGACGCGGCGCTCATCATGCTGGGCTTTGCCGTTTTGATGCAGGGTATGGACGTCATGTCGGACGCCATGTCTCCGCTGACTGGGTCGGAACGCTTTGCCGGCCTGCTGACGGTGTTTTCCAATCCGTTCATCGGCGTTCTCATCGGCTTTGTCATTACCTGTATCACGCAGTCCTCCTCGGCCTCCATCGGCATTCTGCAGGCAGTGTCCGCTGTGGGTGCGATCCGGTTCAACACGGCGCTGCCGATCATTCTGGGCATCAACATCGGCGCGATGGTCATCGTGCAGCTGTCCGCAGTCGGCGGCAACAAGGATGCGCACCGGGCCGCCGCCATCGCCCTCATTTATAATATCATCGGTGCGGTTGTGGTGCAGGCCGTATGGTCGTGTGCCAATGTGCTGTTCCATCCGACGCTGGGCGACTATCAGATGGGCTATGTCTCCGTGGCCGTGGCGCACACAGTCTACAAGATCCTCATTTCGGTACTGCTGCTTCCGTTTTCCAAGCAGCTGATCGCCTTGTCCAAGGTGTTTTTCAAGGACGGGCCGGAGGACGAAAAGTTCTCCATGCTGGACGATCGTTTCATGAGCACGCCGACCATTGCCGTGCGTCTGTGCACGGAGCTGACCGGCGAGATGGCGATGATGGCGCGCGACAGCATTTTCCAGGCTATGGACATGAACCAGCGCGGCTATGATGAATCCACTGCGCGCGCGGTGTCGGAGGCGGAGAGCATGGTCGACACCTATGAGGACAAGCTGGGAACCTATATGGCGAAGCTTTCCGGCCGCAGCATGACGCTCAGCGACAGCAGCGAGATGGCCCGCCTGCTGCACTGTATCAGCGATTTCGAGCGGATCAGCGACCACGCGGTGAACATCTGCGCTGTTTCACGCGAGATGTACGAAAAGAACATCCGCTTTTCCGACGAGGCGCAGAGTGAGCTGCTGGTGATGTATGACGCGGTGCGCGAGATTTTGTCCATGACGACGGACGCCTTCCTGAACAACGACGTCACGCTGGCCAAGCAGGTCGAGCCGCTCGAGCAGGTGATCGACCAGCTGAAAAACCGCATGCGCGACAACCATGTCCGCCGTCTGCAGGGCGGCAGCTGCACGACGCTGCTGGGCTTTGTCTTCACCGATTTGGTGACGTGCTTTGAACGCGTGGCGGATCACTGCTCCAACGTCGCCATCTGCGTGATTCAGATCAGCAACTCCAGCCTGGACACGCACGGCTATGTGCTGGATCTGAAAAATTCCAGAGACGCCGAATATCAGACGCTTTACGCACAGTACAAGCAGAAATACCTGGTCGTCTGAGCCGTGGCTCCGCCCGGATTGGAAACACCATCGTTCCCATAAGAATATGGGAACGATGGTGTTTTTGCATACCCCGGAAACGGTGTTCAGACAAAATTATTTTTCATTGAGTTCCACGCCGCTCTCCCGACCGACGAGGCCGACGCTGCCGTATTTCTGGCGAAGCTTCGGTTTTTCGATCTTTCCGGTGGGATTGCGGGGCACATGGTCAAAGATGATCTCGCGCGGACGCTTGTAGCGCGGCAGGCCGAGGCAGAACTCGTTGATGTCCTCTTCCGTGCAGACGGCGCCCGGCTTCAGCTCGATGATTGCCGCGGCGATCTCACCCAGACGCTTGTGCGGCCGGCCGATGACCGCCACATCCTTGATGGCCGGATGCGCACGCAGGAAGTCCTCAATCTGGACGGGGTAGAGGTTCTCGCCGCCGGTGATGATGACGTCCTTGGCGCGGTCGACCAGCCAGATGAAGCCGTCCTCATCCTGCATGGCCATGTCGCCGGTGAGCAGCCAGTCGCCCTTGAGCACCTCGGCGGTGGCCTCGGGGTTTTTGTAGTAGCAGGTCATCACGCCAGGACCCTTGACGGCCAGCTCTCCCACGGTGCCGGACGCGACGTCGTTGAGGTCGTGATCGACAATACGGCACTGCCAGCCATAGCCGGCCTTGCCGATGGCGCCGACCTTGTGGATGTTTTCCACGCCGAGGTGCACGCAGCCGGGGCCGATGGACTCGGACAGACCGTAATTGGTATCATACTGGTGCTGGGGGAAATAGCTCTTCCAGCGCTTGATGAGACTGGGCGGAACGGGCTGCGCGCCGATGTGCATCAGACGCCACTGCGCAAGCTGGTAGTCCTCCAGGTGAAGGTCGCCGCGCTCAATGGCGTCAAGAATGTCCTGTGCCCAGGGCACGAGCAGCCACACGATGGTGCAGCGCTCCCGGTCGATGCACTGCATGATCCACTTCGGGCTGATACCGCGCAGCAGCACGGCCTTCGAGCCGGAGACGAGGGAGCCGAACCAGTGCATCTTTGCACCGGTGTGGTACAGCGGGGGCATGCACAGAAAGCAGTCATCGTGCGTCTGGCCGTGATGATTCTGCTCGCACAGCGCCGAATGCGTGAGGCTGCGGTGCTTGTGCAGAATGGCCTTGGGGAAGCCCGTGGTGCCGGAGGAGAAGTAGATGGCGGCGTCATCGTCCTCGCTCAGCTCGATGCTCCTGCTGCGGTTGGGGGAGCAGTAGGAGATCAGCTCATAGTAGCTCTGTGCCCACAGCGGGCAGTGTCCGCCGACGTAAAAGAGCTTTTTGATGTTGGGAATGTCGTCCTTGATCGCCTCGACGCGGGTGGTAAACTCCCGGCCGAACACCAGCAGGGAGGCGTCTGCCAGGTCGAGACAGTATTTGATCTCGTCTGCGGTGTACCGGTAGTTGAGGGGGACGGCCAGCGCGCCGGCCTTGAGCGTGCCGAAGTAGATCGGCAGCCACTCCAGACAGTTCATCAGAAGAATGGCCACCTTATCGCCGCGGCCGATGCCGTTGGCGAGCAGCAGGTTTGCAAACTGGTTGGCGCGGCGGTCGAATTCCGCCCAGCTCATTTCGCGGCGGTAGCCGCCGGCCGGATCCATTTCGACAAGGGCAAATTCCTTCCAGTTGTCGCTGCGAAGGTTGTCGCCGTCGGGATTGATCTCCACGAGTGCGACCTCGTCGGGGAACTGCTGCGCGTTGCGCTCCAGAAAGCTGGTGATCGGCATGATGGGATTATCCTCTCTTTCAAAAAAATCAGCACGCTGTCCATAGGACGAGCGTGCTTCTCGTGGTACCACCTGTGGTTTACACGGCGGTCTGAACGCCGTGCCTCTCTGGAGATCAGTCAATCTCCGTGATTCTGTAACGGGAATGCCCGCCGCAGCCTACTGAGGCGCTGCCTGTTCGGTGCGGAGCTATGGGGATGTATTCACGCCGCTGCCTTCCCGCGCCTCTCATCGACCGGCTGCTTTCTGTGGGCTGCATCTCGGGCTACTGATTCCCCGTCATCGCCTTTACATCATGTGAAATTAACGTGATTATATGACGGTTTTTGCCGTGCGTCAAGTGGACAACTTGCACAATATCTCGCGGACGTTTATGCGCGCACGCCGGAAATGTGGATCAGACGCGCCAGCTGATAGGCATAGGTGTCCATCGGGCGGTCAAAGGCGTTGTAGCTGTGGGTGGCCAGCAGAATGTCGCCGGGGTATGTGCCGCCGCCGGTAACGAGCATGGTGTGGCTCCAGCGGCGGCCGTCAAAGCTCATCTGCACCACGTCGCCCGGCTCGGCATAGGAGAGCGGACGCTCCTCGCCGAAGGGGCCGGGACCGCGGTTTGTGATGAGAAACTGATGCAGATAGATCACACCCGTCCAGGCCGGAGCGCGATCGTCCGGACTGAGGTAATACCAGCCCAGCTCCGGTGTGAAGTTCATCACGCCCGCGCCGGCATACAGACACTGAGAGACAAAGTTGGTGCAGTCTCCGCCGATCCCGCCGAAATCGTAGTATTCCGGGTTGCGGCCAAAGGCCCATTTGCGGGCGTAGGCAACTGCGGCGCTTCTGTCATAATGCATGGCCCTCCTCCTTATCAGGTCAAATACGCTGTTCCATTGTATGCCGCCTCCGGCATACGGTTCCGAGCATTGCGGTTGTCAAGTCGGGGGCGGGTGTGTTATAATCAGCCCGTATCGCCGGCTTCCGCCGAAGCGGAACGGGAAGCCGGCAGAATGCCGGTCATCACGGAAAGGAACACGCGATGGACGCGATCATTCAATATGCCTCTCTGGCGTCGAAATATCTGGTGGCACTGCTGTCGGTGTGGGTGCTGGCCCGGTGTGTCCGGTCTCTGCTGCGCGAGCGGTATGAGCCGGAGGTGTGGGGCTTTCTGACCTTTCCGGACGGCTCGCGCGCATCTCTGTATCACTATGAAAACATCATTGGCCGTGCCCGCTCGGCCGATATCTGCGTCAATGACCCGAGCATTTCGCGGCTGCACGCGGTTCTTGTGCGCAGCGACAAGGGACGCTGGCGCGTGTTCGATCTGGCCTCGCGCTCCGGTACCTACGTCGGCGGCGAGCCGGTCGGACGCAAGGGCGCGGTGTTTGCAGACGGGGATGTGCTGCTGTTTGCCGGCGTGGCTGCGGAGTTCTCCGAGCTGACGAACGAGGAGCGCGCCCGGCTGTCCCGCGCGCGCAAGGCCCCGTCCCGGTTCGGACCGGGTGTGACGCTGCTGATGCTGACGGTGATTCAGGCGGTGCTGCTGCTTGAGCAGTATCACCATGCGGCGAAGGAATACGCGCTGTCGATCATCACGGCGTTTGTGGTGCTCATGACGCTGGAGTGGGTGTGCTATCTGATTTTGCGCCTGCTGCGCCGCTCGGGCTTTGAGGTGGAGACCATTGCGTTGTATCTCTCCAGCCTGGGCCTGTCGGTCGCGGCCAGCTCCACGCCGGAGAGCATGGACAAGCAGATCATCATGCTGGTGGCCGGCGTGGTGCTTTTTGCGGTACTCGGCTGGTGGCTGCGCGACCTCGGGCGGGCCAAGGCGCTGCGCTGGCCGGCGGCCATCGGGGCCGTTGCCTTTCTGGCGCTGAACCTGCTGACGAGCGAGGAGATCTTCGGCGCGAAAAACTGGATCTACGTGGCCGGCTTTTCCATTCAGCCGTCGGAGTTCGTTAAAATCGCCTATGCCTACGCGGGTGCGGCCACGCTGGACAATCTGTTCCGGCGGAGAAACGTGTTCGTGTTTGTCGGCTTTTCGGCGCTGTGTGTCTGCGCGCTGGCACTGATGGGCGATTTCGGTACGGCGCTGGTGTTCTTCGTGGCGTTTCTGGTCATCTGCTTCATGCGATCGGGCAGTGTGTCGACCATCATTCTGGCCATTTCCGGCGCGGCGATCGCGGGCTTCTTCGTTCTGAGCGTCAAGCCGTATATTGCAACGCGCTTCGCCTCATGGGGACATATCTGGGAGGACGCCTACGGAGCGGGCTATCAGCAGACGCGTGCGCTGGCTGCGGCCGCTTCGGGCGGCCTGTTCGGGCAGGGCGCGGGTGCGGGCTGGCTGCATAAGATCGTCGCGGCGGATACGGATCTGGTCTTCTGCCTTATTGCGGAGGAACTGGGGCTGATCGTTGCGGTGTGCGCCGTGGCCGGTATTGTCGTGCTGGCCATCTCGGCGGTGCGGAACGCCGCGCAGGGCAGAAGCTCGTTTTATGTTATCGCGGCATGCGCCGCGGTCAGCATGATGCTCACGCAGGTGGCGCTCAATGTGTTCGGCTCGGTGGACATCCTGCCGTTTACGGGCGTGACCTTCCCGTTCGTCTCGCGCGGCGGCTCCAGCCTCATCTCGTGCTGGGCGCTGCTGGCCTACATCAAGGCCGAGGACACAAGGCAGGGCGCCAGCTTCTCCGTGCGCATGGCGCACCCCGAACGGATACCGGACGCGGACGGGGAGGAGGATGCACCGTGAAAAAGATCAAGCGCAGAGCGACGGCGGTGCTCGTACTGGTGGCGCTGCTGTTTGCCGGCCTGGCGGTCTTTGTCGTTCGTCTGTGGCAGGATGGCAGGGACTGGGCCATGTTCCGCGGCAATGCGGAGATTTATACCAACGGCGTGCTCAACGCCGGTATCATTACGGACCGGAACGGCGTCGTGCTGGCGCGCGCGGGAGACGGCGTGTTTGCCTATGCCGACGACCAGACGACGCGCATGTCCTGCCTGCACGCGGTGGGCGACTACAGCGGAAACATCGGCACGGGCGCGCTGACCGCGCTGTCCGACCGGCTGGTGCGCTACAGCTTTGTCAGCGGCGTTTCCGCCAAAGAGCGGACGCTGCCGCTGACGATCGACGCGGAGCTGAACAACACGGCCTACCGTGCGCTGTGGGGCCGCGCCGGCGCGGTGCTGGTGTGTAATTATAAGACAGGCGAGATCCTTTGCATGGTTTCTTCGCCGACCTACGATCCGAACATCGGCCCCGATCCGTCGCAGGACGGCGTATACCTCAACCGCACCATCAGCGCGGCCTACACGCCCGGCTCCGTCTTCAAGCTCGTAACGCTGACGGCTGCGCTGGAGAATATTCCGGATCTGGACACGCGCACCTTCCACTGCAGCGGCAGCGTACAGGTGATGGGCGACACCGTCAAGTGCACGGGCGTGCACGGCGACCAGACCATTGAGCAGGCGCTGGCGCATTCGTGCAACTGTGCCTTCGCCGAGATCTCGCTGGAGTTGGGGCCGGACACGCTGGCAAACTACGCCGGGCAGCTGGGCCTTACCGGGGCACACTCGCTCGACGGCATTGCCACGCAGGCCGGAAAGTTTGAGAAGGCCGAGCCGGGCACGTCGCTGATGGCCTGGTCCGGCATCGGACAGTATACCGACCTGGTGTGCCCGTATTCCATGCTGCGTCTGGTTTCCGCGATCGCAAACGGCGGCCAGCTGATGGAGCCGACGCTGGTCGGACATAAGCGCTGGGACAGCGCCAGGCAGCTGCTCGACCAGGACACGGCAGAACGCATCCGCTCCATGATGGACTACAACGTCCAGTATGCCTACGGCAGCGGCAGCTTCCCCGGCCTGAGCATCTGCGCCAAGACCGGCACGGCAGAGACGGGCGACGGTGCGTCGCACGGCTGGTTTGTGGGCTTTCTCAACGATGAGAAGCATCCCTACGCCTTCGTCGTTGTGATTGAGCATGGCGGCGGCGGACTGTCCGCGGCAGGCCCGGTTGCAAACGCGGTGCTGCAGGCGGCGGTGAGTAAATAGATCGGAGCACAAAACGACATGACCGATATTTCCGTAAAGGGCCTGGTGAAGGCCTTCGATCAGGAACGCAATATTCTCGACGGGCTGGATCTGGACGTTACAGCCGGCGAACACATCGGCATCCTCGGACGCAACGGCGGCGGAAAAACAACGCTTTTTCGTATTCTTGCCGGCGAATTGACGCCGGATGAGGGCGATGTTGCCATTGCCTCCGGCAAGCGGCTGGGGCTGATCTCACAGATCCCCTCCTATCCGCCGGAATATACGGCGGAGGACGTGCTGAAGACGGCACACCGCCGCGTCGACGCCATCGCCGCGCGTATGGAGCGACTGCAGCTGCAGCTGGAGACCGATCACGCGCCGGCTCTGCTGGCGGAATACGACCGGCTGCAGGCGGATTTCGAGCGGCTGGGCGGCTATGAAACGGAGCGGATGCGCAACACGGTGGCAAACGGTTTGGAGATCCCCATGCGACAGCGCATGCAGCGGTTCGACAGTCTCTCCGGCGGTGAAAAAACGCGGCTGAATCTGGCGCGTCTGATTCTGGAGGACACGGACATTCTGCTGCTGGACGAGCCGACCAACCACCTCGACCTGCACGCCACAGAGTGGCTGGAGGACTATGTGCGCAAATTCCGCGGTACGGTGCTGGCCATCAGCCACGACCGGTATTTTCTCGACCGCATCGCGCAGCGCACCGTGGAGATCGAAAACGGCAGGGCCGTGTCCTATTCCGGTAATTACAGCTTTTTTGTCGCCGAAAAGCGCCGCCGCTGCGAGGAGCAGCGCCGTGCCTACGAAAAGAGTCAGCGCCAGATCCGACAGCTGCAGGAGGCGGCGGACAACCTGCACCTGTGGGCCTTCTTGGGAAACGACAAGCTGCACAAGCGCGCCTTTTCCATGGAAAAGCGCATTGCCCGCCTGCAGACCGTTGAGCGGCCGCAGACGGAAAAGCGCATGAAGGCCAGGTTTTGCGAGCAGGAGTTCTTCGGCGACGAGGTGCTGGTGCTGGAGGATATCGGAAAGCAGTATGACGGGAAAACGCTGTTTTCCGGGCTGAATCTGATGATGACCGGCGGCGAGCGAATCGCCCTCATCGGCGACAACGGAACGGGGAAAAGCACGCTGCTGCGTATTCTCATGGGGCAGGAGCTGCCGGACGCCGGCTTTACGCATTTCGGCCCGCAGGTGAAGATCGGCTATCTGCCGCAGGTCGTGACCTTTCAGGACGACACGCGCTCGCTGCTGGACACCATGCTGTGGGAGGAGAAGTGCGACCCGCAGACGGCCCGTGACCGGCTGGGCCAGTTCCTGTTTTCCGGAGAGGACGTCTTTAAGCCCGTTTCCGCCCTGTCGGGCGGCGAGCGCAGCCGGCTGAAGCTGTGCATGCTCATGCGCCACGACGTCAACCTCATCATCCTCGATGAGCCGACGAACCACCTGGACATTGCCAGCCGCGAATGGATGGAGGACGCGCTCGGAGGCTACGGCGAGGCGCTGCTGTTCGTCTCGCACGACCGCTATTTCATCGAAAAGTTTGCCACACGCATCTGGGAGCTGAAGGACGGCGGCATCGTCGACTACCGCGGGGGCTTTTCGGAGTACCGCGAATACTGTCAGCGCATGGAGAGCGTCGGACGCACGGAAAAGACGCAGGAGAAACGGAAGAATCCGAAGCCGAAGCGGGTGGACGGAAAGGCGGCGGAAAAGCAGCTGGCGCGGCTGGAGCGTGAGATCGCAAAAACCGAGGCGGCCATTGCCGAACTGGACCGGCAGGCGGCGGAGGATTATGCTGCAGATTACGAAAAGCTGATGGAGATTTCAGCGCGGCGCGAGACGCTCGACGCGGCGCTGCTGGAGCTGTATGAGCAGTGGGAGAATCAGGCGCAATGATAAGAACACCGGACGTCGCCGCAGTGCGCTGCGGCAGCTATCAGCCACAGGAGATCGGTCCGGCCATGGAGCGGCTGCTGTCGTTGCTGGGCGGGCTGGATTGGGTGCGTCCCGGCATGCGCATCGCCGTAAAGACCAATTTGGTGGCCCCCAAGCGCCCGGAGACGGCCGCAACCACACACCCGGAGGCTCTGTATGCGCTTGTGCGCCTGCTGCGTGAGCGGGGCGCTGAGACCGTGCTGGGCGACAGTCCGGGCGGGCCGTTCCATGCGGCGTATCTTTCCGCGGTCTACCGGATGGCCGGGCTGGAGGACGCGCCGGCGCACGGCGCGCAGCTCAACCGGAACTTTGACCAGTGCACCGTACACGCTCCGCAGGCGGAGACGGCCCGACAGTTTCAGTACTGCGCCTGGCTGCAGCAGGCCGACGCCGTCATCGACTTCTGCAAGCTGAAGACCCATGCGATGACCGGTATGACCGCCGCGGTGAAAAACCTGTTCGGCGTCGTGCCCGGCACGCTCAAGTCGGAATACCATCTGCGTTATCGCGGAACCGAGCCGTTCTGCAGCATGCTGGTGGATCTGGCGGAATACGTGCGTCCGCGACTGTGTATCTGTGACGCGGTGGTCGGTATGGAGGGAAACGGCCCCACGTCCGGCCGGCCGCGCGCCTTCGGCGTGCTGGCAGCGTCCGCTTCCCCGCACGCGCTCGATCTGTGGTGCGCCCGGCTGCTCGGGCTGAGGCCCGCCGCCGTACCCACGCTGACCGAGGCCGTCCGGCGCGGGCTGATTCCGGCTGACTGCGGCGCGCTGACCGTTGCAGGAGATGCGGCGGAGCTGGTGATCCCGGACGTGGACGTCCCAGGACGGCACAGCACGCTCTTTGACGATCGTCTGCCCGGTCCGCTCGGGCGCGCCGTGGGGCGTGTGTTTGACGGGGTCATGGGCGCGCACCCGGCGGTGAACGCGGCGCAGTGTACGGGCTGCGGAGCGTGCGCGGCGCGCTGTCCGGCGCACGCCATCGTGCTGCGCGACGGACGTCCGGGCATCGACCGGCGCGCGTGCATCCGCTGCTTCTGCTGTCAGGAATTCTGCCCTGTGGGGGCGCTGTATGCCCGTCGAACCTGGCTTGCAAAACGGCTCGGATGAAGCGGAAGAAAAAGTGAAAAAGGGGGTTGACAATTGCGGGATTATTTAGTATACTCAGGAAGCCGTCGCGAGAGATGGTGAGACATCCGGGAGCATAGCTCAGCTGGTTAGAGCACCTGCCTTACAAGCAGGGGGTCACTGGTTCGAGTCCAGTTGTTCCCACCATCGCGAAATATGCCTTGGTAGCTCAGTAGGTAGAGCAGCGGACTGAAAATCCGCGTGTCGTTGGTTCAACTCCGACCCAAGGCACCATTTGCGGGCATAGCTCATTTGGCAGAGCGCCACCTTGCCAAGGTGGAGGTAGCGAGTTCGAATCTCGTTGCCCGCTCCAGTCGGCGCCATAGCCAAGTGGTAAGGCAGGGGACTGCAAATCCCCGATGCTCCAGTTCAAATCTGGATGGCGCCTCCACTGAGAAAAGACAGGCTGTTTTGCCTGTCTTTTCTTTTTACAGGCGCCTCTGTTTTTCGGGGCGGACCTCGCTGCAGGCGGCGGGGACAGGCAGAAGGGAGATCCGGCATGACAGAACAATTCATCCGCACGCAGATGCTGCTGGGCGAGACGGCCATGCAGCGGCTGCAGAGCAGCCATGTGGCCGTGGTGGGGCTGGGCGGCGTCGGCTCGTGGTGCGCCGAGGCGCTGGCCAGAAGCGGCGTCGGCAGGCTGACGCTGCTTGACGAGGATACCGTGAGCGTCTCCAATCTGAACCGCCAGTGCGTTGCGCTGCACTCGACGCTTGGTCGCCCCAAGGCTGCGGTGCTGGCGCAGCGCATTGCCGACATCTCGCCGGGTACCGCGGTGCGTCCGCTGCAGGCCCGTTATGAGGCCGGCACGCGCGAGACGCTGTTTTCCGCCGGGCCGTTTGATTACATCGTTGACGCCATCGACCTGGTTTCCTGCAAGCTCGATCTGATTGTCACGGCTGTGGAACGCGGCATCCCCATCGTTTCTGCGCTCGGAACCGGCAACAAGACGGACGCCTCGCTGCTTCGCGTATGCGACCTGGCGCAGACCAGCGGCTGCCCGTTTGCGCGTGTGGTACGAAAGGAGCTGCGTGCGCGCGGTATCACGCATCATACCGTGGTTTTCTCCCCGGAGCCGGCCTGTAAGCCGGAGCCGGCGGAAACGCCGCCTCCGGGCCGCAGAGCCGTGCCTGGGTCAATCATCTGGGTGCCGGCGAGCGCGGGCCTGCTGCTGGCGCAGCATGTGGTGCTGTCGCTGGCGGGGCGAATGTAAGCGCATGCTTCGGCGCGGCTCAGGCAGAAAAAGCCTCCGCGGGATCGTACAGCGATCCTGCGGAGGCCTTTTGCTGCCGCCGGGGCGCACGGATGTGCAGGCGGCTGTCCTGCAGACGCGCCGCCTTGTCCGTTAGGAAAAGACGTGATCTATCTCGGCGTTGTCATACGGAAGGCTCCGGTCGTGATATGCCCGGTAGAGCGGCAGCCGCCTGCATAGGCGATTGCACAAAGAAGCCAGAAGAGGAGCCACAGCTCCGCGCCGTGGACCTGCCCCAGAGAATAGAGGGCGGTTATCATGCTCGTCGACCTCGCTTTCCAAAATCACCGGTTTATTTGCTTTGCTTTCTGCGCGCCCTCGGCGCGGTTGCCTCATAGCTCATATCCAGCAGCAGCTTGAGCTGGTCGTCCGGTACGCTGCCGTCCAGCGCCGCGGTGATCCAGTGCTCCTTGCTCATATGATAGGCGGGGAAAAAGCCGGTCTTCCCCAACAGCGAGCCGATCAGGATCGGGTCGCACTTGAGGTTGACCACGTGCAGGCTGCCGCTTTCCTGCAGGCCGAGCCTGCTTTTCGGCACGTCCATGATCAGCGCGAACCATTTCTGATTGCTGCTGTGGCGGAACACTGCAAAGCCTGGGTATTTGCGCCACGGATAGCTCGGCTCTGTGCTGTAATTGTCGAGAATATACGCCTCCAGCTCAGCTCGGTTCATGCCTTTTTGTTCCTCATGCAGAATGCCTTTCAGTCGGCCTTGACTTCCTCCGGCAGCATCGTCTTTTTCATTCCCTCGATTGCGCCCTCAAGCGCCAGCAGGCGATGGATACAAGCCGATCCGTCGATCTCCTGTATTCTCAGCCATGCCGCTTTTGCGCCGACACGCTTTCATTCCTCCGCCGTATTTATGCCGACCTGCATGAGCTGTGCCTCGACTGCTTTTCCGATATTTGGTAATTTGGATAATTCTCCCATGAAACGCTCCTTCCGGCTCCGGCTTCGTTCCGATTCTTGCCAGCTTATGATAGCAGGAAGGCGCAAAAAAGTCTACAGGGTAAAGCGAAAGGCGTGACGGCTGTCTTTCCACATGCTGGGCATAAAACTTCATGCGCAGTATTGCGCACCACGATCATGGGCAAAAGCCAGAGCGCATGAAGTTTTTGCGCATCATTTTCGGTTGCCCCGAAGGGGCGAGAAAATGGCGCATCTTGTTTTTTGCTATGCTTTTGCATAGCAA
>JALEMS010000021.1 GCA_022768185.1 Clostridiales bacterium | reverse complement strand
ACCACCTCGTCGTGCGAGAAGGCAAGAATGTAGTGCTCGGAAAAGGCGTACATCATGGAAAAGGTCAGCTTTTCATGACAGCCGCTGCGAAACAACGGGTCGACCGACAGATAGTCGAGCGTGTCGTGCATGAAGCCCATGTCCCATTTATAGCAGAAGCCCAGCCCGCCGTCCCATGGCGGAGCTGTCACGCCCGGAAAGGCTGTGCTCTCCTCGGCAACGGTGATGCAGCCGGGATACGCGCTCAGCAGGGCGGTGTTGAGCGCCTGCAGAAAGGCGACGGCATCCAGATTGATGTTACCGCCGTCCCGGTTCGGCGTCCACTGCCCCGGCCGGCGTCCATAGTCCAGATAGAGCATGGAGCTGACGGCGTCCACACGGATGCCGTCGATGTGGTAGACCTCGCAGAAAAACAGGGCCGATGAGATGAGAAAGCTGCGCACCGGTCCCTTGGCATAGTCAAAGATCAGCGTCCCCCAGTCGGGATGCTCGGCCATGCGCGGATCAGCCAGTTCGAAGCATGGCCCGCCGTCAAAGCTGGCCAGCCCGTGCTCATCCTTGGGAAAATGCGCGGGTACCCAGTCGATCAGCACAAAGATCCCCGCGCGGTGCAGCCTGTCCACAAAATACATGAAGTCCTGCGGCGTGCCGTACCGGCTGGTGGGAGCAAAATAGCCCGTCACCTGATAGCCCCAGGAGCCTTCAAACGGATACTCCGTTACCGGCAGCAGCTCCACGTGCGTGTATCCCATTTCCACACAGTAGTCCGCCAGCTCGTCGGCGATCTGCCGGTACCATGGGAACTGCGCTCCCTCCGGTATACGCCAGGAGCCAAGGTGCAGCTCGTAAACGGACATCGGCTCCCGGGTACGGTCGCGCTGCGCACGCGCCCGGAGAAACGCCGCGTCTCCCCATGCATAGCCGTCCAGCGGCCAGATCTTCGAGCCGGTCTTCGGCCCGGTCTCGGCATGAAAGGCAAAGGGGTCGGCCCTCCACACCGTACGGCCGTCCCGTCCGGTCACGGCGTATTTATAGATGCTGCCATCCGCCGCCCCCGATACCACAGCATGAAAAACGCCATACGCGTCCCGCTGCATGGGCACGGCCGTCGCGTCCCAGCCGTTGAAATCGCCGACAACGGATACCGTCTGCGCCTGCGGCGCCCAAACGGCAAAGCGGCACGTACCGTCCGGCTGCCGGTGACAGCCCAGCACGCGCCAGGCATCAAACAACGTGCCGCTGCAGAAGCGCGCCTCTGCCTGCAGCTCGCACTCCTGTTTATTCTGCGTCACGGGCACATACACCTCCCCTGCTATTGTCGCTCCGAAGGCCGCAGAGGTCACTGCGGCCACACTGCAGACATTATACAGGATAGCGCTGCAGGTTTTCAATCCTTTTCCACCGCAGGCAGCCTTTGACAAGCGCCCCGCCCTGCCCTATAATGGAACAAAATGAAAAAGGAGACCTTGCCATGTTCCGTTTTGACCATTTCAATTTTAACGTCCTTGATCTGGAAAAGAGCCTTGACTTTTACCGGCAGGCCTTCGGCCTGTCCCCCGTCGGCAGCATCGAGCCGGAGGACGGCTCCTTCCGCATTGTCTACCTGGGCGACGGGAAAACCGGCTTCCGTCTGGAGCTGACCTGGCTGCGGGACCGCACGGAGCCGTACAACCTCGGCGAGTGTGAATTTCACCTGGCCCTGACTGCCGCGGATTTTGATGCAGCGCACAGCCGGCATGCCGCCATGGGCTGTATCTGCTACGAAAACTCCGCCATGGGCATCTATTTTGTCACCGACCCGGACGGATACTGGATTGAGGTCGTGCCCGAAAAGCAGGCTGATTGAGTGCAAAAAGGTGCCGGAGCTTTAATCCGGCACCTTGAAAATATCGGTCACGGACACCTCGAAAGCGGTTTTTTCCACCTGCGCACCGTCAATGAGCTTTATGTAGCGGCGGCTTTGAATGCGTCCTGTGAGGCTCACGCGGTCTCCGACCTGCCAGTCGGACGCCTCCATGGCGCGCGTGCCCCAGGTGATACACGGCAGATAATCGCTGCGTCCGTAATGGCGGTTCACCGCCAGCATCAGGTCACAGATGTCGCGTCCCATCGGCGTGGTACGCAGGTTCGGCGCCTTGCAGAGTGTTCCGGTAAGCCAGACATGATTTTCATCCGGGCCGTCGGCAAGGCACAGCTCGCGCGCAAACACCGTGATGACCAGACGAGGCCCTTCGCCGCTGCGGTTGTTGTATGAGCGCAGCTCTCCCATCACCAGCAGCTTCTCTGCCGCCTCCGCCTCCGCACCGGCCAGCAGGCTCTCGCGCAGGATGATGTGTATGGTGTCCGTTGTACCCGAAAGGCGCTCAATCTCCAGCGGAAACGTAAAAAAACGCTCGCCCCGGCTTTCGTGGGAAAACGCCGGTCTTCCTGCCATCACGCCGCATAACTGAACGCGATTGGATGCTTTTGTCTCGTCCATGCTCGAATCATTCCTTTCGCTTTGCTTGGGGCGCGTGTTTTTCTTGCCCGATACAAAAACATATTCGATCTGTCCGGGTGTTATTCCGCCCGGGAAAGGAATCGTCATGCACATTTCCGAGCTTCTCGCCCACTGCGACCATACGCTGTTGCGCCCCGGCTGCACCTGGTCGGAGATCGGCGCACTCTGCGACGAGGGCATCTCCTACGGCACGGCCAGCGTCTGCATCCCGCCCTGCCACGTGGCCGCGGCCGCGCGCTATCTGCACGGCCGCCTGCCGGTCTGCACGGTCATCGGCTTTCCGCACGGCAGCGCCACGTCCGCCGTCAAAGCCTTTGAAGCTGCCGACGCTGTGGAAAACGGCGCACAGGAGCTGGATATGGTCGTCAATCTCTCCGCAGTGAAGGATGCGCGGTGGGACGCCGTTTCCGCAGACATTGCCGCCGTCCGGCACGCCTGCACGGGAAAAACGCTCAAGGTCATCATCGAAACCTGCCTGCTCACCGAGGACGAAAAGCGCCGGCTGTGCCGTATCGTCTCCGACTCCGGCGCGGAGTTTATCAAGACCTCCACCGGCTTTGCCGCCGGCGGAGCCACGCGGGAGGACGTGGCCCTGCTGCGCCGCTGCTGCGATGCACACGTCAGGGTGAAGGCCGCCGGCGGCATCGCCAGCCTGCAGGACGCCCGGGATTTTCTTGCCCTCGGCGCAGACCGGCTTGGCACAAGCCGTATTGTCCGGCTGGCCGCTGAGGCCGGCTTTGTCCCATCTATGAAAAAATAGAAGAATTTTTCTCGCAAGGATCGCGTCGATCCGGCCACAATAGCCGGAGAGGTGATCTTTTTGAAACGACGAACAATCTCCCTGCTGCTTGCTGCCGTACTGCTCACCGCACCGGCGCAGGCCATCGATTATCAGGCCGGCGGCATCCGCGACGCGGTGCGGGAAATTCCGCTTCCCATTATTATGTATCATCATATATCCGAAAATCCCGCCCAGCTGGGGAAATATGTGATCACCCCGCAGGAGCTTGAACAGGATCTCATTTGGCTGCGTGACAACGGCTGGCACAGCATCAGCGTGCAGCAGCTGCTTGACTGGTATGACGGCACGTTCGTCATGCCGGAAAAGCCCTGCATGATTACCTTTGACGACGGGTATGAAAGCACGCTTGTCTATGCCGAGCCGCTGCTGGCGCAATACGGATTCACGGGCGTAACAGCCATCATTGGCTCGATCTGCCAACAGTATACGCAGCAGCCGGACCACAACCTTGCCTATTCTCATCTGGACTGGCAGGCGGCCGCCGCCATGTCGCAGCGCGGCGTGCTGGAGGTGCAGTATCATTCGTGGGACATGCATCACCTCAGTCCGCGCAAGGGCTGCAGCCGGCAGCCGGGCGAGGCGGAATGCTGCTACCGGCAGGCGCTCGAACGCGATCTGGAGCAGTTCCGCGCGGGATGCGAGGCAAACGGGGTTTGTCTGATTCCCTCCGTTGCCTACCCCTTCGGCGCCTTCAGCAGCGAAACGGAAGCCTTCTTCCGACAGGCCGGCTTTCAGGCTGCCTTTACCTGCCAGGAGCAGACGAACCGTCTGATGGGCGACCCGTCAGAGCTGTGGTCGCTCGGGCGGTATAACCGGCCGCACGGCGTCCCGATCCAAAAATTTTTTGGGTAATGCCTGCCGGAGCGCTTGACAAAACAAAACGTATCTGCTATATTTTATTCACTTAATAAAGAAGGTGCGGCATTCCGTCCTCACCCGGCCATCTGATATGCGTCCGGGTCAATATGATGGTTTTCCTGAGGAAGCTGTTTTATTGCGCGGATGTTGCCATGTCCGCGCTTTTTGTTATTTCTTTACCCGGGAGGTGCTTCGCAATCGCAAATTTGACGCATCAGATCAACGAGGAGATCAATGATAAGGAAATCCGCCTGATCGGCGAGGAGGGCGAGCAGCTCGGCATCATGTCCGCAAAGGCCGCGCTGGCCGTGGCCATCAGCAAAGACCTTGACCTTGTCAAAATTTCTCCCAACTCCAATCCCCCCGTGTGCCGCGTGATGGACTACGGCAAGTTCCGCTTTGAGCAGTCCAAGCGCGAAAAGGAAGCCAAGAAAAATCAGCGTGTGGTCGACATCAAGGAGATTCGTATGTCCCCCGGCATCGGCGACAATGATTTTCTGGTCAAGCTCCGCAACGGTCAGAAGTTCCTCAGCGACGGCGACCGGCTGAAGGTTTCCGTCCGCTTCCGTGGCCGTGAGATGGCACATACGGAGATCGGCGAGCAGCTTCTCCGGCGTTTTGCGGAAGGATGCGCCGAAGTTGCCGTGCTCGATAAGCAGCCCAAGCTGGAAGGCCGCAATATGTCTGTCTTCCTTTCCCCCAAACCTCAGTCCGCAGTCAAGAAGAAACCCAAGGAACGTCCCACACAGGTCAGCAACACTCAGGAAGGAGAAAATATATAATGCCCAAACTCAAGACACACAGCGGCGCCAAAAAGCGCTTCAACCTGACCAAGAGCGGCAAGGTGAAGTACGCGCACGCCTATAAGAGCCACATTCTCACGAAAAAAGATACAAAGCGCAAGAGAGGCCTCCGCCAGGGTGACTATGCAGACGTCACCAACGAGTCTGCCATCAAGCGCATGATCCCGTACAAATAAGGAGGACTTGAATCATGGCAAGAGTTAAGGGCGCGATGATGACGCGCAAGAGAAGAAACAAGACCCTCGGCCTGGCAAAGGGCTATTGGGGCAACAAGTCCCGTCATTTCAAGATGGCCAAGCAGCAGGTCATGAAGTCCGGCCGCTATGCTTACGTTGGCCGCAAGATGAAGAAGCGTCAGTTCCGTCAGCTGTGGATCACCCGTATCAGCGCCGGCTGCAAGGCCAACGGAATGAACTACTCCACCTTCATGCACGGCCTCAAGCGCGCCGGTATCAACATGAACCGCAAGATGCTCTCCGAGACCGCCATCCACGACGCCGCCGCTTTCACCGCCCTGTGCGAGAAGGCCAAGGCCAGCCTCTGAGTTTATAAATATCAAGCCGCCGTCCGAAAATCGGACGGCGGCTTTTTTACGCACGGCAGTACAGGTTGCCGGGCGGTTTCCGCATAACGGAACAGCGGGCGCAGCAGAAAGCTGCGCCCGCCGGATGCTTGACGTTCTTCCCCGGCTGTGCTGCAGCCGGGGAAGAACCGGTTGAGGTTTTGTATTATTCTTCGACCTTTTTGAAAAAGAGCTTAGGAACTACGCACTGCGGGCATTCGAAGGAGTCGGGAACATCCTCCCATTTGGTTCCAGCAGGCAGGCCGACAGTCGGCATGCCGAGATCCTCATCATAGATCCAACCACAAACGGAGCAAGCGTACTTTGCCATGAATAAATTACCCCCTTAAGGAATTTTTTCCGGACAATCCCGGAGTTTTCTTACTCTTCGACCTTTTTGAAAAACGACTTGGGAACTTCGCAGTTTGCCATGGGACAGACGAAGCTTTCGGGCACATCTTCCCACTTTGTTCCCGGCTCAATGCCTTCATACGGGAAGCCAAGCTCCTCGTCGAAGACCCAGCCGCAAACAGGGCACTGATACTTTGCCATGACGAGACTCTCCTTTCTGTTTTTTTGGAAGAAGGCCGGCCAGCCGTTGTGCAGACGGCAGGCGGCAGTATTCCCGAACCTGGATACTGTTGCTGACGGTCACTTCATTTTGCGGAAGTTTTCCTTGGGCACACCGCAGATCGCGCAGGTATAGCTTTCCGGCAGGTCCTCAAACCTGGTTCCCGGCGCAATGCCCTTGTAGGGCTCGCCGAGCTCCTCATCATAGATTTCCTCGCAATACATGCACTGATACCTTGCCATGAACTCAGCTCCTTTCCATTTGCTATCATAGTATAAATCAAAGAAAAAAGAAAGAGCAAAATGCATAAAAAAGAAAGATTTAAATGCATTTATATTATGAATCCGACATCAAAACAGACTCATCTGACTGCTTTCCGGCAAGTCGCCGAGCGCACCAAGCGCGCGCAGCTGCTCCATATGCGCGGCACTGACTTTTGGACAGGCGTCGCTGAGCTCTTCGGCGGAAATAAACCGCCGGCCGCCGGCCCGGCAGGCCATCAGGTCATCTGCCGCCGTCTCGCCCAGGCCGGAGATGGCAACAAACGGCGGACGCAGAGCCTTTTCCCCTGCCCGCGTGAAGCGCCGGGCATCCGATTCATACAGATCGATCGGTGCAAAGGTGAACCCGCGCATGTAAAACTCGTACACCGCCTCCAGCGTAGTGAGCAGATCCTGCTCCTTGGCCGTGGCGTCCTGGGCGTTCCGAATGCGCCGGATCTCAGCGCGCACGCGCTCGACGCCGGAGGTCATCAGCTCTGCATCAAAGGAATCCTTCTGACTGCGGCGGTAAAAATAGGCGCTGTAAAACGCCAGCGGCTCGTGCACCTTGAACCAGGCGATGCGGAAGGCCATCATGACATAGGCCACCGCGTGTGCCTTGGGAAACAGATACTGGATCTTCCGGCAGGACTCGATCCACCATTCCGGCACGCCGAGCTGCTCCATTTCCTCCACAATGCCGTCGGGCCAGGGCTTACCCTTATGGATGGCGCCCTTTCGGACTGCCTCCATGAATTTGAAGGCGCGCTTTGGGTCCATGCCGCGGTCGATGAGGTACAGCATGATGTCGTCGCGGCAGCCCACGCTCTGCTGGACGGTAGCCGTTCCGGAGAGTACCAGCTCCCGGATGTTGCCGGCCCAAACGTCGGTGCCGTGCGAGAAGCCCGACAGACGCACCAGCGTGGAAAAATCGGTCGGCTGCGTATCAATCAGCATCTGGCGGGTAAAGTTCGTGCCGAACTCCGGGATGCCGATGGTGCCGGTCTTTCCGATGATGGGATCTCCTTCGGGCAGACCCAGCGGCTCGGGCGTGCGGAAAATGCGCATCGTCTCCGGATCGTCCAGCGGGATTTCGCGCGCGTTGCAGCCGGTGAGGTCCTCCAGCATCCGGATCATGGTGGGGTCATCATGGCCCAACTCGTCCAGCTTGAGGAGGTTTGCCTCCATGCAGTGATATTCAAAATGCGTGGTGATGATGCCGGATTTCGGATCGTCCGCCGGGTGCTGCACGGGACAGAAATCTGTGACGTCCATGTTCTGCGGCACGATGACCAGTCCGCCGGGGTGCTGTCCCGTTGTCCGCTTGACGCCGACCAGCCCCAACGCCAGGCGTGTTTCCTCCGCCTTTGTGACAGTTGCGCCGCGCTCCTCCAGATACTTTTTGACGTAGCCGTAGGCTGTCTTCTCAGCCAGCGTGCCGATGGTGCCAGCACGGAAAACGTGGTCGCTGCCGAAGAGTGTTTCTGTGTATTTGTGTGCGTTTGCCTGATATTCACCGGAGAAGTTCAGGTCGATATCCGGAACCTTGTCGCCGCCGAAGCCAAGAAAGGTTTCAAACGGGATGTCGAAGCCGTCCTTGGCCAGCTTTGCGCCGCAAACCGGGCATGTCCGATCGGGCATGTCCGCGCCGGCGCCCCAGCCCTTGCCGGATTCAAAGTCGCTGTAGCGGCAGGACGGGCAGCGATAATGCGGCGGCAGCGAGTTGACCTCTGTGATGCCGGACATGTACGCCACCAGCGACGAGCCGACGCTGCCCCGGCTGCCGACCAGATACCCGTGCGCCAGAGAGTCCGCCACCAGCTTCTGCGCGCTCATGTAAATGACGTCGTAGTTTCTGCCGAGAATGGCGTCCAGCTCGCTGGCCAGCCGGTCTGCCACAAGCTGCGGCAGCTCGTCTCCGTACAGCGCATGCGCCTTCTCCATGACCATCCGCTCCAGATCCTCCTTGGAGTTTGGGATGATGGGCGTATACAGATCCTTTGGAAGCAGCTCGATCACCTCACAGCGCGCGGCAATGGCACAGGGATTTTTGACCACAGCGTCGTAGGCCAGCTGCTCGCCGAGATAGGAAAACTCCGTGAGCATTTCGTCCGTCGTCTTGAAATACAGCGGCAGCGGCCGGTCGGCGTCCTGGAATTTGCGCGAGGCCAGCAGAATGTGCCGGTAGATCTCATGCTCCGGATCGAGAAAGTGTACGTCGCCCGTGGCGATCAGCGGCTTGTCCAGCTCCTTCGCCAGCGCGGCGACGGAGCGGTTAAAGTCGCGCAGCGCCTCCTCGTCCGCCGCCTGCCCGTTGTCGAGCATGAAGCGATTGTTGCAGATGGGCTGGATCTCGAGATAATCGTAAAACGAGGCCAGGCGGCGCAGTTCCTCCTTGCTCGCGCCGCGCACGATGGCCTGAAACACCTCGCCCGCCTCGCAGGCTGAGCCGATGAGGATGCCCTCCCGGTGCTGCATGAGCAGGCTCTTGGGAAGGATGGGATTGCGCTTATAATGCTCCAGATAGGATTTTGAGATGAGCTGATAGAGATTCTTCAGGCCGATCTTATTCTGCACCAGCAGCACAATGTGCCGCACACGGCGGGAGACGCCCTCCTCACGGGTGAGGACAGCGGAAATCTGGTCGATGGTCTCAGCCCCGCGGGCATTGAGCAGCGGCACAAAGCTGCGGAAGATCTGTGCGGCAGCCACCGCGTCGTCATCGGCACGGTGATGGTTGAAATCCGGCAGGCCCAGCTCACGCGAGACCATGTCCAGCTTATGCCGCTTCAGGTGCGGCAGCAACGAACGCGAAAGCGTCAGCGTGTCGATGTACACCGGAGCAAACGGGATGCCTGCGCGTTCGGCCGCAGCAGAGACGAACGCAATATCAAAGTCTGCGTTGTGCGCCACGATCGGCAGCGCTCCGGCAAACTCCAGAAAGCTGCGCAGCGCCTCCTCCTCCTGCGGCGCGTCGAACACATCCCGATCCGAGATGCCGGTGAGCTTGGTAATCTCAGGGGAAATGTGCCGGTTCGGGTTTACATAACGCGAGAAGCTTTTTTCGATTCCGCGTACGGAAAAGATCACCGCGCCGAAAGAAATGATGCGGTCGTTTTTCGGAGAAAGGCCGGTGGTCTCCACATCGAGCGCCACAAAGCGGCCGTCGAGCGGCTGACTGCTCTCTCCGTGAACCGCCATGCCTTCGTCCACATCGTTTACATAATATCCTTCCAGTCCGTAAATGACCTTGATCCCGGCCTTGCCTCCGGCCTTCCACGCCTCGGGAAAGGCCTGTGCCACGCCGTGGTCTGTGATGGCGATGGCCGGATGGCCCCACGCGGCAGCACGCTTGACGGCAGCCGCGGGATCGGTGAGTGCGTCAAGGTTGGAATAGCGCGTATGCAGATGCAGCTCCACGCGCTTTTCCGGTGCGGTATCCTGCCGGATGGCGCGTTTGCCGGAGGAAATGTTGCGCGGCTCAAGCACAATGTCCCCCTCGTAACGGTCAAAGCTGACGTTGCCCTGTACGGTGAGGTACATGCCGGTTTTGATTTGGTCAAAGCCGCTGCGATCCTCACCCGGGCGGAAAAACCGGGAGACACGCACCGAGCCGGTGTAATCCGTGATGTCAATAAAAATGCGCGAGCCGCCGCGCCGCATGTCCTTGCTTTCAACGGAAAAAACCTCACCGCGGATGATAACCGCGCCGCTTTCTGCCGTGATGCCGCGGATCGGCTGCGGTTCGCCCTTGATGGCCTTACCGATCAGCACGGTGTCGGCCGCCCTGGCCGGCTCCGGTCCGCGCTTGATCTCGGATGCGGTTTTTGTGTCACCCGTGGCGGAGATCGTCACGCGCGTCAGTCCGTAGCTTGCCTGAATGCGTGCCTCCAGCGCCGCCTGCTCTGCAGGAGCCGGCATGCGGGCAAAGTGCGCGGCGATCTCCAGCGTCAGGCTTTTGCTGTCGACTTCGGCGCGGTACACGCCGGCTGTCTCCAGCCCGCCGCACATGGCGCTGAGCCCCGCGCACTCAGGAAATAATTCAAGAAATTTTGTCACTTCATTCATGGCTGTTCGCTTTCTGTCTGATTTGTGCGCAGATCACGCTCGATCAGTTCGATCAGCGCATCACACAGCTGTGCCTCCGGCACCTTGAGCAGAATCTCGCCCCGGCGGAACAGCAGGCCCTCGCCCTTTCCGCCGGCAATGCCGTAATCGGCCTCACGCGCCTCGCCCGGGCCGTTGACGACGCAACCCATCACGGCCACCGTCAGATCGGCGTCGACAGCTGCAAGGCGCTGCTCCACCTCATTGGCAAGGCGAACGAGGTCGATGCGCGTTCTGCCGCAGGTCGGGCAGGCCACAAGCCGAACGCCGTCCGAGCGCAGGCCCGCAGCCTTAAGAATGGATATGCCGGCGCGCACTTCTTCCACAGGGTCTGCCGTCAGCGAGACGCGGACGGTATCTCCGATGCCCTCGCTCAGCAGCGTGCCGATGCCGACGGCGGAGCGGATGACGCCGTTGTAGGCGGTGCCGGTCTCGGTCACGCCGAGGTGCAGCGGAAAGGGGAAGCGCTCGGCCGCCAGCCGGTAGGCCGCAACGGTCAGCGGAACGCTCGAGGCCTTCAGCGACAGGCAGATGTCCGAAAAATCGGCGCGCAGCAGCATGTCGATGTGCGCCTGTGCACTCTCGATCATGGCCTCCGGCGTGGGACGGCCGTATTTCTCCAGCAGCTGCCGCTCCAGGCTGCCGCCGTTGATGCCGATGCGGATGGGAATACCGCGCGCACGGCAGGCGTCCGCCACGGCGCGCACATGCTCCTCCCCGCCGATGTTGCCGGGATTGATGCGGATCTTATGTACGCCGGCGCGGGCAGCCTCCAGCGCCAGCCGATAATCAAAATGAATATCCGCCACCAGAGGCAGCGGCGATCTGCGGCACAGCTCCGGCAGCGCCGCCGCCGCCTCGGCGTCCGGAACGGCCAGGCGCGCGATCTGGCAGCCGGCGTCCCGCAGGCGGCAAAGCTGGTCGAGCGTGGCGGCGGTGTCCGCCGTGTCGGTATTGCACATGGACTGGACAGAAACGGGGGCGCCGCCGCCAATGCGCACGCCGCCCACACAGATCTGCCGGGTTTGCTTTCGTTTCATCGTTCACCTACCGAATCAGACGCATCACGTCGTTGTACATCACAAACACCATCAGCGCCATCAGCAGCACAAAGCCGCCGGTGTTGACATAGCCCTCATATTTCGGATCGAGCCGGCGCCGCGTGAACGCCAGCACGAGAAAGTCGATCACCAGAAACAGCACCCGCCCGCCGTCCAGCGCCGGGATGGGCAGCAGGTTCATCACCGCAAGGTTCACTGCGATAAAGGCCGTGAGATAGGCGATGTTATACAGCGCCGTCTGCACCTTTTCCGCCTGCTGGCCGACGTCATTGATGAGGCTGACGATGCCTACCACGCCGGACAGCTCCGACACACCGACTGCGCCCGTGATGAGGTCGCGCAGGCCATCCCACACCATACGCGTAAAGTCCACGCAGGTGTAGACGCTGTAGCGCAGCACGCTTCCGACAGTCGCCTCCTCGCGGGCAAACAGCAGACCGTATTTCTGCACGGTCGCGCCGGTCTCATCCTGCAGCGGCACGGGAACCATGTAAAAATCCTTCAGTTCCACGCGCTGTCCGTCACGGATGAGAACGATGTCGTGCCGTCCGTCCGCCTTGCCCTGCGTAATGTAGTTGGCAAAGTTGGACATATAATAGATGCGGTGTCCGTCGACGCGCACGATGCGGTCGCCCTCCATCAGGGCCTGCTCGCCCTGATAGGGACAGCCGTCCATAAAGCTGTCGATGCGCGCGGTGGTAAAGCTGCCGGCGCTGCTGTAGAGCATCACAACGATCAGCAGGCCCAGCAGAAAGTTCATCGCCGCGCCCGCCACCAGGATGAGAAACTTCTTCCAGCCCGGCTGCGCGCTGAAGGCGCGCGGATCGCTGGAGCTTTCGTCCTCGCCCTCCATGGAGCAGAAGCCGCCGATGGGCAGGCAGCGCCAGGAATAGAGCGTCTCCCCTCTCTGCCGCTTGACAATGACCGGTCCCATGCCGATGGCGAACTCCAGCACGCGCACGCCGCAGGCCTTCGCTGTGAGAAAATGCCCCAGCTCATGCACGGCGATCAGCAGGCCAAACAGTAAAATTGCAAGGATAATAAACATCAGGTATATCGCTCCATCACAAGTTTCCGCGCCGCCGAATCCGCCAGAAGTATGTCCTCCAACGCCGACGTCTGATTGATTTCTATGCGGCTGAGCGCATCGGCAACACAGTCATAAATCTCATTATACCCAATTTTTCGCTGCAGAAACAGTGCGACGGCCGCCTCGTTGGCAGCCGAGAGGATGGCCGGAGCCGTTCCGCCGCGGCGGGCGCAGTCCATGGCCAGGCACAGGCACGGCAGCTCGGAAAGCTCCGGCTCGAAGAACGTCATGCCGCCCAGCGCGGCAAAATCCAGCGTCGGCGTCTGCGAAGGCCGGCGCTCCGGCCAGGTGAGCGCATACTGGATGGGCAGATCCATGCTGGGCGAGGCCAGCTGTGCAATGACTGCCCCGTCGCACAGCTCCACCATGGAGTGGATCGCGCTCTGTGGATGGATGAGCACGTGAATCTGCTCCGGCTGTACGGCAAACAGGTGCATGGCCTCGATGAACTCGAGACCCTTGTTCATCATCGTGGCCGAGTCGACACTGATCTTTGCGCCCATGCTCCAGTTTGGATGGCGCACCGCCTGCTCCGGCGTGACGGACGCAGTCTGCGCGCGCGTCCAGCCCCGAAACGGGCCGCCGGACGCCGTGAGCAGAATGCGCCTCAGTTCACCGGGCTGTCGGCCTGCGAGGCACTGGAAGATGGCAGAATGCTCGGAGTCGACCGGGATGATTTCCGCGCCGCGCTCCCGGGCGCGCGCCATCACCAACGTGCCGGCGCACACCAGCGTCTCCTTGTTGGCCAGTGCGATGCGGCGACCTGCATCGATCGCTGCCAGCGTCGGCCGCAGGCCAACCGATCCGGAAACGCCCGTCACCACGCAGTCTGCCCCGGCAACGAGCGCGGCCTCCAGCAGTCCCTCCATGCCGGAGGCGACGCGGATGTCCGTATCCGCAAGCGCAATGCGCAGCTGCGCGGCGGCCTGCTCGTCATATACGGCAGCCAGAGCCGGGCGCAACCGTCTGGCCTGCTCCTCCAGCAGCCGGGTGTTCCGGTTCGCCGTGATTGCCCGGACAGGCAAACCGAGATGCTCCGCCGCAGAAACCGTCTGCCGGCCGATCGAACCGGTGGAGCCAAGAACGGAAATTGCTGTAACCATAAATTCTCTGTTTCTCCTGAATGAAAACCGGCCGTCAGATCCCGCCGAAGCGGCGATCACGCCGGGCATAGGCCTCCAGCGCCTCGGCAATGTCCTTCTCGCCGAAATCCGGCCAGAGCGTGTCGGTGAAATACAGCTCGGCATACGCCGCCTGCCACAGCAGGAAATTGGACAGGCGCATCTCCCCGCCGGTTCGGATGATCAGCTCCGGATCCGGAATTCCGCTGGAATCGAGCAGGCCGGAGAACGTTTCCTCCGTCAGCGCGCCGGCGCCGGGATCGGCCGCCAGCCGTTCGGCATAGCGTTGCGCGGCGCGGACGATCTCGTCGCGTCCACCGTAGTTGATGCAGACGTTGGCCTGGAAGCCGGAAATGTGCGTACTGATCTCGTCGGTTTCCCTGATGAGTCGGCGCAGGCGCTCCGGAAGCAGCTCCACGTCGCCCAGTATGCGCAGGCGAATGCCGTCTCGCTCCATCTTCTCAATGGCCTCATGGAGATAACGGTCGAGCAGGCCCATGATGGCATGGACCTCTTCTGGCGGGCGCTTCCAGTTTTCCGTGGAAAAGGCGTACACCGTCAGATAGTCCAGTCCGAGGTTCTTGCAGTGCGTCGCCACGCGGCGGAAGGTCTCGCTTCCGGCGGCGTGTCCGGCCGTGCGCGGCAGGCCGCGGCGCTTGGCCCATCGGCCGTTGCCGTCCATAATGATGGCAATATGACGAGGGAGCCGGACAAGCGCCGGCTCTCCTGTCTTTTTTGTGTTCTGTGCAGTCATCAGATCTCGGAAAGTTCCTTATCCTTCTTCTCGCAGATTTTGTCGATCTCCTTGATGTAGTCGTCGGTCAGCTTCTGGATGTCCTTCTCGACGTCCTTGTAATCGTCCTCGGTGATCTCCGATTTCTTCTGCTGCTTTTTGAATTTATCAATGGCGTCGCGGCGGATGTTGCGCACAGCGACCTTGCTTTCCTCGCCGTACTTCTTCACCTGCTTGACCAGCTCCCTGCGGCGTTCCTCCGTGAGCGGTGGGAACACCAGGCGGATGGCGCGGCCGTCGTTCTGCGGATTGATGCCAAGCTCAGAGGCCTGAATGGCCTTTTCGATGGACTTGAGCGCGGAAGCGTCCCACGGCTGGATCATCAGCGTGCGCGGATCGGGAACGGAGACGGTGGCAAGCTGCTGGATCGGGGTGGGCTGACCGTAATACTCGACCTGGATGGGGTCGAGCACGCCGGCATTGGCCCGGCCGGCGCGGACTGCGGCCAGCTGAGCCGTCAGCACCTCGGTGGTGCGCTTCATTCTGTCGGTGAATTCCTTATAATCTGCTGACATGTTCGTTTCCTCCTCGGTTTTATCCGGTTTTATTTTACGAGCGTGCCGATCTTTTCGCCGCATACTGCGCGGACGATATTCTGCGTATCCTTCAGTTCAAAGACAAAAATGGGAATGCTGTTGTCCATGGAGAGGCTGGTGGCCGTGCTGTCCATGACGGCCAGATGATTTGCCAGCACCTCGTCGTAGGTGATGGCTTCATATTTGACGGCATTGGCGTCCAGCTTCGGATCGGCGGAATACACACCGTCGATGTTTTTGGCAAGCAGGATGGCGTCGGCATTCAGCTCCGCTGCGCGCAGGACCGCCGCCGTGTCGGTCGAGAAATACGGGCAGCCGGTGCCGCAGCCGAAAATGACGACACGGCCGCGCTTGAGGTGCTTGTCCGCCTTCAGACGGATATACGGCTCTGCGACCGGGCGGATCTCGATGGCAGTCTGCACGCGCACGTCAATCCCCATCTGCTCCATCACATCAGCCAGGGCCAGGCAGTTCATCACCGTGGCCATCATGCCCATCTGGTCTGCACGGCAGCGCTCGATCTTGCCGCCGCCGTCCTTAACGCCACGCCAGAAGTTCCCGCCGCCGACCACGATACCGACCTCGACGCCCATATCGACGCACTGGCCGACCGCCTGACAGACGCTGCCGATGACGTCAAAGTCCAGGCCGAATTTCTTTTCTCCTGCAAGCGCCTCGCCGCTGATCTTCAGCAGGACGCGATGATAAACCGGTTTCTGTGCTTCCATATCCATAATAAAACGACCCCTTTCATACAAATCGTATTGTAATATAGTTCCCGCCATTTGGAAAGAGACAAATTATTAAAATTTAAAATAAACGAAGCTTTGCGGATCGAAGCCCGGTCCGTATGCGCCGAACAGCAGCACTGCGGCAATCAGCAGAAAGCACACGGCAAACCGCGGGGCCGGCCGCTTTGCCAGACGCTCCGTCAGGTCACACTTCTGCCCGCGCAGCTCCACCGCCAGCAGCACGCACACCGACACGGCCAGCATGGCAAGGCTCCGCCTTCCAAGTCCGAGGTCGCTCAGCCCGAAATAGCCCGTGGAAAACGCCAGAGGAGCCTGAAATACCGCGCCCATAACGTACAGCGCGTCGCGCAGCGTGTCCGCCCGGAAGAGGATCCACGCCCACGTGACCAGCAGAAACGTCGCTGCGATCTGCAGCGCCTGCAGCCAGGGGCAGCGTTCCGGCAGACGCAGCGCAGCGCGCAGGCGCTTTCCAACCGGCCGCCAGAGGATCTCGACAGCCTGATACACGCCGTGCAGCAATCCCCAAAGAACGAACGTCCACGCCGCGCCGTGCCACAGGCCGCTGACGACAAAGACAACCATCACATTGAAAATGTGCCGCGCCCGGCTGCACCGGCTTCCGCCCAGCGGGAAATACAGATAATCCCGGAACCAGCTTGACAAGGAGATATGCCAGCGTCTCCAGAAGTTCTGCACCGTCGGTGCAAAATACGGTGCATCGAAGTTTTTCATCAGCGAGATACCGAGCATCAGCGCGCTGCCGCGCGCCATGTCGGTGTAGGCAGCGAAGTCGCAGTAGATCTGCACCGAATAGCACAGGGCCGCAGCCGCCAGCTGAAAGCCCGTGTGGGCATACACGTCGGCATATGCATGATTGACCAGCACCGCCAGATTGTCCGCCAGCACCAGCTTGAGAAACAAGCCCCACAGAAACAGCAGCACACCCTGCATCAGCTGCTCATAATTGGGCCGGTGCAGCGCGCGCAGCTGTGTCATCAGGCCCTCCGCACGATCGATCGGACCGGAGACCAGCGCCGGAAAAAAGCCGATAAAAAGCGCTGCCGTAACGGCGTTCGGCTCAGCCTTCGTCCGACCGCGGTACACATCGATGAGATAGCCTGCGGACTTAAAGGCATAAAACGAGATCCCGACCGGCAGAAACAGCGCCAGCTCCGGCGTGGAGACGGATGCGCCGAGGCGCCTTGCCAGCGCGCAGACGGAACCGAGGGCAAACTGTGCGTACTTGAAAAAGCCCAGCGCGCCCAGGATCAACACCAGCGACACGGTCAGCGCCGCCTTTTTGTGTCCGCCTCGCGCAATGCAGAGCGCTGCACGCCAGGCCACCAGCGTCACAACAAACAGCGTCACACCGCTGGCAACGTCCCAGCACAGGCACAGAAAATAGCTGGCCAGCAGCAGAAACGCCGCGCGCAGCCGTGCCGGCATCACCCAATACAGCAGCACGCACACCGGCAGAAAAATCAGATAGGAAAGGGAGTTGAATGCCACGATGAACCTCCCACAGCTGATAAACTGGATTTTCTGCCATTGTACCACAGCTTTACCGAAAATAAAAGCATCTCCCCGGCACAAAGCAGAGGAGATGCAAATCTTTTGAAAAACAGCGGCGCCGCGCGTCAGGATTTGGAATTGAAGATCTTGAAGATCTCGTCAAACGGATCATTTTCCGCCGCATCTTCAGACGGAGCGGACGTACCGGCAGCCTTCTCGGCAGCCTGTGTGTACATACCGCCGCGCGGCTGCGCTGCAGGTTTTGCAGGCGCAGGTTTGGCCGTGCTTCTGTTCTGCTCGGGCGTCTTCCCTGCGGAAGCCTGCTGGGCGGCGTTGTCGGCAAAACCGGTGGCGATGACGGTGACGCGGATCTCGTCATCCATCGTATCGTCGAACGTGGCGCCGAAGATGATATTGGCGTCGGGATCGGCCGCCTCCTGCACGAGATTTGCAGCGGCCTCGACGTCCTCCAGACCCATCTCTGCAGAGCCGGTGATGTTGATAAGCACGCCTCTTGCGCCGTTGATGGAGCTTTCCATAAGCGGGCTGGTGACGGCCATGCGGGCTGCGTCCTCCGCCTTCCCCTTGCCGGTGGCACGGCCGACGCCCATGTGGGCATAGCCGGCGCCCTGCATGATGGCGGTGACGTCCGCAAAGTCGAGGTTGATGAAACCGGTCTGCTTGATGAGATCGGCAATGCTGGTAACGGCCTGATAAAGCACGTCGTCTGCAATGGCAAAGGCGTTGGCCAGCGTGACCTTCTGGTCGGTTGCATACTTCAGACGGTCGTTCGGGATGATGAGCAGACTGTCGACGCGGCCGAGCAGCTCGTCGATTCCGGCGAGCGCATTGGTCATGCGTACCCGGCCCTCAAAGCTGAACGGTTTGGTGACAACCGCGACGGTGAGCACGCCGGCCTCGCGGGCAATTTCGGCAATGGTGGGAGCGGCGCCCGTACCGGTGCCGCCGCCCATACCGGCGGTGATGAAGACCATATCGGTGTCTTCAAGGGCCGCAGCCAGCTCGCTGCGGCTCTCCTCTGCGCTGCGCTTGCCGATATCCGGCTTGCTGCCTGCACCCTGTCCGTGGGTAAGCTTTTCACCGATCTGAATTTTCTGGTCGGCACTGGAGACGGCCAGCGCCTGCTTGTCCGTGTTGACGGCGATAAATTCCACGCCGGTGGTTCCGGCCTTGATCATGCGATTGACGACATTATTGCCGGCACCGCCGACGCCAACGACTTTCAGCGTGACGACATTTTCGGGACCAGTCTCTGGTGTAAAGGTCATTTCTATGTGCCTCCCATATTTTTTTCAGTCGGGCAGACGGGCCGCTCGACGCAATAAGCCAATTATAGATAACTGCATTTTATACTGTTTTGGGCAGCAGGTCAATACGGTTTTACCCCAACGGCGTCAATAATTTTCGTTTTATTCACGATTGCGCGCCGCAGCAGGGCGTTTCGTGCTCAGCCCTGCAGGAAATGCGCCTGCCGATCGATGGAGAGATCAATGGTGCCGCTGTCTCCGGCCGTCAACTGCGCCACGGCGGACACCAGCAGGCCCATTTTGTAATCCACATTCTCATTCTGCCCCATTTTTACGGTAAAACGCCCCAGATAATCAAAACTTGGGCTGGAAAGGTTCGACATGTCAATGGCTGTTACGTCGCTGACCATGCCGCGCGACTCCAGCTCGCGCAGAATCGCCGTCAGATAGGTCACCTTGGCCGTATCCTCCTGCCCGGGCGCGACGGTCTCACCGACGACCGGATGGATGGCCGTCAGGCCCGAGACGCGGATCAGCGCGGTCATATCCGCCTGCTCGCCCGGGCCGAGCAGCTTACAGCGACTGTCGATGCTCCAGGGCACATCGTCGACCAGAATGTAGGCAACGGCCTGGCTCTCCCGGATCTCAATCTTCACACGGTCGGGCAGGCCCCGGCTGACCGTGGCCTCGGAAATATAGGGCAGGCGGGAAATGATGCGGCTTCCTGCCGCGATGGGGTTGATGAAAAAGAGATTGTCTCCCTCCTCGATTCCCGCCGCCTCGACGATCTCGTCCGTCGTGTAAAGCACGTTCCCCGTCACCTCAATGCGGGAGACGCGGAAAAACACGCTGATTCCGAACAGCAGCGCCGCCACAATGATGATAAAGGCAAACGGCGCAAACCAGTTTCTGCGCAGCGGATCGCGTCCGCGGCGGCGTGCCGGCTTTGGCACGGCAGTTCACTCCTTCCCTCAGGAGCGGAAAACCTCCGCGCCCAGATAGCGCAGGCTCCCGTCCAGGTCAAAATATCCTCTGTCTATATGTCCGGCATCGTGAATACGGCTCTCCCCCTCCGCCGCCAGCGCGGCGGTGACGAGGGCGGCTCCGGCACGCAGATCGGTGGCGGACACCTCTGCGCCGGTCAGCCGCTCGACGCCGTTGACGACGGCAAGCTTTCCGACCGTACGTACGTCCGCGCCAAGCCGGACGAACTCACTGACCTGACCGTAACGATTTTCAAACATGTTTTCGACAAACAGCGTCGTACCTCTGGCACGCAGGCAGGCCGCCATCAAAAGCGGCTGCGCATCCGTCGGAAAGCCGGGATACGGTCCCGTGGCGATCGGTCCCGGCGCGCGAAGCCGGCCGTCGGATAAAATGCGCACGCTGCGCCGGGTGGTGCGCAGCTGACAGCCCATCTCGGAGAGCACCGCCGTCACCGATGAGAATGTGCGCGGCGCAAGCCCGCGCAGCTCCAGATCTCCCCCGGCCGCGGCGGCCGCGCACAGCAGTGTGGAGGCCACGATACGGTCGGGCATGATGCGATGGCCCACACGCGGCTGCGGATCAAACCCCGCCACGGTGACGGTGCCCGTTCCGGCGCCGCTGACGTTTGCGCCGAGGCGGCGCAGGTATTCCTGCAGGTCGGCGATCTCCGGCTCACGTGCAGCATTGGTCAAAACGGTCGTCCCCTCCGCCGCACAGGCGGCAAGCATGGCGTTTTCCGTTGCACCGACGCTGGGCATATCCAGTTCAATGCGTGTGCCGCGCAGGCCGCGGCTGCGGCAGAGAATGTGTCCGTCCGTCTCCTCGATCTCCGCACCGAGCGCACGCAGCACCTTCAGATGCTGGTCGACCGGTCGGCGGCCCAGCGCACAGCCGCCCGGCATGGACAGGCGCGCCTCGCCGCACCGCGCAAGCAGCGCGCCGAGAAAAATGATCGACGAACGAAGCTGATGCATCAGCTCATCCGGAACCTCGCTGCGGCACACCCCGGTCGAATCAATACCGACAACGTCTCCGTCGACCGTTACCGTGCAGCCGACACTGCGCAGGATCCGGATTGTCGCCTGCACGTCGCTCAGCTGCGGCACATTGAGAAGCTCAGTCTCACAGCCGGTCAGGATGCTGGCCGCCATGATTGGAAGTACTGCGTTTTTGGCTCCCTGAACTGCCAGGCTGCCGCCGAGCGTGTTTCCGCCTTTTACGTTCCAAATGCTCATATTCCGCCCTCCGCACAGCAAATCTTCATCCCATACTATGCCACAGGGCGGATGTGTGACCGTTATTTCCCGGCCAGCTCGAGCGCGAGGTCTGCAATGCGTCCGGTCGCATCGCCGACGGAAAGTGCCTGCATACGCTCGGACATGGCACGAAGCTTCTCCGGAGCGCCGAGCAGGCTGGAAATCGTACCGAGCAGCGCGTCTGCACCGAATGCGCCCTCCCGCAGCAGCACAGCGGCTCCGGCTTCCTCCAGCACGCGCGCGTTCTTCGTTTGATGATCGTTGGTGACGTTCGGAGACGGAACCAGAACGGCAGGCTTGCCCATAGCCGTCAGCTCCGCCAGCGTCGACGCGCCGGCGCGGCACAGCACCAGATCGGCTGCCGCCATTACACGGGGCATATCGTAAATATACTGACGCACCTCAAAGCCGGCCTTTGCACAGTCGGCCAGGCCCTGCTCGCGCAGCGCGGCGCACATTGCGTCATACCCGCGTGAGCCGGCCGAATGGATCATGCAGAAAAACGGATCCTGACAGGCCCGGCGAATCAGTTCAACCGCTATCTCATTCATACGCCGCGCACCGAGGCTGCCCCAGACGGAAACCACAAGCGGCTTTCCCTCCGGAATCCCCAGTTCCCGCCGGGCCTGCGCACGGTCCGCATGAAGAAACTCCATGCGCACCGGCGTTCCGGTAACGGTGACCTTATCCCGGCAGCGGTAATTCTCCCGGGCTTCCTCAAAGCCGACCAGAATGCGGTCGACGGTTTTTTCCAGCATTTTCGTCGTCAGTCCCGGCACGGCGTTGGACTCGTGCACCAGGGTGGGAATATGCAGGCTGTGCGCCGCCTTCAGCACGGGATAGCAGACATAGCCGCCGGTGCCGATGGCCACGTCCGGCCGGAACTGCCGCAGCAGCCGCTTTGCCTGCGTCGTGGAGACCGCGACGTTTTTCAGCGTATTCAAATTGTGCGCAATGTCTGCCGGCTTCATCCCGCGGCGGATATTGGTGATGGGGACGGTTTCCATGGCGAAGCCCTCGCGCGGGACAAGCGTCTCCTCCATCATACCCTTTGCGCCGATGAACAGAACTTCAGTCTCCGGCATACGCTGCCGGAGCAGGGCGGCTACACCGAGGGCAGGATTGATGTGACCGGCGGTGCCGCCGCAGGTAAATACGATCTTCATTCATCTCTCCGTTCTGCCGCCTGATCCGGGCGGCACGCCATCCGGTACGTTTCCGCAGCCGTCAGGCTGTCGGTATGGATCGTGAGGCGCTTAATATGATCCCCATTTCCGCCATCTGCAGCAACAATGCCGTTCCGCCGTAGCTGAAAAACGGAAGCGAGATGCCGGTGCAGGGAATGAGGTTTGTAACAACAGCGATATTGAATATGACCTGTATGGCCAGCAGCGTGGAAATGCCGGTGCAGACAAGAAAGCTATAGCGGTCGGTACAGTGCATCGCCAGCCAGTAGCCGCGGCAGATCAGCAGCGCAAACAGGATCAGGATCAGCAGCGCGCCGACAAAACCCAGCTCCTCGCAGACGACCGAGAAAATAAAATCGTTATGCTCCTCCGGCAGATACAGATACTTTTGCCGACTCTGGCCGAGACCCAGCCCCATCAGGCCGCCGGAGCCGATGGAATACAGCGACTGGACGATCTGATAGCCGTCGCCGGACATATCTGCAAAGGGGTCGAGCCAGGTGGTAATGCGGCTGGACGCATAGGCAAAAAACTTCACCACAATCGCGCCGATGACCACAATGCCGCCTGCGCCGCCGATAAACCAGATCAGCCGGGCGCCGCCCACGAACATCAGCGCCGCGCCGATCAAGATGGTGATGACCGAAGCCGACAGATGCGGCTCGGCGACCAGCAGGCCCACCACGACCACAAGAATCACGGCGAAGGGCAGGATGCCGTAGCGAAAGGTCTTCATTTTCCCCTTCAGCCGGCAGATCATGGTGGAAAAGGCCAGAATTACGCCGATCTTTGCAATTTCAGACGGCTGGAAGGTCGTAAAGCCCAGATTGATCCAGCGCCGCGCACCGCCGCCGGAAACACCGATGACCAGAACCGCCATCAGCAGAATGACGGACGCCGCCAGAATGACGAAGGAAAACCGGCGGTACAGCGACATGGGAAAGCGCGACATGATCAGCATCACGCCAACGCCGCCCAGAGCAAAAATAAGCTGACGGGTAAAGTAGTAAGTCGGCGTCTTGATCTCCGCCGTGTAGTAGGCGCGCGGGAAGCTGGCCGAGAGCACCATAATGACCCCGATTGTCAGCAGCAGCAGCGTCAGCAGTAAAAACGGGATGTCGATCCGTCCCCGGCTGAACGTTTCCTCATCCGAATAATCCGCAATGCGGTCGTTGTTGTATTCCATGGATCATCCTCCGCGGGAGGCTCACCACCGCCCGTAAACACCGATGAACGAAATAATGGCAAACACGAAGGACACGCCGGTGAACAGCACAAACAGTTCCTTCTCCTTCCATTTTTTCCCGGTCCAGCCGCCCATCTCCAGATGGTGATGGAACGGCGCCATTTTGAACACGCGTTTTCCGTGCGTCAGCTTGAAGTACGTCACCTGGATGATATCGGAAAGCGTCTCAATGATGAACACAATGCCCAGCGGGATCAGAATCAGCGGCATATCATAGGCAAAGGCCAGCGCGCAGATGGCGCCGCCGAGAAAAAGCGAGCCGGTATCGCCCATGAAGACCTTGGCCGGATTGAAGTTATACAGCAGAAAGCCCAGCAGCGCGCCGAGCAGGCCGGAGGCAAACAGCCCCAGCCCCAGATACCGGTCGCCCCAGTAAAAGGCAACCGCCACATAAAACAGCATGACAGGCAGGCTGGTTCCGGTCGCCAGCCCGTCGACGCCGTCGGTGAGGTTGACGGAGTTGACCGTGCCGACGATGACGAAGGCAGCCAGAATGAAATAGACCACAGGCGGCAGATGGAAGGTGATATTCCAGAACGGCAGATACACATCATAAGAAATATAGCCGAACACCCACAGCAGAAAAACAAAGATGACCGCCACGATCAGCTGCAGCAAAAACTTCATTTTTGCCGTCAGGCCGAGGTTCTGCTTTTTGCGGAGCTTCACCGAATCGTCCAGAAAGCCGATCAGTCCGAAGATCATTGCAAAAATCAGTACGAAAATATGGATATATTCGCCCTGCAGCATCAGGCTGAAGCCGACCGTCAGGCAGACGACCGCCACCGCCGCGATGAACATGATGCCGCCCATGGTAGGCGTTCCGGCCTTGGACATATGCCAAGTCGGTCCGTCCTCCCGGATCGCCTGCCCCGCCTTGATACGGCGCAGGAACGGCACCAGAAACGCGCCGAACAGCGTGGAAAGGAAAAAGCCCAGCACAAAGCTGCAAATCAACTTGTTTGTCATGCGTTTACCTCCGCGGGAGCGCTTGCGCGACAGCAGCCCGCGGCTTACTGCGCGGTCTTCTCGCCGGCGCGCCGGGCCAGATGCTCGGCCACGATCTCCCGCTCATCCATATGGTGTTTTGTTTTCCCGATGATCTGATAGGTCTCATGTCCCTTGCCGGCCAGCACGATCAGGTCTCCCGGCAGGTGGTGGTCGATGGCCCAGGCAATGGCCTCGCGCCGGTCGACGATGATCTGATAGGGCGTCTTGACGCCGCGCAGGCCGACGGCGATCTCATCGACGATGTCCTCCGGCTTTTCCGTACGGGGGTTATCCGAGGTAACAATCACGAAATCGGCGTTGTCTGCCGCGATTTTTCCCATAATTGGACGCTTTTTCCGGTCGCGGTCGCCGCCGCAGCCGAAGAGAACCACCAGTCTTCCCTGCGCGACCTGCCGCAGCGTTTTCAGCACATTTTCCAGCGCGTCCGGTGTGACGGCGTAGTCAATGAAAATGCTGTAGTCCCCGTCGGTCGGCACGCGCTCGACGCGTCCCTTGACAGCGGGGGCCGTTTCCAGCGCCCCTGCGCAGTCCTCCAGAGACAGCCCCAGCTGCAGACCGCAGGCGATGACGCCCAGTGCGTTATACACCGAAAACATACCGGGAATGGCCAGATGCACCCGCTGCAGCTGTCCGGCGCTCAGCGCCACAAAGCGCCCCCCGTCGGCAGACAGACGCACATCGTTTGCCACAAGGTCTGCATCCCGCCGCGTGCAGGCGAAGGTTTTCATCGGGCAGGGCGCGTTCTGCAGCATCCGTCCGGCCCACTCGTCATCCAGATTCACCGCGCCGGCGCGGCACTGGGCAAACAGCCTTGCCTTTGTGTCGGCATAGTTTTCCATCGTCCCGTGGAAATCGAGATGATCCTGCGTCAGGTTGGTGAACAGCCCCACGGCAAATTCCAGCCCGGCAATGCGGTCAAGCGCAATGGCATGGGAGGAAACCTCCATCACCACATGCGTGCAGCCCTCGTCGACCATCATGCGGAAGAGCTTCTGCAGATCGCAGGACTCCGGCGTGGTGTTGGCCGCCGGAAAATGCCGGTCGCCCACGATGTTTTCGTTGGTGCCGATCAGGCCGACCCGGGTATGCAGGCAGGTCTCCAGCAGGTGCTTGATGAGGATGGTGGAGGTGGTCTTGCCGTTTGTGCCTGTCACGCCGATGATCGTCAGCTTCGAGGCCGGATCGCCGTACCAGTTTCTGGACGCAAAGGCCAGCGCACGGCGGCTGTTGTCCACCAGCACATACGGCACGTCGGCCTCAGGCGGCTCCTCGCAGAGGATCACCGCCGCGCCCTGTGCCGCAGCCTGCGGAATATAGGCGTGGCCATCCGTTTCATAGCCGCGCACAGCTACAAACAGTTCCCCGGGCGCGGTGCTGCGGGAGTCGCAGCTGACGCCGGTCACCTCCATCTGCGTGTCAGCCTTCATACGCCGGACGGGAATGTCCTTCAAAACATCGCAGAGTTTCATTTTACATCCTCCTCGCAGAATAATCAATCAATATCTGCCCAACATACTCGAATCTGTGGTTGTCAGGCTCACGTAAACGACGGTTCCGTGCTCGACCTCGGTGCCGACCGGGATACTCTGCGCCGAAACAAGCTGGGATTCCGGCTTGGTCACCGAGCCTTCTGCACGGATGAACAGACCATAATAGCCGAGGCGGTCACGGGCGTTGGCATAGGTCAGATTGGTCAGGTCGATCATCTGCTCGAGATCGGCCGACGGTTCGGCGTCGGCATACAGGATTACCTGCGTGTTGGCCGCCACCACCGAGTTCTGCAGCGGCAGCTGCGCGGTGACGGTGCTGCCGGAGCCCACAACGCGCGAGAGCAGCCCCGCGTTCGTCAGCGCAGCCTGCGCCTGCTCAACGGTCATGCCGGTCAGATTGGGCACGGTTTTGTCCATGTTGGCCTTTTCCGTGTCGGTGTAGTTTGCCTCCACACCGAGATACGGCAGGATGTCGGCCATCATATGGCCGACGGTCGGCGCGCCCATCTGACCGCCGGAGATGTAAATGCCGGTCTCGTTCGAGGGCGTATCCAGCAACACCAGCACAGCAATCTGCGGATCGTCTGCCGGAGCTACGCCGATAAAGGAGACAATATATTCCTTTGCGCCGCCGGCTACGTCCTGCGCGACCTTCTCGGAGGTGCCGGTCTTGCCGCCGATGCGGTAGCCGGCGACATAGGCGTTTTTGCCGGTTCCGTCTACGGGATCGCCGACAACCTTTTCCAGAATCTCACGCACCTCGGCGCTGGTCTGCTCGCTGATGACGCGGCGAACCACGACCGGCTCGTGTCTGGAGAGCACCGTGCCGTCGTCTGCCACGATCTCGCTGACGAGATACGGCTGCATGAGGCTGCCGCCGTTAACGCAGGCGGACACCGCCGTGATCAGCTGCAGCGGCGTGATGGTGAAGGTCTGGCCGAAGGAGGCCGCCGCCAGCTGCGTTTTGTTCTGCGGGTTGTAAAACACGTTCTGGCTCCACCAGATACTGCCGCTTTCGCCGGACAGGTCGATGCCGGTCATGGCCGAGGGCGTGGCGTCTTTGTTGTCGGTGAGCGTCAGCAGGCCGAATGCCTCGCAGTATTTATAGAAGGTCTCCGCGCCGACGCGCTGGCCGATGGTGATAAAGGCACAGTTGCATGAGTGCTGAACGGCCTGGGTCAGCGTCTGGTCGCCGTGGCCGGTCTTCTTCCAGCAGTTACGGCCCTGCCCCGGGCGGTCGCCTGTGACCTCGATGTAGCCGCCGCAGTAAAAATGGTCGTTGATCGTGGCGACGTTTTCCTCCAACGCCATAGCCAGCGTAATAATCTTAAAGGTCGAGCCCGGCTCATAGGTGTCTGACAGCGCCTTGTTTCGCCACTGGCGCTGCTGATAATATGACAGCAGTTCCGCTGCCTGCTCGGGCGTCTCTGCCGCGTCAATCTTTTCCTGCGCCGCATCGCTGACCTTCTGATAGTTGTTGAGGTCATAGCTGCCGAGCGAGGCCATGGCAAGGATGCCGCCGGTCTTGACGTCCATGACGATGGCAGCCGCGCCGTTTCGTATGTCATAGTCGGCAATGGCCTGCTGCAGGTGCTTCTCCACGTAATACTGGATGGTACTGTCGATGCTCAAAACGACGCTGTTTCCGTTTTCCGCATCGTAATAGTCTTCAAACTTCGTAAACAGCAGATCGGTGCCGACGTTGTTCTTGGCGCGGACAATGCGTCCCGTGGTGCCGGTCAGCTCGTTGTTATACTTCATCTCGATGCCGCTCAGGCCGCTGTTGTCCGTGCCGACAAAACCGATAACGTGAGCCGCCAGGCTGCTGTAGGGGTAATAGCGCTTGGTATCGGCCTCGATCTTCACGCCGTTGAGACCATACTGCTTTTTGAACGCACGCACCTGATCGGCCAGTGTCTCGTCCACCTTGATGGCCACGGTCTGATACCACGATTTGGTGTTCTGCGTCTTTTCATAAATCTTCTGATAGTCCAGTCCGAGGATTTCGGACAGGCCGCTTGCGATGAGACTCGGGTCTTCCTGATACATCACGATCTCTGCCGGGCTGATGTAAATGGTGTCGACGTCGGCGCTCATGGCCAGCACCTTGCCGTTACAATCGTAGATCGTGCCGCGGTCGGCCTTGATCGCCGTTTGTCGGATCTGCTGCTCAAGGGCGAGGTTTTCATAGTAATCGTGGTCAATTACCTGCAGTTTATAGAGCCGAAGCGCCAGCACTATAAATGCAACTATGCCGCACACGATCAAAAGAAACAGTGTGCGGCGGAGCATCATTCGATTCGGAGTGCGGGGCGTTTTTCCCCCATTTTCATAGCTTGCCATAGTCGTCTCCCTGGTATCGTTTGCTGCATGCTGTCCGATGGCAGTATACGCAGGAGGTTACTGGAAATATTCTCCCACCGAAGCGATCAAATCGTCAAACCGGTCGGAAAGCCGCTGCTCGCCGGTCTGCTCGACCATAACCTCGGCGCGGTCGACCGCCGTGCCGTTGACGTAGTACACCTGGTCGCTGCGCGGCTGCTGCATGCCCAGCACGCGCGTGGCATAGTCCTCAATCTCCGTAAGATTGAAGGCGCTCTCATAAGCGATCTGCAGCTTGGCGTTTTCCGTCTGCAGCTCGGAAAGCTGGCTCTCCAGCTCCACGGTTCCGTCGGTGACGGCAATCAGCTGGATGCGGGCCATCAGAGAAAAAACAAGCAGAACCGCGGCAATCCCGAAGCCCAACAGCGCCATCGGAGCAAGGGCCTGCCGGTTTTTCGCATGGGAGCGGACACGGGTCCGGGTCTGGACTCGGGTCTGACGCTCCGCCTGCTCCTGCTGCCGGTTTTTGCGGCCGGGGATGACCTGAATCTGCGGCTGGCCGTAGCGCTGCGGCTGAAATGCCGGATGGTTGAGATCATATGCAGCGTTGCCGTCAAACGCACCGCTTACATGTCCCTGTTTTGATACGGTTGCTGCCGCCATGTCGACCTCCTGCTTCTTCCGGCCATTGCCGGCTGAAAAAACACAATTGGATTCATACCCGTTCTGCCACGCGCAGCTTCGCCGAGCGGGAACGGGGGTTGCAGTCCAGCTCGGCCTGCGAGGCCGTGATGGGCTTACGGGTTACGCTGCGCAGCGTCCGGACAAAGCCGCAGGTGCACACGGGAAATTCCCGCGGGCAGGTACAACCGTTTTCGCGGTCTGCGATGGCGTTTTTCACGATGCGGTCTTCGAGGCTGTGAAAGCTGATAACCGCCAGACGGCCGCCGGGCCTGAGTCGGTCCGGTGCAGTCTGCATCATATGGGAAACGGCCTCCAGCTCGTCGTTGACGGCGATGCGAATGGCCTGGAAGGTGCGTTTTGCCGGGTGCTGCTTTTCGCGCAACGCCGCAGCCGGCATTGCACTGCGGATGACGTCCACCAGCGCAAGCGTGGTCTCAATGGGCTGCTCGCTCCGCGCGTGCACGATGGCGCGGGCAATTGCCGAAGCATAGCGCTCCTCTCCGTAGTCCCGCAGGATCCGGCGGAGCTTTTCCTCAGGCCAGCGGTTGACGATGAGCCAGGCGTTCATGCTCTCGGTCTGATCCATGCGCATATCCAGCGGCGCGTCGGCCATATAGGAAAAGCCGCGCTCGCTCTCATCCAGCTGCGGCGAAGAAACACCGAGGTCGAAAAGCATGCCGTCCACGGCGGGGATGCCCTGTTCGTCCAGAATGGCGCACACGTCTCGGAAGTTGCCGCGCACCAGACGCACCCGGTCGCCGAAGCGCGCCAGACGCGCGCCGGCCTGCTCAATGGCGTAGCCGTCGCGGTCGATGGAGATCAGAAGGCCCGTCTTCAGACGCTCGGCGATCTTCTCCGAGTGGCCGCCCATGCCCGCGGTGCCGTCGACATATATGCCGTCGGGCCGGATATTCAGCGCCTCAAGGCACTCACTGAGCATTACAGAATGGTGTCCGCTCATCAGAAATCCAGCTCCTTCATGACTGCCGCAATGTTATCCGGCGTGATCTCCACAGCGGAGGCCGCCGCCCATTCGTCGCTGTCCCAGAATTCCGCATGATTGTTGCAGCCGACGACGGTGACATTTTTGGTCAGTCCCGCAAAGTCGCGCAGGTTCTGCGGCAGAAGGATACGGCCCTGACTGTCCAGCTCACACTTGGCTGCATAGGCAAACAGCGGACGCATTTTCCGCTGCTGGACGTACGGCATGGCGTTGACCTTGTCCGAGAAGCACTTCCAGCTGTCCGCACTGTAGGCCGAAAGGCACTTATCCATGCTCAGCGTAACGTAAAACACGCTGCCCAGATCGGCCCGCAGACGGGCGGGGATGAACAGCCGGCCCTTGGCGTCCAGCGTATGCTGATACTCGCCGGTCATCGTCATGACCGTCAACTCGTCCAAGCTGCCCACCTCCGTTTCTGGCGGGGTTTTTGTGGTCAAAAGATACACTTTCCCCCACTTCACCCCACATTAGTGGTTTTATTATATGGTCCGCTTTACATAAAAGTCAAGAGGAAAATCAAGGTATTTTTGTTATATCTTATAAAGATATTTATGTGTTTATCATTATCTTTTTAGGACATGCGCGCACACGGCTGCCGTGTCGGCATAGCAGGAATTTGGTCACATTCTGCCGCTGTGCGGAGGGCAGCAGGACGCCCCACGCTCTGCCCGAAGGGCGGCGCGGACAAAAAAGAACGCCGGCGCGCATCACAGCGCGCCGGCGTATCTGCCGTTTGATTTGAATTTATTCCGCTTTCTTTTCTGCATTCCTCGGGGCCATGGCGGTACGGAAGCGGGCGCGCACCTGACGCACCTTCTCCAGCGAGCCGCCGACAGCCTCCTCCGTCTGGCGGAGCAGATCGTCCGTATATTCATTGGCGACACGGCGCAGCTCCCGCGACTGGGCCTCCGCTTCGGCGACCAGTCCGGCCGCGCGCGTCTTGGCCGCCTTGACGATCTCCTGCTCGTCCGTCAATGTGCGGGCACGCTCCTCGGCAGACTTGCGGATGGCCTCCGCCTCCCGCTTGGCATTGCCGATGAACTCATCGCGGGCAGCGACCAGTCGTTTGGCCTCGGAGACCTCCACCGGGATACGCGCCTTGATCTCGTCGAGCAGTCCGAGAACCTTGTCCCGCTCGACGATGCACTTTTCATTTCCCAGCGGCACGCCCCACGCTTCGCTGACCTGGGTGTAGAGCATTTCGATCAGTTCCATCACGTCGTTATTCATGCTGCTTGTCCTCCTGTCTCACTTTGTCCGCCACCGTCTGACAGATCTCCTGCGGCAGGAACTCGGACAGATCCGCACCGTAGGACGCCAGCTCCTTGACAATCGAAGAGCTTAAATAGGTATACCGCTCGCTTGCGGCAAGAAAATACGTTTCCAACCCCGGATTGATCTTCTTATTGGTCAGCGCCATCTGCAGCTCGTATTCGAAATCCGTCAGTGCGCGCAGGCCCTTGACGATCACTGCGCCCTCATACTGTCTGGCGTATTCCGCCAGCAGTCCGTCGGCACAGGTTACTTCCACGTTCGGCAGCGAGCACAGCACACGGCGCGCCATCTCGCAGCGTTCCTCCGGGGTGAACAGCGGCTGTTTTTTTCCGGAATTGACCATGATGGCCACCACCACCCGGTCGAACGTGGCGGCTGCGCGGTGGATGATGTTGAGGTGCCCCAGGGTGATCGGGTCGAAGCTGCCCGGATAGATCGCGGTTTTCATTGGCTGCATCCTTTGCCGTACACCGTCAGCTTTACCTTGCCGTAACGGTATTCCCGGCCCTTGAAATATGGCTTGTCCAGCATGGGAAGTTCCGTCTCCTGCCGGGTCTCGCAGACAATTATACCACCATCCGACAGGATGTCAATTTTTTTGATCTCCTCCAGCGCACGGACGGCCAGGCCCGCATCATATGGCGGGTCAATAAAAATGACGTCAAACGTGCCAAGGGCGCGCAGCAGGCCGATCGCGTCGCCCTGCAGCACCCGCCCCTCCAATCCGCAGGCAGCGAGATTTTCCCGCACAAGGCGGACGGCGCGGCTGTCTTCGTCAAGGAACACTGCCTCCCGCGCGCCGCGGCTGAGCGCCTCGATGCCCAGCTGTCCCGTGCCGGCGAACATATCCAGCACGCGACGCCCCTCGATGTCAAACTGCACGATGTTGAACAGCGATTCCTTCACCTTATCCGTTGTCGGGCGGATGTCGCGCCCGACCGGCTCCTTCAGTCTACGCCCGCGTGCGCTGCCGGTAATGACTCTCATGTTTTATCCTCCCCGTGGAAGTATTCGTATACAGCCTTTGCCGTATTGAGCGGAACGACCCGGCGCAGCTCGTCGACGCTGGCGGAGCGGATCGCCCGGATGGTTTTGAACTCCTGAAGCAGTGCGTTCCGGCGCGCCTTACCCACACCATGGATCTGATCGAGCTGCGACTGGATGGTTGCCGCACGCAGGCTGCGGTGGTAGGTAATGGCGGAGCGGTGCGTTTCCTCCTGGATGGTGCCGATGAGCGCAAACACCGCAGGATTTCCCACCAGCCCCAGCTCAGCGCCGTCTGCTGAGACGAGCGCGCGCGTTCGGTGCCGGTCATCCTTTACCATGCCAAACACCGGCACGGAAACGCCAAGCTCTCCCATGGCCTCGAGCGCCGCGGCCACCTGTCCCCTGCCGCCGTCAATCAGCAGCAGATCCGGCATCGCGGAAAACTTTTCGTCGCCCTCGTTCAGGCGGGCAAAGCGGCGGTATACCGCCTCGCGCATGGAGCCGTAGTCGTCCTGTCCCGTGCCCGCCCGGATTCGGAACTTGCGGTAATCCCGCCGCAGCGGCTTGCCGCGGTAAAACACCGTCATGGCCGCCACGATGCCGAAATCACCCGTGTTGGAAATATCAAAGGCCTCGATGCGCTCCGGCAGGCGCGGCAGCGCCAGCGTGCGCTGCAGCCACTCCAGCGTTTTCAGCCGCTTCTGCACAGCGTCCGCTGCGCGTCCGGCCTCGGTGGCGGCGTTCTGCATGGCCGCCTCAATGAGGCGGCGGCGGTCGCCGCGCTGCGGAACGGCCAGCTCCACCGCGTGTCCGGCTGCCTGGCTGAGCATACGCGCCAGGGGTTCGGCGTCCTCCGGCTCCATCGGCAGCAGGATCGTCCGCGGGCGGGCCGCCCGGTTTTCATAGTATTGCCGCACCAGCGCGGAAAGTACCTCCTCGTCCGGCTCAAGCGGCTCCTCCAGCAGTTCCATATCCTTGCCGGCCAGCGCGCCGTCGACATAGTGCAGCACGGCAAAGCAGCACTTGGCCCCGCGATACCAGCCGACAGCGTCCGTATCCGCCGCGACGGCGGAGATAACATGCTGCCGCGTGCTGAGGCTGGACACGGCGCGCAGCCGGTCCCGATACTGCGCCGCCACCTCAAAGCGCAGCGCATCCGACGCCTGCAGCATCTGCTCCTCCAGCCGGCGGCACAGCTCGGCGTTGCGCCCCTCCAGCAGCATCACCGCCTGGGTGACGCGGCTGCGGTAGTCCTCCTGCTCCGCCCCCGGCTGACACCAGCCGTGGCACACGCCCATATGCCGGTTGAGACAGGGCCGTCCCCTGCCGATGTCCGCCGGAAAACGACGGCTGCAGGTGGGCAGCCCAAGCGCTTTGGAGATGGCGTCGATGATATCGTGCGTCAGCCCGCGCCCGCCGAAGGGGCCGAAATAGCGTGCGCCGTCCGGCGCGGCCCGCCCAACGACGGTGAAGCGCGGGTATTCCTCCCGCACGTCCAGCCGGATGAAGGGATAGCCCTTGTCGTCCTTGAGCAGGATGTTGTATTTTGGCATGTGCTGCTTGATCAGCGAGTTTTCCAGCACCAGCGCCTCAAACTCGGACGCAGCCACGATGATATCAAAATGGTCGACGTGCTCGACCATGGCGGCGGTCTTTGCCGTGTGCTCGCCGCGGAAATAGCTGGTGACGCGGTTTTTCAGTGCCTTGGCCTTTCCGACATAGATCACCTCGCCGCGCGCGTCCTTCATAATATATACGCCCGGCAGCAACGGCAGCTGATTTGCCCTGCTGCGCAGCTCGTCAAGCTTCGGATTCATACGCCGCCTCCGGTTTCTCTGCGCCGGTATACAACCGCCCCGCCGCTGCCGCAGCAGCCGGCAGCCGTCTGCTGACGAGTATAGCCTGCTTTCCGTCATACATAAACACGGCAGCGCAGCGGCCCGATGTTCGGTCCGGGAGCCAGGTGGTTCCGGCTAAGAAATGGGGGCGTGCTTTATAAAAACACGCCCCCATTCAAAAAGTTTGCATTCAGACCAACGGCTCCCGATCACTCGGAGAAATTGGAATCAATGAGTTCGGACAGAGTCCGGATCGCCTTTTCCTCATCCGCACCGTCTGCAATGATGCGAATCGAAGTACCTCTTACGATCCCCAGAGAAAGCACGCCCAGCAGGCTCTTTGCATTGACCCGGCGCTCGTCCTTTTCAATCCAAATGCTGCTTTTAAACTCGTTTGCTTTCTGAATGAAGAACGTTGCCGGTCTTGCATGAAGGCCAACCTGATTGTTGATGATAACTTCTTTGCTGACCAATGTCCTCGCTCCTTCCACGTTTAGCCATAATGATGGTTTTATTTTAACAAATTCAGTCTCAATCGTCAACTGATTTCGACCGTTTTGGGAGAATACACAGCGAATCGATTTGCAGCCACGAGGGATTATTTCAGTTCAACAATGGTCACGCCGGCTTCTCCTTCTCCAAACCGGCCGAGCCGGAATGACTTGACCTGCCTGTTGCGGCGAAGGCTCTGCTGGACGGCGGCGCGCAGCGCGCCGGTTCCCTTGCCGTGGATGATGCGAACGCAATTGAGCCGTCCCATCACGGCCGCGTCGATGAACTGCTCGGTCACGGAAACCGCCTCGTCGGCCATCATCCCGCGCAGGTCGATCTCGGACGAGGCGCTCTGCTCCGAGCGCGGCAGCACCGTTGTGCCCGCCTGCACTGCGGCCGGCTTTTCCTTGAGCAGAAACAGCTCGTTTTCCTTGGCCGTCACCTTCATCACGCCGGCCTGCAGCAGCACGGTGTGATCCGGATTCACCGTCAGCACCGTCGCCTTCACACCCATGGCCTTGATCTCCACAACATCCCCGGGGCGCAGCGCGCGCTCCGAGGTCTTCTGCTCGACCGGCTCCTCCTTGTGTACGGCGAGGCGCGCGTCAGCCTCATTGAGGCGGCGGCGCAGCTCCGCGCGCGCCTCGTTTGCCTGGCGCGCGTCCTCCGCTTCGTTTGCGCGGCTGCGCAGCGCGTCCAGCTCGGCAAAGGTCTGCTCAGCCTCGCGGCGCGCCTGGGCAATGATATCCGCGGCGTCCCGACGGGCGCGTTCCTCGGCCTTCTCGAGGCGGACGGTCAGCTCCGCGCGCAGGCGCACGGCCTTTTTGGCCTCCTCCTGCGCCTGACGCAAATATTTGGCCGCTTCCAGCCGGTCATTTTCCATGGACTGGCGCGTACGCTCCAGCCGCTCGATGGTCTCCTCAAAGCCGGTGTTTTCCGCGCTCAGGCGGGCGCGCGCGTCGGCCAGCACCGCCTCCGGCATGCCCAGCCGCTCGGAGATGGCAAAGGCGTTGGATTTGCCCGGGATGCCGATGAGCAGACGGTACGTCGGGCGGAGCGTCTCGACGTCAAACTCGCATGAGGCGTTCATGACGCCCTGCGTGTTGGTCGCATAAATCTTCAGCTCGGAATAGTGCGTGGTGGCGGCGATGACCGCGTGCTTCTGCCGCGCGTATTCGATGATGGCCATGGCAAGCGCCGCGCCCTCGACCGGATCGGTGCCGGCGCCCAGCTCGTCAAACAGCAGCAGCGTTCCCTCACCGCATTCCTCCAGAATGCGCACGGTGTTGGTCATGTGCGCCGAGAAGGTAGACAGATTCTGCTCGATGCTCTGCTCGTCGCCGATGTCCGCCAGCACCTTCTGAAACACCGGCAGCGCGCTGCCGTCCCTCGCCGGAATATGCAGGCCGCACTGCGCCATCAGGCTCAGCAGACCCAGCGTTTTGAGCGATACGGTCTTGCCGCCCGTGTTTGGGCCGGTGATGACCAGCGTATCATAGTCGTCGCCAAGATGCAAATCAATGGGCACTGCCGTCTCCCGCGGCAGCAGCGGGTGCCGCGCCTGGCGCAGGACGACGCCCTTCTCCGAAATAACCGGCTCGCAGCAATCGAGCCGCACGCTCAGCTTGGCCTTGGCAAAAATCAGATCCAGCGTCACCAGCACGGTGAAATCCGCGTCCAGATCGTCCCGGCTGGCCGCGCAGGCCGCTGAAAGCTCGGCCAGGATGCGCTCAATCTCGCGGCGCTCCTTTGCACGCAGCTCCCGGATCTCGTTGTTGGCCTTCACGGCCGCCATCGGCTCGACAAACAGCGTCGCGCCGGAGGCGGACACGTCGTGCACCAGGCCGGGTACCGCGCTGCGGTATTCCGCCTTGACCGGAACGACGAAGCGCTCGGAGCGTGTGGTGATGATCGGCTCCTGCAGCGCCTTGGCAAGCGAGGTGGAGGACAAAATGCGCTGCAGCGCCTCACGCGCGCGCGCGCCGGCGGCACGGATCTTCCTTCGCAGATCGGCCAGCTCGCTGCTGGCCGCGTCCGCGATCTCGTCCTCAGAGACAATCGAGCCAAAAATTTTATCCTCCAGAAAGCGGTTTGCCCGCAGCGACTGGAACAGAAAGTCCAGCTCCGTCCGTCCGCAGGACGCGCCTGTTCCGTAGGCGCGCAGCAGCCGCGCCGACTGCAGTACACCGGCCACCTCCAGCAGCTCGCGCGGGTTGAGCGCACCGCCCATGTCCGCACGGGCCAGCGCGCCGCGCACATCGCGCACGCCGGAAAAGGACGGCGTGCCCTTCACTGTCATCATGGCGCAGGCCGCCGAGGTCTCCGCCTGGCGCTTTTTGATCTCATATTCGGAGCACGAGGGCCGCAGCTCCAGTGCACGGGTCTTGGCCGGCTCCGACACGGCCTCCGCCGCCAGCATCGTCAGCACAGCCGGCAGCTCCAGGGTGGACAGCGACTTTTCAAACAGTTCCATGCTTTATCCTCTGAATGTCAAAAGTGATTTGTAATAGTCCAGCGAGGCAAAGCCCCGATCCAGCTGCGCCAGCAGATAGGCTTCCGCCGCACTGCACAGGCGCTCGAGCGCGGCATCCGACACCTGGAAGGAAAACAGCCGCCGCAGCGGAGCAGACGATATATACCGCATGGCCTCCAGCGACGCCGGACACAGTGCCGCGCGCCGCTTATCCGCCGCCGTACAGCAGCGGGCACACAGCAGCGTTCCGCCGTCAAGGCTCAGCACCGGCTGCTCCGGCTCCTCCGCGCCGCAGCGGCTGCAGGCATACAGCATCGGGGCATATCCCGTTGCGCACATCAGACGCAGCTCGAAGCCCGCCTTCACCAACTCCGGCCGCCACAGCCGGTTGCTGAGCGCGTACAGCGTGTTCAGTCCCAGGCGCAGCAGCTCCGGGCTGGGCAGATCCTCGTCCGACAGCGTCTCCAACAGCTCCGCCACATAAACGCCCAGCGAGAGCAGTTCCAGCTCCGTGCGCAGACCGGGGAATGCATCAATGGGCGTTGCCTCGTCCATCGTCCATTTTCCGCGGTTGTTGAAGAGCGTCATCTCCGAATAAACCAGCTGCTGCGCGCTGGCGGAAATGCGGCAGTGCTTCCGCAGTGCGCCGCGCGCGCGAACGGCCAGCTTCCCCTCATCGGTCAGGACCGTGAGGATTTTGTCCGCCTCTTTGTATTGTACCTCGCGGAGCACCAGTCCCCGCACCGTCTTGAACATTATGTAAACCTCGATCACACGCCCGGGGCGTTCCCGGGCGGCACTGCGGCGGTTTTCAGCTCCGGTTCCGGCTCCGGCCGAAGTCTGCGGTAGATCAGCCAGCAGACAGGCTCTCCCGTCTCCCGGAACAGCTGCCAGAATGACTCGCTCTGCATTGCATTCGCCTCCCGGATACAGCTTTCCCCGACAAACACAAAGCATACTGGAAAGATCTGTCCGCCCATACCCAATATATGGCGCTTCTTCCGTTAAAATTATACCACTGTACCGGCTGAACATCAAGCGGTTTCAGCAGCTCGACGACTGCCGCAGCCTGAAATTGCAGGTGAGGTCAAAATGCACCAAAAGGAAACGGCGCGACCACGGTCACGCCGTTTCCTTTTTGAAAAACACAAAGCTTTTGCGATCGCCCTGTTTTACAGCCCCGGCAAATACCGACGGCCTTCCTGACAGGAACGAGAGCCGGTTTCCGATCAGTCCTCAGGCTCCCAGTTGTGCCAGACGTTCTGCACATCTTCATTGTCATCGAACATATCCAGCATCTTCTGCATATTCTTGATGTCGTCCTCACTGGTGAGGGTGATGTAGGTCTGCGGCACCATCTCCTCCTGTGCGGAAAGCAGATGATACTTGGCCGAGAGCGCTTCTGCAACGGAAGCCACGTTGTCCGGCTCTGTGTAGACCGTGAAGGCCGCGCCTTCCGGCTCGAAATCCGCTGCACCGGCTTCCAGTGCGTCCATCATGACCTCGTCCTCGTCCAGTTCCTCGTCCTCGTTGTCGATGACGATGACGCCCTTGCGGTCGAACGACCAGGAAACGCAGCCCGTTGCGCCCAGATTCCCGCCGTACTTATCGAAATAGTGGCGAACCTCGGAGGCGGTGCGGTTGCGGTTGTCGGTCATCGCGTCGACAATGACAGCCACGCCGCTGGGTCCGTAGCCTTCATAGGTGATGCGCTCGTAATTGTCTGTGCTGCCGGAGCCGAGCGCCTTTTCGATGGTGCGCTTGATGTTGTCGTTCGGCATATTGGCTGCCTTGGCCTTTGCAATCACAGCGGCCAGGCGGGAGTTGTTGTTCGGGTCGCCGCTGCCGCCCTCCTTGACCGCCACGATCATCTCGCGTGCGATCTTCGTGAAGGCCTGCGCGCGCTTTGCATCCTGTGCGCCCTTGGTTTTCTGTATATTATGCCACTTGGAATGTCCGGACATATGCTTCAGCTCCTCTGTGCAGAAATCAAATTTCCAAAATAGTATAGCACATCCGGACGGATGAAGCAAGCATTATCTCACGCTTGGTACAAGAAGAAGCCGCCCGGAAACATCCGCATTTTCCTCGATCCCGTTGGCCTGGGCGATCTGGCTGATGGTGGAGGCATAGCGTTTGGCCAGCGTCCAGAGGCTCTCACCGTTTTCTGCCGTCACGAGCGTAACAGACGGATGCGGCTCGCCGCCCTGTCTGGCCTCGCCGCTGCAGATGCCGGTGATGGGCTGGATTGTTTTGCACTGCGTGATGCATACGGCGAATTCCACCGGGATGCGCAGCTCGATGCCGGCAGCCGTCGCCGCCGCCTGACACTGACAGACATAGGCCTGCTGCACCTCAATGCACAGCTCTCCGCCAGGATCGACGTTCGTCTCCGCCTTCAGCTGGCGTGTCACGCACCCGAGCGCGTCCGACTGTCCCCGATAGAGCACGCTGACTGTCACCGGACACTGGATGCGGCCGCCGCTGACGCTCGGACTGCCCATCCGGCAGCAGGCATGCACGACCTCGCGCACCGGCTCCGGCGTCTCCAGCATCTCCCGCAGCGTTTCGCGCAGGCACTGGCAGCGGCGCACGTCCTCGAGCGTCATCTGCGTGCGTGTGAGCGCCAGCTCGCAGCTGTTGCTGTAGGCGTCCTCCAGATAGGCGTTTTCACAGCGCTCGGTACAGACCACCTGCGCCACAAGATGCAGCTCTATGCTCACCTCACGCTGCTCCTCGCCGCCGAGCGGCTCAAGGAACGCCCCCGTGAGCATCAGGCACACCTGCGCGTCCGCAGTCTCGCCGACGCCGTCCAGCTCGATCACCTGAGAAAGGCCGCTTTCAAATTCCGCAGCATTCACCTCTCCGCTCTCGGGGGCAGCGTACAGCAGCATCACACGGGCCGCGCCCTTGACCATATACTTTGTGCCGGCGAATTTACACTCGTCCGGCAGCAGCTCAACCCGATAGCGCAGCAGTTCTCCGATCGGCGGCTGCGCCAGCGCGATGGTATACCGGTCGGTCATCACAAAGGTTTTTTCCCGTACCAGGCGCGTCGGCGTGTAGCTGACCCGCCCCGGCAGGGACTGGATGTCCCCCGCGTTCTCCGCGATACGGTCGCAGAAGGACAGCTCCGCTGCGTCATAGCAGGCTGCGCACACGAGCACCTCCGCCCGTACAAGCACTTTGCGGGGATTGAGCATACGCGCGTCAATGGAAACCAGACGCAGCGACGCCACCGGCAGGCTGTTTTCCGTCACGCCGGGCGCATCGAGCGTCACCGTCACCGGCAGGGTGACAGCCAGCCGCCGAACGCCGCTCTCTCCGTCCGGGCAATACAGCACGCAGGCCTGAACCGCCGCGCCGAGCGTGATGCGGCCGTCATCGACTTCCTTGCTGCGCAGCAGGACAAAGCCGTCCGTGTTCAGGATCTGCGCAATATCCGGCAGCACGTCCGGCACCACCGATTCAACGCTCTCCTCCCGGGTCGTCTCCGCCGAGAACACCTTTTTATAGCAGGTTCGCCTGCACTGGTTGAGGATCGTTTCCATATGTAACACTCCTTGCCGTGATTTCTCTACAGTCTATGCCCGCGCCGGGCGGAATATGTGCAGCTTATCCCGCATCCTTTCCACAGAACAGCCGACGGAGCAGCCCGCGGAGAAACTTTGGAGCCTTCCAAACCATAACCTTCATAGCAACCTCCATTTAACAAGAACGCATCAGCCAAACCCCGACGGCAATCAGGGCCAGCGCCAGCAATAGCCACAAAAAACCCGTGGGCAGGATCAGGGCAAGAATGATAACGACGCCGACGCCGGCCACCGCCATCCCGACGCATTTCGAGCTTCTCCACGGCCTCTTGCGCAAAACGATCACCCCCCGAGTACCTGTATCGCTACAGTATACTCGGGGGGTGCTGTAATCTTGCCTGTCTTTTCTATTTGGTTTCCCGAAGCTCCCAGTCCTTCACGGAGAGCGCCTGCTCCAGCAGGCGGAGATACCCGGCGTACCGGCTGGAGCAGATCTCGCCGCGCTCGACCGCCTCGCGTACCGCACAGCCCGGCTCCTTCCCGTGGGCGCAGTCCCGGAAGCGGCACTGCCCGAGGTAGGGCCGGAATTCCGGAAACGCGCCCGGCAGCTCCGTCGCACGCAGCGACGCCATCTGCTCCAGGTCAAAGGACGAAAAGCCCGGCGTGTCGGCAACCGAGAAGCCGCCCAGATCAAAGATCTCCACGTGGCGCGTGGTGTGGCGACCCCGGCCGAGCTTCTGACTGACCTCGCCCACCGGCAGCTTCAGCTCCGGCTGCAGCGCGTTGAGGATGCTGGACTTTCCCACGCCGGAGTTGCCCGTGAAGGCGTTGAGCCGGCCGGCAACCGACCGGCGCAGCGCATCCAGCCCTTCGCCGGTCTGCGCGCTTACGCGCAGCACGGGAAAGCCGGACCGGCTGTAGATCTCATAAAGCCGGTCTCCCGGGTCCAGATCGCACTTGTTGATGCACAGCAGCACATCGCACCCGGCGTGCACCGCGATGGCCAGCACCCGGTCGATCAGAAACGGATCGGTAACCGGGTTGACATTTGCCGCGATGACCACCATCTGATCAATGTTGGCAACCGCAGGCCGTACAAAGCTGTTTTTTCGCGGCAGCAGCGCATCAACGCGGCCTGCGCCCTGCGCATCCAACGAATAGACCGCAATGTCGCCCACCAGCGGACTCATGCCCTCCTTACGGAAGCGGCCTCTGGCACGGCACGGGACGAGGCGCGTACCGTCGTCAATATAGTAAAAGCCGGAAAGCGCTTTGATGATTCTTCCCTGTGGCATTCAGGCAACCGCCCCTGTCCAGTCTGTCATGCCCAGCGACTGCTGCTGAGCGGCAGGCTCCTGATCCTCGTCTTTGTCCTTATCCTTCTGCTCCGGGCCGGTGGAGACCCAGATGTAGACCTTCGTAAACTCGTTGACCTCCGTTCCGGCGTCAATGCTCTGCTTGAAAACGGTGCCGGCGGTGTAGTCACTGGTAACATAGCTGCTCTCGCCCCAGATCAGTCCGGCGTTTTCCAGCTTGGAGCGGGCGGCGGATTCGGTGAAGCCCACGACATTCGGCATCCTTACGGTCTTCACGCTTGGGCCGCCGCTGACGGTCATATACACCGTGGAGCCGGCCGGCAGCTCGTCGCCGGCGGCGGGGTTGGTGGATATGACGTAATCCGCGGTGACCGTATCGGACGGCTCAATGATCTCATCGACAAGGAAGCCCGCATTCTGCAGCTCAAGCGTCGCTTCGCGGTGATCCTTATTGGCCACGTCCGGCACCTTGGTCATCATCACGCCGGTGCTGACGGTGAGCTTGACGTCGATGCCCTCGGAAACCTTCATCAGGCTGCGTCCTGCCTCGGGATCCTGCCCGACAATGATGCCGGCCTCGGTGTCCGGATCAATGGAGTAAACCACGGTGAAGTGATACAGCTTTTTCAGCGAGGCGTCGTTGACCACGCTTTCACAGTTCTCCCCGACGAAATCCGGCAGGTCGACGCGCTCGGCCGTGCTGAAAATATCGCGCAGCCAGAAGTTCCACAAAAACACGAATACGGCAACGGCGAAGATCAGCACGCAGAAAAAGCCTGCCAGTGTGCTGACCTTTCGTGCGCGTCGGCGGCGGCGGCTGTAATTTTCCTTGGAAAGCTCTCCCACCGCGCCGATGGGCTTGAGCTTGGTGAACACATCCTCCTCGGACAGGCCGCCCTCCCGGACAGCACTCTCCGGCGCAGCGCCGGCAAGAAGCACCGCATGCGCGTTGCGGAACGCCTCCAGGTCAGCCAGCAGCGCGTCCGCGCTCTGATAACGCTCCTCCGGATCTGCCGCCATGGCGCGCAGCACAATGGCCTCCAGCTCCGACGGAATGTCGGCATTGAGTTCATGCGGCGGGGTGCAGATGCCGCTGATGTGCTGCAGTGCAACGTTTTCCGCATTTTCTCCCTCATAGGGCCGCCGTCCGGTCAGCATCTCATACATCACGATGCCCAGCGAGTACACATCGCACCGGGCGTCGACCTTGGACCCGCGTGCCAGCTCCGGCGCCATGTAATGCACCGAGCCGAGTGTGTGACCCTCCGCAGTTTCATGGGCCGATTCCAGGTGGGCAATGCCGAAATCCGCCACCTTTACCGTCCCGTCCCGCAGGATCATGATATTCTGCGGCTTGATGTCACGGTGGATGACGCCCTTTTCGTGCGCATGCGACAGGGCCTTTGCGATCTGGATGGAAAAATGCAGCGCCTCCTGCCAACTGAGCACGCCCTTGCTCTTCATATACTGCTTGAGCGTGACGCCCTCCACCAGCTCCATGACGATGTATTCCACGGAGGGCGGACGGCTCACATCGTACACGGAAACGATGTTCGGGTGCGACAGCTGTGCAACCGCCTGCGACTCGGTCTGGAAATAGGAGAGGAATTCCTCATCCTGCGCCAGATCCTCCCGCAGAATCTTCACTGCGACATAGCGGTTGAGCCGATGACACAGCGCGCGGTAAACAACGGCCATTCCGCCGCTGCCGATAATTTCCAATATTTCGTACCGGCCATCCAGCAGCTGACCGATATATTTATCCTTTTTCTCCATAGACACTCCTAACCAGTACAGTTTCTGCCTTCGGCTTACTTCTCAAGCACAACGATCGTGACATTGTCCGCTGCGCCGCGCTCCAGCGCCAGCATCATCAGAGAGCGGCACAGAGCCTCCGGGTCTGCCGCCGCCGCAGACTGCTCCAGCAGCTGCGCCTCGTCGACGAGATTGGACAGGCCGTCCGAGCACAGCAGCAGCCGCTCGCCTCTGGACAGCTTTAATTCAAAAAAGTCTGCCTCAACCTCCGGCTCCACACCCAGTGCGCGGGTGATGATGTTGCGGCGCGGGTGGTTTCTCGCCTGCTCCCGGGTGAGCGCTCCGCGGTCAATCAGCTCCTCGACGAGCGAATGATCCCGTGTGATCTGCCGCACCCGCTTTCTGGCGATGTGGTAGGCCCGGCTGTCGCCGATATTCACCACTGCCACCCTGCCGTTTCGGCACACGGCTGCGACCAGCGTCGTGCCCATGCCGGTAAAAGCCGGGTCAAAAAACGAATAATTGTACACGATCCCGTTGGCATGGGACACGCTTGACAGGATGTGCTGCCTGAGTCGGTCGCGCGATTTGATTTCCTGCAATCGCTGCGTCATATGCTCGGCAAACAGCTTGGCTGCCAGCTCGCTGGCCACCCGGCCGCCCTGGACGCCGCCCATGCCGTCGCACAGCACGGCGACCAGACAGCCGTCCTGAAGCTGCTCAATGAGAAAGCTGTCCTGGTTTTCCTGCCTGATTTTTCCTTTGTCTGTCAGTCCGAACGTTTTCAAGCCGTTCCTCCAGCTGTTTCCGGAATGTCCTCACGTCGACACACTGCGTCTGAGCTGACCGCAGGAGGCGTCCACGTCTCCGCCGAGCTTTCTGCGGAGCGTGACATTCACACCGGATTCCTCCAGAGCCTTCATGAAGGCCCGTACCCGCTCCGGAGGCGTGGCGGAAAAGCCGCGCTCCTTTACGGGATTGAGCGGAATGAGGTTGACGTGGCCGCCGACGCCCTTCATCAGAGCCGCCAGCTGCCTCGCCTGCTCGGGAGAATCGTTCACACCGTCGATCATGGCGTATTCAAAGGAAATACGCCGACCGGTCTTCTGGTGGTATCGCCGGCATGCGTCCATCAGCTGCGCCACGCCGCGGCCGCGGTTGGCCGGCATGATGCGCGAGCGTGTCTCGTCGTCCGGCGCGTGAAGCGATACCGATAGGGTCAATTGTAAATTAAGAGACGCCAGTTTGTCAAACTTTTCTGTCAGTCCGCAAGTGGAAAGCGAGATATGGCGCATGCCGATGTTGCGTCCCTCCGGGCGGTTGACCAGTTCGAGAAAGCGCAGCACGTTTTCCATGTTGTCCAGCGGCTCGCCGATGCCCATCAGCACAATGTTGGAAATGGTCAGCCCGCTGTCCTTCTCGGAAAAGAGCACCTCGTCGAGCATCTCGCCCGCCGTAAGGTTGCGCACCAGTCCTCCAATGGTCGAGGCGCAGAAGGCGCAGCCCTGCCGGCAGCCCACCTGCGAGGAGATACACACGGTATTGCCGTGACGGTAGCGCATCACCACCGTCTCGACGGCATTGCCGTCGTGCAGGCCCCAGAGGTATTTGATCGTCCCGTCGGCGGAGACACGGCGCACACGCAGCGTGGGTGCGGTGAGCAGATACTGCTCCCCCAACGCAGCGCGCAGGGCGCGCGGCTGGTCGCTCATCTCGTCAAAGGAGGAGATGCCGCGGGAAAACCATTTGAAGATCTGCTTTGCCCGGTAGGAAGGCTGGCCCAGCGCACGCAGCTGTGCCTCCAGCTCCTCCGGCAGAAGCGATTTGATATCCTGTTTTATGCTTTGCGCATCCTGCATACGAAAAATCCGTCCGTTCCATGGAGATGCGGCCAGAGCGTCAGCATCCCGCCGCTTGATTGAAGCTCGCCGGGGAGAGAGAATTCCTCCGGCATAAAGTCCGGATGCTCCTTCAGGAAGGCCGAGACGACCGCCTCATTCTCCCGTGAGAGCACCGTGCATGTGGAATACAGCAGCACACCGCCGGACCGGACGCAGCCGCACAGGCCGTTTAAGATCTCCCGCTGCAGCGCCGGCAGGCGCTCGAGCTCCTCCGGCTTTTTTTCACGAATCTCCGGCTTCTTCCGGATCACACCGAGGCCGGAGCACGGCACGTCGGCCAGAACCAGATCAAACCGTCCGGTCAGCTCAGCATCGGGCCGCCGGGCGTCCATTGCACGGGTCTGCACAATGGAAATGCCGAGGCGGGCGGTGTTTTCCCGGATGAAGCGCAGCTTCTTCTCATGCAGGTCGCACGAGACGATTTCACCGCAGTTGTCCATGGCAATGGCCGCCGCGATCGTCTTCCCGCCCGGCGCGGCGCAGGCGTCGAGCACCTGCATGCCCGGCTGGGGCGCAGCCGCCATCACAGCCAGACGCGCGGCGGGATCCTGCACATAGCAGCCGCCTTCCGCAAACGCCGGCATATGCAACGCCGCGCCGTCGGCGATGCGGCAGCCGGGCAGCCAGGGATGCGCCTGTCCGGGCAGCGGTTCCGTTGTGAGCCGCAGCGTGTTTTCCTGCAGGTAAAGGGGCGCGCCCTCGTTATTGGCACGGAAAAAGGCCTCCGTAAAATCATAGCCCCGTTCGACGATCAAACGCTTCGCCAGCCAGAGCGGATGGCTGTACCGGATGGCGAGATGCTGCGCCGTTCCGGCGTCCGGCACCTCCGGCAGTGCATCGCGATGCTCGGCAATGCGGCGCAGCACCGCATTGACCAGCCCCGCAGCACGTCCGAGCCCGCTGTCCCTGCACAGCTGCACCCCCTCCGAAACCGCCGCATGCGCCGGCACGCGGTCGAGAAACAGCAGCTGGCAAACCGACAGACGCAGGATATCCAGCACCTTCGGCTCCAGCCGCTCCGGCGGCTGGCTGCAATACTGCGCAATATAAAAATCACAAAGCGTCCGGTTTTCCAGCACGCAGCGGCACAGGCGCGCGGCCAGCGCCGCGTCCTTTCCGTTGAGCCTGCCGGAGGCGGCAAGCGTGGAGAGCAGCTCGTCCGACCACGCGCCGCGGCGGCGCATTTTTTCCAGGGCGGTCAGCGCCGCCGTTCTGCCGGCCGACACCATCAGCCGTCCACCCGGATCGGATGGCCCAACAGATAGTCCGCCGCCCGCATGCGCTTTTTCCCCGGAGCCTGCAGCTCGGTGACACGCAGCGTCTTTCCGCCGCCGCAGGCAATCTCGATGCCCTGCTTTCCGGCAGACACCACGCTGCCGGGAGCCAGAGCGGTTTCGGTTTCGGTGTATTCTGCGGAGAAGACACGAAACAGCGTTCCCTCCAGTTCCATCGTGGCCACCGGCCACGGCTGCAGGCCGCAGATGTGCTTGACGATCTGGCGCGGCGTACGCGTCCAGTCGATGGGGCACTGCTCCTTGGTGATCATCGGAGCAAGCGTGGCCTTCCCATGATCCTGCGGCGTGCGCGGGGCCGTTCCGGCCTCGAGGTCGCGCAGCGTTCTGCACAGCAGCGCCGCACCCAGTTCCTTGAGCCGGTCAAACAGCTCGCCGGAGGTCTCAAATTCGCCGATCGGCGTCTCCTGTGTATAAATAACATCCCCCGTATCCATACCGGAGGCCAGGTGCATCGTACACACGCCGGTCGTCTCATCGCCGTTGAGCACAGCCCACTGGATGGGAGCCGCGCCACGGTATTGGGGCAGGAGCGAGCCGTGTACGTTGATCGCCCCGTACTTTGGAATTTCCAGCAGCGCATCCGGCAGAATACGCCCATAGGCCACCACGGCCAGCACGTCCGGCCGCAGTGCCCGCAGCTGCTCGGCTGCAGCGGCATCCCGCAGCGTCGTCGGCTGCAGCACTTCGATGCCGTGCGCCAGCGCCAGCTCCTTCACGGGGCCGGCAGACTGCTTCATGCCGCGGCCCCGCGCCTTATCCGGCATCGTATAGACCGCGACGACTTCAAACCGCTCATCAAGCAGTCTCTGCAGGGACGCGGCGGCAAAGTCCGGCGTGCCCATAAATACGACGCGCATCAGTCCCGCTCCTCATGTTCATCGGCTTCTTCGGTTTCTTCCCCTTCATCGTCCCCGCGCAGTTCCTCCTCGGAGAGGTAGCGGATGACCTTTTCGCGGAAAACGTGGCCGTCCAGATGCTCGATCTCATGGCAGAAGGCGCGGGCCGTCAGTTCCTCGCCCTCGACCTCAAACCATTCGCCGTTGCGATCCTGCGCACGCACGCGCACGCGGGCCGGGCGGGTAACCAGGCCGAAAATGCCGGGCACGGACAGGCAGCCCTCCGGGCCGGTCTGCTCGCCCTCGATGCTGATGATCTCGGGGTTGATCAGCTCAATGATATATTCGTCCTCGCCCTCGGGCACATTGGTTTCCAGCACGATCGCCGCGCGGCGCAGAATGCCGACCTGCGGCGCAGCCAGACCGACGCCGCCGGCGTCCTTCAGCGTTTCGGCCATGTCGTCGAGCAGCTGGTGCGTGCGCGCTGCGAAATTGTCGACCGGCCTGCATTTTTTGTGCAGCTCGGGATAATCCTCGGTGAGAATGGTTCTCAGTGCCATGTTCTTCTCCTTAATCAGACGGGTCGGCGTCCGCAAACACGGACACGCCCCGGAATTCTTTTTCTGTGCTGCAGGCAATCACCACACCGGAGAGAATGCCGCGCATTTCGCCGTCGGCCCGGCAACTGACGGTGATGCGGTAACGGTATCGCCCCATCACACGCACAACCGGCAGCGGCGCCGGCCCCAGGATGCGCACATCCGGCCGGTTTCCGGCCAGACGGATGAGCATCTCCCGCGCCGCACGGATGCAGACAAGCACCCGCGCCTCGTCCTCGCCGGAGGCGGTGACGGCAAACAGGTCTGCAAACGGCGGGGTCTGCTGCAGGCGGCGCATTTCCAGCTCCGCCGCATAAAACGCAGGATAATCCTGCGCGGCGGCGCGGCGGATCACGTCGTTTTCCGGTGTAAAGGTCTGAATGACCGCCCGACCGGGCCGGTCGCCCCGGCCGCCGCGTCCAATCACCTGCGTCAGCAGCGAAAAGGTACGCTCGCTGGCACGGTAATCCGCAGCATACAGGCTCTGGTCTGCGGAAAGCACGCCTACCAGCGTAACATTGGAAAAATTCAGTCCCTTGGTCACCATCTGCGTGCCGACCATGATGGGAATTTTTTCCCGACGGAACTGCTCAAACAGCACATCGTGTCCCCCGGCGGCAGAGACGGCGTCCGCGTCCATGCGCAGAATGGGCGTGTCCGGAAACAGCTCCGTCAGCTCCTGCACAACGGTTTCCGTCCCCGCGCCGGTGAAGCTGAGCGCGCCGCCGCAGGCGGGGCAGGTCGCGTCGAGCGCGTGCACGTGTCCGCAGTAGTGACACATCAGCCGGCGGCCGGAGCTGTGCCACGAAAGACTGACGCTGCAGTTTGGGCAGGAATAGGTATATCCGCAGGCGACACAGGTCACCAGCCGGTAAGCGCCGCGGCGGTTGAGAAACAAAATGCTCTGCTCTCCGCGCGTGATGTTCTCGGCAAGCGCCTCACGCAGCGGCGCGCTGATGCTGCCGCCGTTTCCGGCGCGCAGCTCCCGCTTCATATCCACAATGCGCACGGCGGGCATTGCCTGCTCGTTGTATCGTCCCGGCAGGGTGAACAAATGATACCGCCCCGTCTGCGCCGCATAATACGACGGAACACCCGGTGTGGCGCTTCCGAGCAGCAGCAGGGCCCCGTTACGGACGCAACGGAATTTGGCAACGTCCCGGGCATGATACCGGGGCGTGTTTTCCGATTTATAGGTGTCCTCCTGCTCCTCGTCGATGACGATCGCACCCAGCTGCGACACCGGCGCAAACACGGCAGACCGCGTGCCGATGACAACGCGGGCCAGCCCTGCGCGGATGCGCTTCCATTCGTCGGTGCGCTCGCCGGCGGCAAGCGAGGAATGCAGCACCGCCACCTCTTCGCCGAAGCAGGCGGAGAACACCGCGATCATCTGCGGCGTCAGCGCAATTTCCGGCACAAGCAGGATGGTACCCTTTCCGCGGCGAAGCAGCTCTGCGATCAGATGGAGATACACCGTTGTCTTCCCGCTGCCGGTCACCCCGTAAAGCAGCGCGGCCTCCGCGCCGCCGTCGAGCAGGGCGCACAGCCCGTCGAAGGCAACCTGCTGCCCGGCGTTGAGCGTCGGCAGCGCCGTCTGCTTTTCCGGAACCGCGGCAGGCCGGCGGAACACTGCCCGTCGCTCCAGCCTCACAAGTCCCGCAGTCACCAACGCCTTGAGCGACGAGCGCCCCGCCCCGGACATCTGCAGCAGTTCCGCCGAGGCCGCCTCGCCCAACGCGCACAGCAGGTGCAGCAGCGCCGCCTGCTGCGGCGCGCGGGCGCGCTTTGCCTCCGCGGCCGCGGCCGCCTCCTCGGCAGGTACGGCAAGGCACGCCGTTTCCACTGTTTTGTCCCGCACGCGGCGCGCACCGGAGTGTCCGAACCACAGGCCGGACGGCAGCATGGCCTTCACCGCATCGTACACCGTGCAGAAAAAGCGTTCCCGCATCCACATGGCCAGGCGCAGTTGCTCTGCGTCAAGGATCGGCTCCGGATCCGGAACCGACTCCACCGGCTTGAGCCTGTCCACGCCGTCTGCTCCGACCTCCGTCACGGCTAGGACAATGCCCTCCGTGCGGCGGTTGCCACGGCCAAACGGTACAAATACCCGCACGCCGGGCACAACACGTCCGGCAAGCTCCGGCGGAATGCGGTAGTCAAAGGGCTTATCGACCCAGTAGGTCGCAGCCGCAACGGCCACCTTTGCAGCCGGTATACCGGCTGCAAGGGCCGCCTCCGGGCCGGGCGGACACACTGCCGTCACGCCTGCGGCGCTTCCTCAGGCTGTTCGGGCGCTTCGGCCTGCGTCTCGTCCTTGGGTACGACGGTCAGCTTTCCGGTGTATACCTCGTCAATGGCAGAGGAAACCGGCTTCTTTTCCAGCACATCTCCCTGCTCCTCCGCCGTTTCGGCGATATCGCGTGCACGGCGGGAAACGAGATTGACCAACAGGTAACGGCTGCCGACCTTCTCGATCAGGTCGGCCATCGGGGGATAAAGCATCATAATTCAAACACCTCTCAAAATTTCAGGTATGGAAAGCGGCGCGTGCAGCGGCAGTATTCCGCCGTCACAATGGCCTGCAGCTCCTGCGCGGCCGCCTCACATTCGTCGTTGATCACAAGATAGTCATAGGCGGCAGCCTGCGGCAGCTCCTGCGCCGCGGCGGCCATTCTGCGCGCGATCTGCGCCTCCGTGTTGGTACCGCGTCTGCGCAGGCGTGTTTCCAGCTCCTCCATGCTGGGCGGGGTGACAAAAACCAAAATTGCCTCCGGCAGCTTCTCGCGCACCTGGCGCGCACCGTTGACGTCAATGTCCAGAAACACGCAGTCGCCCGCTGCCATATGTGTGCGGATCGGAGCAAGCGGCGTACCGTACAGGCTGTCGTTCCCACAATAGCTGTTATGCTCAAGAAAGCCTCCGGCATCGAGCGTCTCCAGAAAGCATTCCCTTGAAATAAAGTGATAATCCACGCCGTCGACCTCGCCCTCACGCATGGCGCGGGTAGTGGCCGAGACGGAAAACCAGGCGTTTTCACGCTCCTGCATCACGCGGTGCAGCAGCGTGCTCTTGCCTGCGCCTGACGGGCCGGATACGACCAGCAGCAGCCCCTCATTCTCCCTCTGCATCGTTGTCTCCTCCTGTTTCGGCGTCGGTCTTTCCGGTCATTCTCCCTGCGATTGTCTCCGGCTGAAGCGCAGAGAGGATCACATGTCCGCTGTCCGTCACCAGAACGGCGCGCGTTCTGCGGCCATAGGTCGCGTCGATCAGCAGTCCCTTTTCGCGCACATCCTGCACGATACGCTTGATCGGCGCAGACTCCGGACTGACGATGGCAATCAGCCGTCCGGCCGAGACCAGATTGCCAAAGCCAATATTGATCAGCCTCACGATTTTCCCTCCGTTGCGTTATTCGATATTCTGGATCTGCTCGCGGATCTTCTCAATTTCTCCCTTGAGCTCAATGACCGTACGGGCAATCTCGCTGTCGCTGCACTTCGAGCCGATGGTATTCGCCTCGCGGTTGAATTCCTGCACGAGAAAGTCCAGCTTCTTGCCGACCGGCGAGCCGCCCGACAGCATCAGGCGCATCTGTGCAATGTGGCTGCGCAGGCGTACAGTCTCCTCATTGACGGCCACCTTGTCTGCATAAATGGCAGCCTCGGCCAGAATGCGGCTCTCCTCGACGCCGGCTCCGGCCAGCACCTCGTCCATCCGCTGGCGCAGCCGTGCGCGGTATTCCTCCACAGTCTGCGGCGAGCGGCGTTCCACCGCGCCGACCAGCGTCTCGATCGTCTCCAGCCGGGACAGCACGTCCTGAAGGAGCTTCTGTCCCTCGCGGGCACGCATGGCGTCGTACTCATGCAGGGCCTGCTCGAGCAGCGCGCAGATGGCGTCCGCCAGCTCCTGCTTGTCCTGCTCCTTCCGCGCCACGACGAACAGATCCGGAATGCGCATCAAGCCCATGATGCTTGTGTCGTTCGTCACACCGAAGCGCTCTGCCACGTCCGCAAATGTGTTGAGATAGCTGTGCAGCAGCGGCTCGTTGACGCGGATTTCCATATCGTCGGAGGCCGCGGTGTCCACGGATATGTACACATCCACCTTACCGCGGGAAATGTGCCCCTGTACGGCAGATTTGAGTGCGTCCTCCGCGAACAGAAGACTGCGCGGCAGACGCACCGAGCAGTCGAGATAACGGTTGTTGACGCTTTTGACCTCCGCCGTCACCTCCAGGCCACTGCATGTGCCGGAGGCGCCGCCGTAACCGGTCATGCTGTATATCATGGCTGGTTCCCCTTTCCATCTGTGTCTGTGATTTCAATGATCCGGCAGGGTGGGATCAGTCTTCCGCCCCGCCGCAGGCAGCGGGCCGCCAGCGCAGCGCCCGCCAGAAACGCAGCGCAGCCGGCCGCCGTACACCGGCCGCCGTCAACACCGCATGCGGCGCACAGGCCGTAGCCCACGCCGAACAGCGCCGCCGGGACCAGCGCGCCCAGCAGCGCGCGCAGTCTTCGCGCACGCCGCCCAAACACGGCCAAAACCCGATTGCCGACGCAGGCGTCAATCGGGTTTTCCGCCCAGACGCTGCGCGGGCCGCCCGCTCCGCAGCCGGTGCAGCCGGCGCAGCAGCCGGTGCAGGCCGCCGTGGGCGTCAGCAGAAGCCTTGCCCGTCCTCTGCCGGACACCGCCGTGACGTAGGCGGCCTCTATGACAACGCCCCGTCCGTTCATTTTCTGGACAGACGGACGTTGATCTCGTATTCGCCGATGACGCCGGCATTTTTGTTGTCGACGTATACCTTCACCGTCGGCGTGACCGTACCGGTCATGGCGCCGAATTCCGCCAGGTCGGCAACGGCGCGCAGGCTGTTTCCGGTGATGTTCTGCAATTCGTCCGGCTCGGCACGGACAACCACCTTGAGCCGCTGCGTCAGGATCTCGGTTTGATAACCGTCCGTGACGTGGGTACACTCGAAGTTGGTGACATACAGCTCCTTGGTGGCAAGCCCGGAGATGTCCACCGTCACGTGCGCGGTAATCTCTCCCGTCAGGTTTTCCAGGTCGTTGTCGATCGGAATGGTGTAGGTGTCTTCATAATGCGACTCAAAGCGCTTGAGGTCGATCGTTGCAATGGAGATCTTGTTGATGCCGTCGAGCAGGGCCGAGTCGCCCGAGAGCGTTACCGTTGACGGTTCGATCTCCACAATCGTGTTCTGCGCCGTCGCGCCCGCGCCCTCGACCAGATCCACCGTGAGCGGGACCTCCTTGATCGACTGGATCGGCAGCGTCACCGTAACGGTATCCTGCTCCAGCTCCAGGTTCGTCTGGTCGACGAGATTGCCGTCCCGGTCGAGCAGTGTAAAGGGCACGTCCAGCGTCAGCGTGGAGTCGACATTATCCCGTTCAAAAGAGACCCAGGCATACGACAGCTTGGAAACGACCGTCTCGGGACCGTAGACCTTGATGGTGGCGGGATTGAAAATAAGCTGACCGGCCTTGTGGTTGTCCGCCAGACTGCCGTCAAAGCTTCCGCCGACCTCCACATTCGTCCAGCTGAGCTTGTCGACCGTGATGGAGACGCTCTGCGGGAAACGCGAGGTGATGTTCATCACGCTGGGGTCGACCTTGTCCGGATAGATGATATCGTAATTCCAGATGTACGTATTGGCGCCGGTGACGGTGGTGAGGTCAACCACGGCCCGGATCGACTTTTCATCGATCTTTGACAGCTCGCTGCGCGGGCCGGAAACCGTAATGGTAACGGCGTGCGTATCGACATCCGTCACGACCAGGCCCTTGGTGTCGCGCAGGGCGTCCTCCCCGTTGAACTCCACCGGAACGCCGGAGATGATGCGTGTGCCGACCGCGCCCTCCGTGGATGTAATATAGCTCCACAGGGCCAGCGCAGCGATCAGCGAGACAACGGCCCAGAAAATTTTACTGTCCCAGATGGTTCTGGTTCCCTTATTTTTCATGGCGCTTTTCCTTTATCGCTTTCATCGTCTGCATCAGCCGCTCCCTTCGGGTCATCGGCTCGTCCTCCTCATTCAGCAGCTCCGTCCGCAGCATTTCCTCAAGCATTTCCGGTGTGAGATGGCGCTTGATCATGCCGTTGACGGCAAAGGAGATGGTACCGGTCTCTTCCGAAACGATGATGGAAACCGCATCGGTGCATTCGGTCATGCCGATGCCGGCGCGGTGACGCATGCCAAGCTCGCGGCTGAGGTTGGTGTTGCCGGACAGAGGCAGCATGCACCCTGCCGCCGCAATGCGTCCATCGCGCATGATGACCGCACCGTCATGCAACGGGGCCTTATTGAAAAAAATGTTTTTCAGCAGTTCTGCGGAAACGCCGGCGTCGAGCACGGTGCCGGTGCGCATCTGGTCGTCCAGCCGGTCGACCCGTTCAAACACGATCAGCGCGCCGGTGCGGGCTTTGGACATGTCCCCGCAGGCCAGCGCCGTCTGCGTAATGGCGGAATCCAGTTCGCGGATCTGCACCTGCTTGCCGAGGAACGTGGAAAGGCCGCTGCGGCCGACCCGTTCGAGGAACCGGCGCAGCTCCGGCTGAAACAGCACCACCAGCGCAATCAGCCCGATCTCGACCGCCTTGCGCAGCGCAAAATTGATGACATGCAGCTTGAGCAGGCCGGACAGCCACAGCGCCACCAGCAGCACAATGATCCCGCGCGCAACGCCCGAAGAGCTGGTGCGCCGGATGATGGCAATCAGCTTGTAGATGATAAATGCCGTAATCAGCACATCCACGACGTCCATAACGCCCATCATGGATATGTATCGAAAGAATTTCAGGAAGTATTCAATCAGCGCCATAGGCAGCCTCCGATGTATCCGACGCGTTCCTCTGAAAAAACAGCCTTTGTAAAAATGCTTTTCAAAATATTATATATCACAAGTCAGGATTTGGCAAAGGGAAAATATCTCCTTCATAAATTTTTCAGAATTTCCTTCAGGCAGGCCGCCGCTGTCCCGATCTCGTCCGGCCGGTTGAAGGGCGAGACACTCAGGCGCACCGTTCCGGTCTCCAGCGTATGCGCGCTGCGGTGTGCCAGCGGCGCGCAGTGCAGCCCCGCCCGGACGGCGATGCCCGCCTCGCCCAGCGCCTGGGCGACACGTTCACAGTCATGTCCGGCGCTGCGCAGCGACAAAACCCCCGTCTGCAGCTGCGCGTCCGGCGAGACAAACAGCTCCAGTCCCGGCGTACCCTCCAGCGCCGAGGTCAACTGCCGCAGCAGCCGGCGCTCCTGCGCCGCAACGCGCTCCACACCGCGCCGGTTGAGATAGCGCACACCCTCAAGCAGGCCGGCGATCCCGGCTGTGTTGTGCGTACCGGCCTCGTGCCGGTCCGGCAGCCACTCGGGCATCTGCTCCTGCTCGCTGAGCGAGCCGGTCCCGCCGGCCAGCAGCGGCTCGCCCGGCTCGGCACACAGCAGCACGCCCGTTCCCTGCGGGCCGAGCAATCCCTTGTGTCCCGGCATGGCCATGAACGCCGCGCCCGATTCGGCAAAATTCACCGGGAGCACACCGGCGGACTGCGACGCATCCACGATCAGCGGCACGCCGAACTTGCGGCACAGCGTCGAAATACGCCCGATGGGCAGCACATATCCGAACACGTTGGACACATGCGTACACACCGCGGCCTGTGCGCCGGGCAGCGCCCGCCGGAACGCCTCCACCGCCTCAGCCGGAGAAAACAGCGGCGACTGCGCCACCGTGATGCGCGCGCCGCGCAGATACAGCGGACGCATGACGGCGTTGTGCTCGTAGCCGGAAACGACCACCCGGTCCCCCGGACGGACAAGCGAGCCGATGGCAATGTTCAGAGCATGGGTCGCGTTCATTGTAAAGACAATCGATTCCGGCTCCGGCACGTGCAGCAGCTCCGCCAGCGCCTCACGGCAGGAATACACCGTATCAGACGCCAGCATGGCCGCCGGATAGGCGCCCCGGCCAGGGCTGGACATGGTCTGCATCGCGTGTGTCACCGCCTGCGCCACGGCGCGCGGCTTCTGCAGGCTGGTGGCGGCACAGTCAAGATAGATCATGCGCGCCCTCCCTTTGACCGGTCCGGATGGATCGCACCGAACGGTACGTTTGCTGCCAGAAGCGCCTGCTGTGCGGCGGCAAGCTTCCGCTCCGATACGCGCACAGCATAGGCACAGCTTGCCTCCGACAGTTCGCGCGGCATCCGGATCACCGCAGCGGTGATGCCATTTCGCTCGAGCGTTCGAGCCGCTCGCTGCGCATAGGTCAGGGAGCGGCAGGCAATCAGATAATTCAACACAAAAACTCCCTCCGCAAAGTCTGGTCCATACTATGCGGAGAGAGCCAAAGTGTTTATTCAATCAGTACGATCGCGTGCGCGGCAATGCCGTATCCTTCACCGGTGAAGCCAAGTCCCTCCTCGGTCGTAGCCTTGACGCTGACGGCATCCGGCTCCGCCTGCAGCGCCTGCGCAAGCGTCTCGCGCATGGCCGGTAGGTAGGGCGCCAGCTTCGGGCTCTGGGCCAGGACGGTACAGTCGGCATTGACGAAGCGATAGCCCTTCTGCCGCAGCAGCGCCGCCACGTGACGCAGCAGTTCAATGCTGTCGGCGCCCTCCCAGCGCGCGTCGCTGTCCGGGAAATGCTGCCCGATGTCACCGAGCGCCGCCGCGCCGAGCAGCGCGTCCATCAGCGCGTGCGTCAGCACATCGGCGTCCGAATGGCCCAACAGGCCCAGCTCCCACGGGATCTCCACGCCGCCCAGCACAAGCCGGCGTTCCGGCACAAGCCGGTGAACGTCATATCCATGTCCGATCCTCATGCGCGACGCTCCCTTTCCTGCAGAATGGCTGCCGCCAGTGCGAAATCCATCGGCGTGGTCAGCTTGATGTTTTCCTCGCTGCCGGCCGTCAGATGGACTTCCACGCCCATGGCCTCCACGGCCGCACAGTCGTCGGTGTAGCTTTTCCCATCCCGAAGCGCCCGGGTCAGCGCGCCCTTGATGAGGTCGGCATGAAACGCCTGCGGCGTCTGCACGGCGGAAAGCGTGCTGCGGTCGGGTGTTCCGGTGACAACATTGTTTTCGTCGTGCTGCTTGATGGTGTCTTTCACCGGGATGGCCGGGGCGGCGGCCAGGTATTTTGCCGCGGCGGCAACGACCTCTTCCATCAACTGTACGGTTACCAGCGGGCGGGCCGCGTCGTGAATGGCGGCGATCTCCGTGCGGCGATTCATCTCCGTCAGTCCGTTGAGCGCCGAGGCGGTACGTGTTTCGCCGCCGCAGACGATCCGAACCGTTTTTTCAAAGCCGTAGTCGCGGCAAAGCTCCGCCACCTCGGGGATGCGTTCGGCACGCGTGACAATGACGACCTCGTCAATACACGGGCACTGCTCCAGCACCGCCAGGCTGTGTGCCAGCACCGGCTCGCCCTCGAGCAGCGCACTGAGCTTGTCCCGCCCCATACGCTGCGAGCTGCCTGCGGCCACAAGCACGCAGGTACAGTACGGACGGGTCTTCGGAATGATTTTTCGGATCACAGACACAGCATGCGCCTCCCGCGCTCAGGCCATCGCAAGATCCAGCCTATGCTCGATCTCCTCGTATTCTCCGCACATCGACATGACAAATTCCGAGATCAGAATCTGCTTTGCAGAATGGAGCATCTTCCGCTCGCCGGTGGAAAGTCCGCGTTCGTGCTCGCGCGCCATCAGTCCCTTAACCACTGCGGCCACCTCCAGCAGGTCGCCGCTTTTGATGCGCAGCATATTTTCGCGATAACGGCGGTTCCAGTTCTGCGTCATGGATATCTCCAGCTCCGGAATGGCGTTGAGAATGTGCTCCGCTTCCTCTGAGGCGATGATCGGCCGCACGCCGATGGCCTCGCAGGAATCCACCGGGATCAGCACACGCATATCGCCCACCGGCAGTCTGAGAACATAATACTGCAGCTCCTCCGAGCCGCGCTTCTGGGTTTCGATCTGGTCGATCACTCCCGCCCCGTGCATGGGGTGTGCGACCCGGTCTCCCACTCGGAATGTCATGGTACCTCTCTCCAATAAACGTTATGATATAACCTGCTGATTATATTATAGACAAATTGTAAATTTTAGGCAAGCAAAACTGAAAATTTCCCGAAATTTCCTCTGCAGACCGCATCGGTTCAGAAAAAGCACAGGCGCACCGCCCCCAAATGGAGCGATGCGCCTGACCGTATACAGCCGGCAAGCCAGCCTGCGGATTGTGATTACTCTGCGTCGGCCTCCGGAGCGTTGCCGGTCGCCTCGCCGGTGGCAGAGACTTCATAGACCAGCGCGTCGGCTTCCATGCCGCGCGGCTCCTCGTGAACCTCTTCCTTTCTGGGAGCCGGTTCCGGCTCGGACAGGGCGCGGATGGAGAGGGAGATCTTCTGCTTGTCGGGATCAATGGCCGTGATCTTGGCCTCGACCTCATCGCCGACGGACAGAACCTCGGAGGGCTGGCCGATGCGGCGGTTGGCGATCTGGGAGATATGAATCAGGCCGTCGACGCCGGGCAGAACCTCAGCAAATGCGCCGAAGGTCATCAGCTTGACGATCTTCACCTTGGCAACGGAGCCGACCTGATACTGAGCCATGAATCTTGCCCAGGGGTTCTCGTCGGGGTTGCGGTAGCCGAGGCTGATCTTGCGGTTTTCCTTATCGAAGCCGAGCACGTACACATTGACGTGGTCGCCAACGGACAGCACGTCGGACGGCTGCTTGATGCGGCTCCAGCTCAGCTCGGAAACATGAACCATGCCGTCGATGCCGCCGATGTCGACAAATGCACCGTAGCTGGTCATGGACTTGACAACGCCTTCATAATGCTTGCCGATCTCGATCTCGTTCCAGATCTTTTCGGCCTTTTCCTTGCGCTCCTTGTTGAGGACGGCGCGAATGCTGCCGACGACGCGGCGGCGGCCGCGGTTGACCTCGGTGATCTTCAGACGAACCTTCTGGCCCATCAGCTCGGACATGGCGGCCTCCTTGGGCAGGCCGGACTGGGAAGCAGGCACAAACACGCGCACGCCGCTGACGGAGACGACAACGCCGCCCTTGTTCTCCTCGGTCACAGTGCCTTCCACGATGGTGCCCTCTTCCTTGGCAGCCTCGATGTCAGCCCAGAACTTCACGGCGTCCAGACGCTTCTTGGAAAGCATCACGGTACCCTCCACGTCATTGACGCGCACGACAACAGCCTGAATGGGATCGCCGACCTTGACAAGCTCTTCGACCTTGACGTTGGGATCGTCGCAGTACTCGGTTACGGGTATGTAACCGGAATGCTTGGTACCCAGATCAACGCTAATCTCAGTGGGGGTAATCGCAGCAACGACACCAGTCACCGTGTCTCCATTATATATTGTCTTAATAGATTCCTCAAGCAGCTCCTCAAAGCTCTTTTCGGTCTCTGTTTCAATCGGGGTTTCGTTTGCTCTGATCTCGTCACACATCTTTTGTTTTACCTCCTTTATTATCCATGACGGCGCTGATGCGCCGGCTGTCACACCGACGGTGCGGCAGCCGCGGAGAGCCTGACAATCCAGAGCGGCCGCATCCGGGATGAACTGCACCCGGCTGCAGTGCTCTCGGCAAATCTCCGCCAATCGCCTGCTGTTGGCGCTGTGGCGATCACCAATCACGATCATGGCGCTGCATTCTGCGGCAAGCCTTGCGGCCTCTTTCTGCCTTACAGACGTAGCGTTACACATTGTATCAAACATTTGAAAATTTGTACACTCTTTTTTTAATAAAATCTCGCAGTTAACAATTATTTTACGAGTTTGCGTGGTTTGAAAAACAACGGTCAGCGGTCTTTTGTGATTTTCTCCATCTTGCATCAGCCATTCGGCCAGTTCCCTGTCATCCCGGCAAACGACCGCCGCGCTGCAGGAGCTGGTCACGGCGCGGATCTCAGGGTGATCGGCCTCGCCGACCACGACGGGAATGCGCCCCTGCGCCGCCGCCTGCAGCACAAGATCGTGTACATGCTGCACGCGCGGGCAGGTGGTGTCGATCACCTCTGCGGCCCGCTCCCGCAGCGCCGCGCGCACCATATCCGGCACGCCGTGCGCACGGATGAGCACGCGTGCGCCGGCCGGAATTTCCTCTATTGTCTCTGCAATGTGAAGCCCCTGCGCCTGCAGCGCCTTCAACGCTGCGGCATTGTGAATCAGCGGCCCGAGGCACCAGCATTCGCCTTGCTCCAGCGCCCGGCGCGCCATCTCCATCGAGCGATGCACGCCACCGCAAAAGCCGGCAGATTCTGCAACCATCACCTGCATGCCGCGTCCTCCCTGCCCAGCGCGTAAATCCGCTCCATCAGCTCCTCGGCCAGCGGGGCCAGATCGCCGCGGCGCGCGCCGTCAATGCAATAAGGCGCCCCGATGCGCACGACCGTGCGGTGAAACAGGCGCTTCTCCCGCGGGATCCACACCGGCACGATCGGCACATGCAGCCTTGCTGCCAGAGAGACCGCTCCGGTCTTTGCCGACGCTGCGTCATCGGCTGTCAGGCGCGTTCCCTCCGGGAAAATACAGAGCTTTCGTCCGCTCTTGAGGTACTGCATGGAGGTTTTCACAGCGGTGACGTCCGCCTCTCCGCGGCGCACGGGAAACGCTCCAAGACCCCGCAGGATCGCTCCGATGCAGGGCCGGGAAAACAACTCTGCCTTCGCCATGAAGCACGGCTGCTCCCGCCGCCCGATCGCAAGGGCCAGAAGGATGGGATCCTTCATGCTCGAATGGTTGGCGCAGACAATACACGCACCCTCCGGAAACTGCTCCCGGCCGGGAAAGCGCAGGCGGTAAAGAAATTGATAAAGCGGGCCGCCGATGCTCCACGCAAGGCGGTACAGGCCGGTCAAGGCGTTTCCTCCGGACGGATATGCAGGCGCGCCTCGATGATCTGCCCGATCAGTTCCACGCTCTGCTGCACGGTGTTGCCGCTGGTGTCAAGCAGTACAGCATCGGCCGCCGGACGCAGGGGGGCCGCCGCCCGCGTGGAATCCTGATGGTCGCGCCGGCGGATGTCCTCGAGCACCTCCTCCAGCGTGGTTTCAACGCCGCGGCCCTGCAGCTCCTTCAGGCGGCGGGCGGCCCGATCCTCAGGGCTGGCCGTCAAAAACACCTTAAGGTCTGCGTCCGGCAGTACAACGGTACCGATATCGCGGCCATCCATGATGACGCTGTGCGTACGCGCCAGGCTCCGCTGCATATCCAGCAGGAACGCGCGCACCGCCGGAAGCGCCGACACATTGGAAGCCATCATGGAAATCTCCGGGCTGCGGATCAGGCCGGTGACGTCCTCGCCGTTGAGATACATGCGCTGCGCGCCGTGCTCGTCGTAGCGCAGCGTGATCTCCAGCCCCGGCAGCAGCGCCGCCACAGCGGCCTCCTCCTTCCCGGTCAGCCCGGCGCGCTGCGCCGCGAGACCGACCGTGCGGTAAATTGCACCGGTATCCACATATAAAAAGCCGAATCGGCGGGCCGAGCGGCGTGCCAGGGTGCTTTTCCCCGCGCCGGCCGGTCCGTCGATGGCGATTGAAAGGCAGCGTTGGTTCACTATGGTTCCTCCTCACAGGGAATGTGCGGCTACCCACGCAGTCGACCATGCGATCTGCAGGTTGAAGCCGCCGGTATAGGCGTCCAGATCCAGGATTTCTCCGGCAAAAAACAGGCCCGGCACCAGCTTGGACTGCATGGTGCGGGGGTTGACCTCCGACAGGCTCACCCCGCCGGCTGTCACGATGGCCTCGTCGATGCTGCGCGTTCCGGACACGGGGACCGGAAGCGCCTTGAGCACCGACAGAAGCGCCCGGCGCTGCGGCCGGGTGACGGCGTTGGCCTGCAGCTGCGCCGGGATACCGGCCAGCTCCAGCACCACCGGGATCATCGCGCGCGGCAGCAGCTCGTCAAGCGCATTGCGCATTTCCCGGTTACGGTATTTCTCCAGATCGCGCAGCAGACGCGCATCCAGCTTTGTCTCATCCAGCCCCGGCTTGAGGTCGATTTCCAGCCGGCAGCTTCCGGCGTCCAGCCCGCGCATATGCGCGCTGGCCGAAAGCACCAGCGGCCCGGACACGCCGAAATGCGTAAAGAGCATCTCGCCCAGCTCCCGGTAAAGCAGCGCGCCATCTCCGCCGTAGGCCGACAGCGTGACGTTTCGCAGCGACAGACCCTGCAGCTGTGCGCACCAGGGCGCCTGCGACGTCAACGGGACAAGCGACGGACGCAGCGGCGTGACCGCATGGCCCAGCTCCCGCGCCATGCGGAAGCCTGCGCCGGTCGAGCCGGTGCCCGGGTAGGACAGGCCGCCCGTGCAGAGCACCGCCGCCTGGCATGCAATGCGTCCCTCCGCAGTCTCCACGGCGCAGACCGCGCCGTCCTGCGTACAGATGCGCTTTGCCGCGCTGTGCACCACACGCACACCGGCGCGGTGCATCCGTCGCTCAAGCGCCCCGGCCACGTCCCCTGCCCGGTCGGACACCGGGAAGACCCGGTTGCCCCGCTCGGTCTTGAGCGGCACGCCCATTTCCTCAAACATGGCCATCACGTCGTCCGGCGAAAGCTTCCCCAGCGCACTGTAGAGAAACTTCCCGCCGCCCGGTATGTTTTTGAGCACCTCCTGCACGCTGCAGTGGTTGGTAACATTGCAGCGGCCCTTCCCGGTGATGCGCAGCTTTTTGCCCAACAGGCGGTTTGGCTCAAGCAGGGTGACACGGCATCCGCGCTCCGCGGCAAGCGCTGCGCACAGCATGCCGGCCGCCCCTCCGCCGATGACAACAGTCTCAGTGCTCATCCGTCTGAAAAACGGAGTATTCCGACCAGATGGTCTCCAGCTTCTGGAAAATATCAGGCAGGTTCTCTCTCGAACGCACGCCGATGGCAACGATCAGCGCATTGATGAGACTCAGCGGCGCCACGAGCGAATCGACAAACGACACCATATCGCTCTTGGCAAACAGATTCAGATCGGCCACCCCGATGAAGGGCGAGGCCTCTCCGTCGGTGATGCCGAGGGCCTTCGCGCCGCGCCGCTTGGCAAACTTCATGGCGTTGGCCGTCCGACTGGAATAGCGCGGAAAGCTCACGCCGATGAACAGATCTCCTTCGCCGATGTGGATAATCTGCTCATAGATTTCGCTGATGGCCGTGTCCTGGATGGTGCGCACATTGTCCATCAGCAGATTGAGATAAAAATTCAGGAAATTCGCCAGGCAGGTGGACGAGCGCATACCGACGATGTAAATATTGTGCGCCGCCAGGATCATTTCAACCGCCAGGTCGAAGTCCTCCTGGCTGACGCCGTCCATCGTGGCGTGCAGCTTGTCGATGTCCGAGCTGAGCACCGTGCGTACCACGTTGCTGTCATCGAGCATTTCTTTGGCCACCTCGATGCGCTGCACCGAGGTCAGGCGGTTGCGGATCATCTCCTGCAGTGCTTTGCGCATTTCGGGATAGCCCTCGTAGCCCAGCTCGGAGGCAAAGCGAACGACCGTCGATTCCGACACGCCGACCGCATGTCCCAGCTTGCCCGCCGTCATAAACGCCGCCTTGTCGTAATACTCGAGGATATACTTTGCAATGGCCCTCTGGCCCTTGGAAAAGCCGGAGGTCTCGCGGGAAATGACCGTGAGAATATCTTTATCCATATCGTTCCTGTCCTGTTCCTGTTCCTTTTTTTGCATAACGCCCCGAAAACAGCGCCACGCCACAGACTTGAAACCGTCGTTATAGTACGCTGTTTTTTTCAATTTTGCAAGTAAAATGCAGAATTTCTTTTTTCATCCTGCAAAAGCGGAGCATTGTCTGCAAATCAAAGCGAAAAAAGCGCCCTGCCCGCGCCGAAACGCAGTCAGGCATGCGCCGGGCCATCCCCGGCTGCAAGGCTGTCTATGTAGCGCAGCTCCTCTGCAGTGAGCCTGCGCCATTTTCCCGCCGGCAGCTCGCCCAGTCGGATTTCCCCCTCGGCCACGCGCAGCAGGCGCGTCACCTCCAGTCCGACCGCAGCGCACATGCGGCGGATCTGCCGGTTTTTCCCCTCGTGAATGCGCAGCTCGAGCAGCGCCTCGCTACCGCTGTCGCTGCACACGCGCACCTGAGCCGGTCCCATACGGCCAATGTCCGTTTCCACCGGACGGCGCAGCCGCTGCGCCTTCTCCGCTGCATGCTCGCCGCGTACCCAGGTCCTGTATACCTTCTCCACCTCGTGCGAGGGGTGCATCAGACGGTTGGCCGCAGCGCCGTCGTTCGTCATCAGCAGCAGCCCCTCGGAGTTGAGGTCCAGCCGCCCCACCGGATAGACCCGGACGCCGACGTCCGCCGTAAGCATGGAAACATCCTTTCGCCCCTTCTCGTCGGACATCGTGGTGACGACGCCCGCCGGCTTGTGCAGCAGAATAAAGACGCGCTCCTGCTGCAGGCACAGCGGCGCGCCGTCGAGCAGGATCTCATCCTGCTCCGGATCTGCGCCGTCACCAACGGCGCAGATCCGTCCGTTGACCGTCACACGCCCCTGCCGGATCATTTCCTCAGCCGCACGCCGGGAGGCGACTCCCGCGGCGGAAATCAGCTTTTGCAGACGTTGATACATAGCTCCTCCTAAAATGCCGGATAATAGACGCCCTGCAGGCGGCTCAGACGCAGCAGGCGCTCCGGCAGCGTCAGGCGAATGCCCTTCGCCTCCGGCGCATCCGCCGCATACACAAGCGGTACCGTCACGCGCTCCTCACCGTACCGCAGCCAGATGCAGCCGGCCCGTTCGCCCCGATGCACGCCGGCAAACACGAAGGCCGGCAGCTCCACCGAGGCCGCCGGGCGCTCCGTTCGCGCCACCGGAACCAGCACGTCCTCCGCCGCCTCCACGCCCACGTCCGCCAGAACGCCGGAGACGATCGGCACCCGAGGCAGCGCAGCCAGCGAGCTGAGCGGTACCCGCTCATAGGTTGAAAACGCCCAGTCGTACAGCGCCATGTGATCGTTCCAGTCGTCCGAGTCGCCCAGGGTGATGCAGATGAGCGTCATCCCGTCCCGCTGGCAGCACGAGATCAGGCTGCGCCCGGCGGCGTTGGTATAGCCGGTCTTCACCCCGATGCAGCCGGGGCAGTTCCAAAGCAGCTTGTTATGGTTGCGATAGGTGTTTTCACCGACGCTGTACGTCTTGCAGGAGACGATGTGCCGGAAGGTCTTGTTTTTCATGGCGGCAACCGTCAGGCGCGCCATGTCCCGCGCGCTGGCCCGGTGGTTTTTGCCGTCGAGGCCATGCGGGTTCTCAAAATGGCTGTGCTCCATGCCCAGTTCGGCCGCGCGCTCGTTCATCAGCTCAGCGAAGGCCTCCGGGCTGCCGGCAACATGGCAGGCCAGCGCCAGCGCCGCGTCGTTTCCCGAGGCGAGCATCAGGCCGTAGAGCAGCTGCTCCACCGTGTACGGCTCGCCCGGCTTGAGATACATGGACGACCCTTCCACCGAAGCATGCGCCCAGGTGACCTCGACCGGCTCGTCCGGGCTGCAGCGCTCGATGGTCAGCAGCGCCGTCAGGATCTTGGTCGTGCTGGCGATGAGCATCGGCTCGTCGGCATTGTGCTCCCACAGCGGCACGCCAGTGTCCGCCTCCACCAGGATCGCCGCCTGTGCGCCGGTCTGCGGCGCGGGGCTGACTGCCCGGGCCGGAAGCGCGCAGCTCACTACCGTGTACAGCGCCGCCAACGCGGCTGCAGCTTTTCGAAAACGCAAGAATAAGCACCACCCTTTTGGAAAAATAGGCAGTGCTTATTATAGGCAGCGTGGAGGCAGAATATGCCCGTCCGGGCGGCGTGTTATTCCTTCTCGGCCTTGCGCTTGTCGATGAATTCGTCCACGCGGTCGACCATGGACGGCAGGATCTCAATGGCGCGATCCAGCGTCGTATTGGCAGGCGGGGTCACGTTCAGCATCCGGATATTGCCGTCCTTGATGATAAGAAAGCCCACCGGCTCCACGCGCACGCCGGCTCCTCCTCCGCCGCCAACGCCGGTTTTGTCCCGGGCCGGCCAGTCGGAGCCGCCGCCGCCGAAGCCGAAGCTGGCACGGGTCAGCGGGATGATGGTAATGCCGTCAGGCGTGATGATTGGCTCGCCTACAACCATGTTGGAGGCCACCATTTCCTTGATCTTCCCCATTGCGGTTTCTACCAGATTTCCGATCGTCGTATTGTCCATCCTTCTGCTTCCTTTCTTCCGCACGTCTCGCGCGGCTGATGTTCCGTTTCCACTTCAGATATCCGACGCCGAAGGCACATCCGATGGCCAGCAGCCGGCCGACCCGAATGGTCAGCGCCAGCTCCGCCTGAAGATCTGCCTCCTGCGGTTCAAAGGAAAACCCGACGCGAATCTCCCGCTGCCGGATGTTCACCGTGCGCTCCAGCCGCGGCCAGAGCGCATTGACCGCCGCATTGACCGCACTGTAGCGCTGCACGGTGTCATAGGGATCATCGCAGGCAATCACGCAGATCACGCGCACCTGCTGCACGCACAGCCTGCGGCGGAATCCGCCCAGCGCCTTCCATCCCAGCCGGATGAGCGGCTGCAGCTCGGAGAAGGTCGGCTTCGGCTTTGGCGGCCGGGCCTCCGACTCCGGCTTTGCCCGCTTCCGCGCTGCTTTTTTCTTTGGCTTCGCCCCCGTCCTCCGGGGATAAAGCGTGATGCGTGCCGGGCCGGCCTGTACACGCAGGCGCGCCTGCCCGCCGGCATATCGGACGTCTGCGCCCACCGGCAGCAGCATGAGCCCCGCCAGCAGCACAACCACCGCCAATATGATGTACCCTGCCAAAGCGCACCTCCTGTCTTGCCGGAGCGGTCAACCAAGCCCGCCTTACATCCGTCCTATTGGGAAGCCCCCCCGTCCTCCGGCAGCGCAGCCTCCGGCTCCGCCTGTACCGCATCCGGCGTTTGCGCCGTCTCCTGCGGCTCCTGCTCCGGCAGCGGGGGCAGCTGCTCGACGTCGCTGATGCCAGCTGCGCGCAGGAAGCGTTCCGTCGTCCGGTACAGGTTTGGACGGCCCGGCGCCTCCAGCTTGCCGCATACCTCGATGAGGCCGCGCTCGAGCAGCGCGTTGACGGTATATCCACTGTCGACGCCGCGCAGCTGCTCGATGTACGCGCGGGTCACCGGCTGGAAATAGGCCACCGCCGCCAGCACCTCCATCAGCGGCTGCGTCAGCCGCGGCGGGCGGCGCTGTTCCAGCGCATGCAGAACATAGTCCGCCTGCTCCGGCGCAGAGCACAGCTGCAGACTTTCCCGGATACGCACCAGACGGATGCCTCGGCCACGGCTGTGATAGTCCGCCGCCATGGTCTCCGCACAGGCAAAAACCTCGTCCTCCTGCACGCCCAGCACCTGTGCAATGCGCGCAGCCGGCACCGGCTCGCCCGCTGCAAATAATATGGCCTCGATGGCCGGCGTCATCTCTAACATATCCATATTTTCAAATATAATCCATTTCCTCGGTACTTTCAAGCGCATTTTCTGCCGCGCCGGCAGCCAGCTGCACGTCCGGCCCCTCCTCCCCGCCGTCTCCGACGAGCAGTGCGCCCATGCTGCAAAGCTCCAGCACAGCCAGAAACGCCGCCACCAACTCAGAGCGGCTGCCGCATTCGGCAAGGATTTGACGCAGCGGAGCCGGGCCATGCTGCCTCAGCCGCTCCAGCAGCTGCCGGCTCTTGTCGGCCACGCTGTAGGCTACCGGCCGCGGCGCGACCATGGCAAGCGGCTGCGTCTGGCCCTCCGCGGCGCTGCGGGCGCACAGTACGGTGACTGAGCGCAGCAGCGCCTGCGGGTCGATCTTCGGCAGCGGACGCACCGCGGCCGACCGTTCCGGCTCCGGCGGCTTCGGAAACAGCAGCATGCCCTGCTCCAGCGCCGCGCGCAGCTCCGGCAGCACCCGCCGCAGCGCTTCAAAGCGCGTTTTGCAGCGCAACTGCTCAAGCGAGGCAACCAATTCCTGCAGCTCCTCGCTTTTTTCCTCGCCCTCAAGCAGCGTCTTTGTTTTAATATACACCAGATGAGACGCCATCTGCACAAATTCGCTTGCAATCTCCAGATCCATGCGCTCCATCTGCTGCAACTGCTCCAGATACTGATCGAGGATCAGCGAGATGGAAATATCCCGGATCTCGATCTTGTTTTTTGACAGCAGAAACAAGATCAGGCTCAGCGGGCCCTCAAAGTTTTCCGTTTCCCCGCGGGATTTTACGATGTTTCCCAGATGGTAAACCGGCTCCATCAGGCAAGCCCTCCCGCGATGCGCGCGCCCCACTCCGCCAGGAAGAACAGGCGCCCGATCCCCCACGAGACGGCAGACGACAGCGGCGCGCCAAGCACCCTTGTCGCCACCAGCAGCAGAAGCAGCAACATACCGTAGCGCTCATAGCGCATCAGGCGGTTGTAGTTCTGCTGGCTGAGGAAGGAAAAGAGCACCTTGCTTCCATCCAGCGGCGGGATCGGGATGATGTTGAAGACAGCCAGGGCCAGGCTGAGATAAGCAATCGTACCGAGCATTTCCAGCACGCCGTTTGCCACCAGGCCGCCGCGCGAGAGGAACGCATAGGTCAGCCCATAGAGAAACAGCGCCAGGCACGTCAGCAGCACATTGCTCACCGGCCCGGCCAGCGCCGTGAGGGCCATGCCCTTTTTCGGATTATGAAATCGGTACATATTTACCGGCACGGGCTTTGCCCAGCCGAATTTGAATGCGATCATCATCACCAGGCCGAGCCAATCGATGTGGCGCAGCGGATTGAGCGTCAGCCGGCCCTGCTCCTTTGCCGTAGGGTCGCCCAGCTTCCAGGCAACGTAGCCGTGGCTCAGCTCATGCAGCGTGATGCACAACAGCGACGCCGCAGCGGAAAACAACAGCTCGAGCGGGACGCTCCAGTCCAGCCCCTGCCAGACGCTTCCCCAATGATTCATCGTGTCACGCTCTTTCAGAAAAGATTATGCTTTATCATAACAGACCTTCCCAAAAAATACAAGCGGAGATGCACGGAAGCCGCTGCCGTGCCGCCTGTCAGCAGAAGCGGAAGCGGCCCGGCGCTCACTCCCCCGGCAGATTCCCGGCCGCTCAGCACGGGGCGCACAGTCACCCGGTCGGCGCCCGCGTTGCCGGGAATGCGCCGGGCAAAAAAAACGCTCCGTCCGGTGCAGCTGCATCGGACGGAGCTTCCTTTTCAGGTATACGAGAGAATCACTTCGAGCAGACGTGTCTTTCCGTCGCCCTTTTCTGCGGAGAACGGGATGATCTCCACCGCCTCCGGTAACGAAAGCGTTTTCCGGATGCAGGCAAGGTTTGGCTCCAGCTCGGACTTCTTCAGCTTGTCGCATTTGTTGGCCACAATGACCAGCGGGCAGCCGGTCTGCAGAAACCATTGCGACATGGTGACGTCATCCCCCGTCGGCGCATGGCGGGAATCCACAATCATCACGCCCAGCGTGGTCAGCTCCGGCTCGCTGAAATACGTGTCCATCAGCCGGCCCCAACGGTCGCGCTCGGCCTTGGCCACCTTGGCGTAGCCATACCCGGGCAGGTCGATGAACCACGCCGTGCCGTCCACCAGGAAATAATTGATGTGCACGGTCTTGCCGGGCTGGGAGCCGACGCGGGCAAAGTTTTTCCTGCCCAGCAGTCGGTTGATCGTGGAGGACTTGCCCACATTGGACTTGCCGGCAAACACAATCGACGGACGCCCGTCGCGGACGAAGTCCGAGGGGCGGACGGCAGATTTGACAAAGCTTACGTTCTGCAGATTCATGTCACACCTGCTGCGCCTTTCCGGGCTGCGCAGTCTCTGCGGCCGTCTCGCCTTCCGGCAGCGCAGCGGGGGCAAAGCCCTCGGGGAATACGGTTTCAATAACCTTGCTCATATGATCGACCAAAATGAAGTTGAGCGCGCGGCGCACGTCCTGGTCGATCTCCTCCAGATCCTTTTCGTTCTCTGCCGGGACGATGACGGTGGTGATGCCGGCACGGAAGGCGGCCATCGTTTTTTCCTTCAGCCCACCGATCGGCAGCACGCGGCCGCGGATGGTCAGCTCGCCCGTCATCGCCAGGTCACGGCGGACGGGATGCCCCGTCAGGGCCGAAATGACCGCTGTACAGATGGTGATACCGGCAGATGGGCCGTCCTTCGGCACAGCGCCCTCCGGGAAATGGATATGCAGATCCTTTTTACGGTAAAACTCCGGATCGAGTCCGAGGGAGTCGCTGCGGCTGCGGATAAAGGTCAGCGCACCCCGGGCAGATTCCTTCATTACGTCGCCGAGGTTGCCGGTCAACTCGATCTTACCCGTTCCGGGCACGACGCTGACCTCCACATCGAGCACGTCGCCGCCAACCGCCGTCCAAGCCAGGCCGCGTACCAGCCCGATCTCGTCGTCAGCATACAGCTTTTCGCGCCGGAACGGGGGTGCGCCCAGCAGTTCCTCCAGATGGTTCGCACGCACGGACAGCGCCTTGATCTCGCCCTTTGCAATGCGGGCAGCCGCCTTGCGGCAGACCGCGGCAAGCTGACGCTCGAGCACGCGCACGCCGGATTCGCGGGTATAGCGGCTGATGATCTCGCGCAGCGCATCGTCACTCACCTTCAGCTGGCGGGCGGTCAGCCCGTGCTTCTTGCGCTGCTTGGGCAGCAGGTGCGTCTTGGCGATGTGCACCTTTTCCTCGTCGGTATAGCTGGTCAGCTCAATGACCTCCATACGGTCGAGCAGAGGCCGGGGAATGGTGGAGGTGGTGTTGGCCGTTGTGATGAACAGCACGTCGGACAGATCGAACGGCACCTCGAGATAATGGTCGCGGAAGGCATAGTTCTGCTCGGTGTCGAGCGTCTCCAGCAGGGCCGAGGCCGGGTCGCCGCGGAAATCAGAGGCCAGCTTGTCGATCTCGTCGAGCACAATGACAGGGTTGGAGCTTTTTGCCTGCTGAACAGCCGCAATGATACGGCCGGGCATGGCGCCGATATAGGTCTTGCGATGTCCGCGGATCTCGGCCTCGTCATGCACGCCGCCCAGTGAAATGCGGGCAAGCCTGCGGTTCATGGCGCGGGCAATGCTCATGGCGATGCTGGTCTTGCCGGTACCCGGAGGGCCAACGAGACACAGCACGCTGCCCTTGGCCTGCGGGGCCAGCTGGCGCACCGCCAGAAACTCGATCACGCGCTCCTTGACCTTATCCAGTCCGTAATGATCCTCGTCGAGCATCTTACGGGCGCGGGTGACGTCGACGGTTTCCTTTGTCTTCGTTCTCCACGGCAGGTCGAGGCAGGTGTCAAGGTAGGTGCGGATAACGGCCGCCTCGGCTGAGCCGTACTGCTGCTTGGTCAGGCGGTCCAGCTCCTTGAGCAGCTTTTCCTCCGTCTCAGCCGGCAGGGACAGCGCCTTGATTTTCTGACGGTATTCGTCAAACTCGCCGACGCCGTCATCCCCCATGCCGAGACGGCTCTGGATCACCTTGAGCTGCTCACGCAGGAACATCTCCTGCTGGCCGCGCATCAGCTGCTGCTGGGTTTCCTCCTGCAGCTCGTTGCGGATGCGCAGCAGCTCGTTTTCCCGGGCCAGCAGCTTCACCAGCATAGCCAGGCGTCTGGTCGGACGCACCTGCTCGAGCAGCTTCTGCTTGTCGGAATAGCGGATGGCCATATGCTGGGAAATATAGTTGGAAACATAGGCCAGATCCTCCGAGTCGTAAATGTTCATCAGAGATTCCGGCGGAATGTTGCCCAGGAGCTGCGCATATTCCTCATACAGATCGCAGCACTGACGGCGCAGCGCCTCGGCGCGCGCCGTGTCCGCGCGTTCCGGCTGGTCGGGCATCGGCTCGACCTCCACCATCATGCACGGTTCGTCACTTACCTGGCGCAGGATGCGTCCGCGGGCCACGCCCTCGACCATCACGCGCACACTCTTGCCGTTCGGCTGGCGCAGCAGCTGCTTGAGGCGGCAGAACGTACCGACCTCATAGATATCCTCCAGGCGGGGCAGCTCCTTGGAGACGTTTTTCTGCGTGCTCAGGAAAATGGTCTGATTCACACCCACGGAAAGGTTGAGCGCCATCACGGAGACCGCGCGCTCAACGTCAAAATTGAGCATCATGCCGGGGTAAACCGTCAGCCCGCGCAGGGGCAAAAGCGGCATGATCGTTTTTTCCTCGAATCGGACAGCCTGTTCCTTCATTTCTTCCATCGTGATCACTCCTTTCGGGGAAAAGGGCCGCACGTTATCAAACGTGCGGCCCGCTCGCTTACTGCGGTCAGGAATTGGTTTCCTCCGTCTCGCCTTCACGCAGGACGATCGGAGCGGCATTCTTGGTCACCGAATCGGCCGTCACGATCACCTTGCGGATGGTCGGATCGGACGGAACGGCATACATAATGTCCATCAGAACATTTTCCAGAATGCTGCGCAGACCGCGCGCGCCGATATCCAGCGCGATTGCCTTGTCAGCCACGGCGTTGAGCGCTTCGTCCTCGAAAACCAGTTCGACATTGTCGTAGTTCATCATCGCCTGATACTGACGGGTAATTGCGTTCTTCGGCTCGGTCAGGATACGCACCAGATCCGCCCGGCTGAGCGAATTGAGCGTTGCAATGACCGGCAGTCGGCCGATCAGCTCGGGGATGAGGCCGAACTTGAGCAGGTCATGCTGCTGGACATGGCGGAAGATCTCACCGACATCGCGTTCCTTGGCGCTCTGGACGTCTGCTCCGAAGCCCAGGCCCTTCTTGTTCATGCGGCTGTCGATGACCTTATCCAGTCCGGCGAATGCGCCGCCGCAGATAAACAGTATGTTGGTGGTGTCGATCTTGATGAATTCCTGATTGGGGTGCTTGCGCCCGCCCTGGGGCGGAACGTTGGCGACCGTGCCCTCAAGGAGCTTGAGCAGCGCCTGCTGCACGCCCTCGCCGGAGACATCGCGCGTGAGCGACATGTTCTCGCTCTTACGGGAAATCTTGTCGATCTCGTCGATGTAGATGATGCCGCGCTCAGCCAGATCCACGTCAAAATCAGCCGCCTGCAGCAGGCGCAGCAGGATGTTTTCCACGTCCTCGCCGACATAGCCGGCCTCAGTGAGCGTGGTGGCGTCTGCGATGGCAAAGGGAACCTGCAGCATTTTGGCCAGCGTCTGGGCAAAAAGCGTCTTGCCGCTGCCGGTCGGACCGATCAACAGGATGTTGCTCTTCTGCAGCTCGACATCGTCGTCGCCCTTGTCGCGGTTTCTGGTAAGCAGCCGCTTGTAGTGGTTGTACACGGCCACGGCCAGGGTGATCTTTGCGCGCTCCTGGCCAATGATATAGCTGTCGAGCACCTCGCGGATCTTCATTGGCGTGGGCATGTCGCCCAGGTCGATGGAGGAGTAGATGGTGGAGCTTCTGCGGCGGCTGCCGAGCACGCCGGCGCTCTCATCCAGGATGCTCATGCACAGGCGCACGCACTCGTCGCAGATATACGCATTGTCGCCGGCCATGAGACGGTCGACATGCGTCTGGGTCTTGCCGCAGAATGAGCAGCGGACCTCGGCTTTATCGTCGTACTTATCCATATGCTCACCCCCTGCTCAGCGCTTGTAGATGACCTTGTCGATCAGGCCGTATTCCTTCGCCTCTTCAGCGGTGAGGTAATGGTCTCTCTCGCAGTCGGCGGCGACGACCTCATAGGGCTTGCCGGCGTTTTCTGCAAGGATAGCCGTCAGCTTTTTCTTCATCTTGAGCATGCGCTCTGCCTGGATCTGCACATCCGTTGCCTGGCCCTGGCTGCCGCCGGAGGGCTGGTGGATCATGATCTCGGCATTGGGCAGCGCGATGCGCTTGCCCTTTGCACCTGCAGAGAGCAGGAACGCGCCCATGGACGCGGCCATGCCGATGCAGATGGTGGACACGTCCGCCTTGATGTACTGCATGGTGTCATAGATTGCCATGCCGGCTGTGACGGACCCGCCCGGGGAATTGATGTAGAACTGGATGTCCTTGTCCGGATCCTGCGCCTCCAGGAAAAGCAGCTGCGCAACAACCAGACTTGCGGTGGTGTCGTTGACTTCCTCAGACAGCAGAATGATGCGGTCGTTAAGGAGCCGGGAAAAAATGTCATAGGAACGCTCTCCCCGGGACGTCTGTTCAACAACATACGGAATGAAGCTCATATTGATCCATCCTTTCGGAATAATATACATGTCATGAGCATGCCCCGTCGCCCTTGGAACTATTCGGTTTTCCCGGAAGTATTTTACTCCGCGTCCGCCTTGGGTTCCTCAGCCTGCTCCGCCTCGGCCTGCTTGGCGGCCTTGGCTTCCTCGGCAGCTTTCTTCTCTGCCTCGATCTTTGCGTCATACTCGGCGCGCAGACGCTGGCGGGCAGCTGCTCTTTCTTCTTCCTTGACGTCCTTGGAGACGTCCGTGACGACGGCGCTCTCTTCGATGATTTCCTTGGCACGCTTGGTCATCAGTTCATGACACATGCTGGCCGGACTGAGCATGTCGCGCATATAAGGCTCGGAAACGAGATACTGCTTTGCATACTCGGCGTAACCGGCTTCGATGTCTTCCTTGGTGATCTGGATGCCTTCCTCCACGGCGACCTCGTGCAGCAGGATGTCTGCCTTGGCCTGGGCGACTGCCACGGGGCGGAGGTTGGTGTAGTAGGTTTCCTTGTCCATGCCGATATAGCTGCAGAAGACCTCGTCCTCAACGCCGGTCGCGCCGTTCTTTCTCTTGATGCTGTCAGAGAGGGTCTGCAGGCGCTTTTCCACCATTTCGTCGGGGATCTCGTAGTCGGTCATGTTGTCGGCCGCCTTGTCAAGCAGCTCGTTGATGAAATCGGTATAGATGCGGGAATTCTCGCGGATGAGCATCTTGGAGCGCTGATCGTTGCGGAACTCCTCGACGGTATTGAATTCGGACACGTCGCGCACAAAATCATCGTCGATCTCGGAGACGCTGCTGCCCTTGACCTCGCGGCAGGTGACCGTGAAGGTAGCCGGCTGACCGGCGAGGGTGCTGACATGGTAGTTGGTCGGGAAGGTGACCTCAATGTCCTTGGTCTCGCCGGCGGACATGCCGACCAGCTGCTCCTCAAAGCCGGGGATGAAGCTGTGGGAGCCGAGGATGAGCGTGTAGTTGTCGCCCTTGCCGCCCTCGAAGGGGACGCCGTCCTGGTAACCGACGAAGTCGATGATACAGGTGTCGCCGTTGATGGCGGGACGGTCGACGGTTTCAAAGCGGGCCGAGCGCTGGCGGATCTTGTCGATCTCCTCGTCGACAGCCTCCTCGCTCACATCGGCGATCTCACGGGTGATCTCAATGCCCTTATATTTGCCGAGCTTTGCTCTCGGGAAGGTGAGCACCGTGCAGTCGACAACGGCATTGCCCTCGTCGTCCATCTCAACGCCGGTGATGGTGGGGTCGTCCACCGGCTCAACGCGGGGATCGCCCGCAATGGCCAGCATGATTTCCTTGGCGAGCGCCTCGATGGCTTCTCTCTGGAAAACGTCCTTGCCGTACATGCCCTCAACGACGGAGCGGGGAGCCTTGCCCTTGCGGAAGCCGGGCACGGTGATGTCCTTCTTGGCCATCAGGTAAACATTGTTAACTGCCTTTTCGTAAAACTCGGCGTCGATCTGCACCTTGCAGTCGAGCACGTTGTTTTCTTTCCTTTCAATGCTGGTAACCTTCATCATTACGGTTTCCTCCTGTGCTTCCAAAATATATTTGGAAAGTGAAATCAAAATACTCGCTAAAGTATATCAGATTCCTTTTTATTTTGCAAACATTATTGTACGGCTTATTGCAGAAATCGAACATTTTTTCTCATTCAGATCAGGCGAAGCGGCCGAAAGGACAGATAGTCGGCGGACGCCAGCTCATAAGAGACGCCCCGGTGGGTGCCGCGGAAGGCGCGGGCGTGCCCATAGCCGTGAATATGGCCGTAAATACAGCGGTGTACGCCGTAGCATTCCATCACGTCGAGCAGTTCCGGACACTCGTAATCGTCGTATTTCGGCGGGTAGTGCAGAAAGCAGATTTTCGGTGCGTCGCCCGCCAGGCGCAGCGAGGCTTCCAGCCGCCCCACCTCGCGCAGCATGATTTTCCGGTCGTGCGCCTCGCCCTTCTCCTCCTCATAAAACCAGCCGCGGGTACCGCACAGCGCCGTGCCCCCATAAAAGCTGCAGCTGTTGTGCAGAAATTCCAGCGTGCGCAGGCCGTTGGCCGTCAGGAAGCTCTCCATGCTCGAACGGGTGCCCCACCAGTAATCGTGGTTGCCCTTGAGCAGAAGCTTGCGCCCGGGAAATCCGTCAAGAAACTGAAAGTCCGGCAGCGCCTGCTGCAGGCTCATACCCCAGCTGATATCGCCGCAGATGACGCACACATCGTCGTCCGTCAGCACGCTCAGCCCCTCGCGGAGCTTCTCAACATAGTTTTCCCACCGGCCGCCGAAAACGTCCATGGGCTTGGCACAACCGAAGGAAAGATGCGTGTCGCCGATGGCATATAACGACATAAAAACTCTCCGTTCCCGGTATATTTTTTTGGAGATATGAAAATACTTAACTCAGCGATCCCCAATACTTTCAAATGCGGAGGCGTCAAATGAAGGATTCCAAAAGCGGATGCGACTGCGTCAAGAACGTCGGCTGCCAGGTCACCAACTGCAAGTATCATGGCCTGCTCAATCGCTGCACGGCAGAACAGATCACCGTTCAGAACGAGAACGCCACGAAGAAGGGCGAGACCTACTGCTCCACGTTCGTCCCCAAATCCCAGGGCTGACGCACTGCCGCAGGGGAGCCTCCCGGCTTCCCTGCATACATACCATACAGAAGCGGGCCGGCCGGATCAGCCGGCCTGTATGCTGTTTCAGCGTACAAAGCGGTCGACGATCTGCTCCATCTTCTCCTTCTCCACCGAGCCGGAAAAGCGCACCTTCAGGTTGTGCAGATGGGCCAGCGGTCTGGGCACCGGCAGGGCCGCTGCTTTGGACAGCTCCGCCAGCGGGTCTGCCCCCGCCTTTGCGCCGAGCGCCTCCAGCACGTCGGCAGCGAACTTGAAGGGGCTTGCCGTGGACACCACGACGGCGGGCGTCTGGTCTCCGGTCTGTTCCCGGTAATCGCACAGCACCTGATAGGCGACGGCGGTGTGCGTATCCATCAGATAGCCATGCTCGCGGAAAACGCGGGCGATGGCGTCCTTGGTGCGTGCATCGTCGCAGAAGCCGGCGGAAAACTCCGCCTGCACCGCCGAGCGAATCTCGTCGCTCACGGCATAGCGGCCGTTCCGCTTCAACTCGTCCATGTAGCCGCGCACCTGTGCCGGATCCTTGCAGAGCATGAACAGCAGGCGCTCGAGGTTCGAGGAAATGAGGATGTCCATCGAGGGCGAAATGGTGGTGTGGAAGGTGCGGTTGCGATCGTACACACCGGTCCGGATGAAATCAGTCAGCACGTTGTTTTCGTTGGAGGCACAAATCAGCCGGCCCACAGGCAGACCCATCTGTCTGGCGTACCAGCCGGCCAGGATGTTGCCGAAGTTACCGGTCGGCACAACGAAGTTCACCGGCGCGCCCAGCGCGACACGTCCCTCGCTGACCAGATCGCAGTAGGCCGAGAAATAGTATACGATCTGCGGCAGCAGACGGCCCCAGTTGATGGAGTTGGCCGAGGACAAAAACCACTTGCGTCGGCTCAGTTCGCTGGCGAACGCCTCATCGCCGAAGATTGCCTTCACGCCGGTCTGCGCGTCGTCAAAGTTGCCCGCAACGGCACAAACCTGCACATTTTTGCCGCGCTGCGTCACCATCTGCAGGCGCTGGATCTCCGAAACGCCGTTTTTCGGATAGAACACGCAGATTTTCGTGTTCGGCACGTCGGCAAAGCCCTCAAGCGCAGCCTTTCCGGTGTCGCCGCTGGTGGCGACGAGGATGCACACCCTGCGCTTCTCTCCGCACTTTTTCAGCGAGGCCGTCAGCAAATGCGGCAGCATCTGCAGCGCCATATCCTTGAAGGCGCAGGTCGGTCCATGCCACAGCTCGAGAAACGAGGTGCCCGCATCCAGATCGTGCACCGGAGCGATGGCCGCATCGTCAAAATTCTCGCCGTATGCAGCCTGAACAAACGCGCTCAGCTCCTCGGCGGTAAAGTCCTCAAGATAGCGCTTCATGATGTATGCTGCGCGCTCCTGATAGGTAGAAAGCATTCGCATGGCATGCAGTGCGTCCTCCGTGATCTCCGGAACGCACTCCGGCACGAACAGGCCGCCATCCGGAGCCAGGCCGCAGGCAATGGCCTGGGCCGCATCCACGCGCATGCTGTTGTCTCTGGTGCTGTAGTATTTCATGATATCCTCCTTCATGCCTCAAAGGCATTCTCAATCTGTTTGATCCGGACATGCCCCCCGCCGTCATACACCTCGATGACGTCAAAGCGGGGCTGAAGCTGCGTTGGATGGCGCTGCAGCCAGAGACCGGCCGCAGCGATGATCCGGCGCTGCTTGGCATAGGAGACGAATTCGCGTGCCTCGGCAAACGAGGCGTCGCGCCGCAGCTTGACCTCCACGAAGATCACATAACGCCGATTGCAGGCAATGAGGTCAATCTCGCCCATCCGGCAGGTGAAATTGCGTTCCAGAATGCGCCAGAAGCGACGCCGCAGCCAGGCGGCTGCGCGGTCTTCTCCCCATTGTCCGCGGGTATGAGCATCCATCGTGCGCCTCCGCACTCAGTGCATCTTCCGGAGAAACGACAAGCGGTGTGCCGGACACGGCCCGAATTCGCGCAGCGCGGCATAATGCGCGCGCGTACCGTAGCCCTTGTGCTGCTCGAAGCCGTATTCCGGATACCGTTGTGCCAGTTCTCGCATATACCGGTCTCTCGTGACCTTGGCCAGCACGGACGCCGCAGCGATATCGGCGCAGCGCCGGTCTCCGCCGACAAGGCATTGACTCGGAACGGTCAGGCCCGGGTCGCGGTTTCCGTCGATGAGCGCCAACTCCGGCTGCGGGTCAAGCTGAGCCACGGCACGGCGCATGGCCAGGAACGTTGCCTGCAGGATGTTGAGCGATTCAATCTCTTCCACCTCCGCAAAGGCGATGCCGTATGCGACCGCCTGGCCGATGATGCGGTCATACAGTGCCTCGCGGCGCTTTTCCGTCAGTTTTTTTGAATCGTCCAGGTCCTCCAGCATACAGCCGTGCGGCAGGATCACCGCCGCAGCGCACACCGGGCCGGCCAGCGGTCCGCGTCCGGCCTCGTCTACACCGCAGATCCGCGTGAAGCCCTGCACATGAAAGCGTTCCTTCTCTGTCCACAGCTCCGTGTTCATACCGCGTCCTCCGGCGGGAATTCCAGACTCAGACGTCCGAGCTTACCCCCGCGAAATTCGTCAAGCAGGATGGCGCTCATCCGCTCGGTGTCACACTCGCCGCCGGAGACAAGAAAGCCGCGCTTTCGTGCAGCCGTCTCCAGCAGAGCAAAGCCGTTTGCCTCCGGGTCGGGACAGAATTTATAGCGTTCCTCGATTACGCCGGGATACCGGTCACGCAGACGCAGCAGGAAGTTTGCCGCCAGCGTCTCACGGTCGAGGATGACGTCCTTCACCGCACCCGTCACGGCCAGCGCCTCGCCGGCCTCGGGCGACTGGATACGCGGCGGCAGGATACCGGGCGTATCCAGCAGCTCCAGCCCGCGGTCGACGCTGATCCACTGCCGCCCGCGCGTAACGCCTGGCCGGTCGGACACCGCCGCGGCCTTTCGCCGGGCTATTTTATTAATAAAGGTAGACTTCCCCACGTTTGGGATGCCCACCACCATGACGCGCAGCGTGCGCCCGGTCTGTCCCCGGGCCGCATAGGCCTCAAGCTTGTCCCGCAGCAGGGTGCGTACCGTGCCGGCGAAGGCCGCAGTGCCCTTGCCGGAGCGGGCGTCCGTCTCCAGCACAGCAAAGCCCTTTGCGCGAAACCACGCCGCCCAGCGCGCCGTCACCGCCGGATCGGCCAGATCTGCACGGTTGAGCGCCATCAGACGCGGCTTGTCCCCTGCCAGCTCGTCGATATCCGGGTTGCGGCTGGCGATGGGAATGCGGGCGTCGACGATCTCGCAGACCGCGTCCACCTGCTTCATGTCCTCGGCGATCTGGCGCTTTGCCTTCGCCATGTGGCCGGGGAACCAGTTTACATCCACTCTTTCATACTGTGCCATCAGCGATACACCGATCCTATATTTTTCAGCGGAAACGCCACCACATATGCCTTGCCGACGATGCAGCGCGTATCGACAAAGCCGATCGTCGAACGGCGGCTGTCGGTGGAATGGTTGCGGTTGTCGCCCATGACAAAAACGCAGCCCTCCGGAACGATCACTTTGCCGTCAAAGTCCTCGCGCTCATAGGTCGGCTCGGCGGTATACGGCTCGTCCAGCGCCTTGCCGTCCACGTAAACGACACCCCTGTCGAAGTCGATGTCCACCGTCTGCCCCTCCGTGGCAATGACGCGCTTGATGATGCACTCCTCGTCATAGCTTTTCTGCTGCAGTACGACGATATCTCCGTATTTGGGCTGGAAAAACAGTCTGGAGATGATGACCATCTCGCCGTTTTCCAGCGTCGGATACATGGAACTGCCGACCACGTCCACCAGACGGCCGACAAATACGAACACCAGCACACAGGCCACGATGGCGCTGAGGATGCACTGCACCCAATCCCGCAGCTCTCCGCCCGGGACTTTTGGAGTTGGAACTTGCGCCTGCTTTACAGCCATATAAAATATGCCTCCCATTGTTTGGTTCCGGCAAACTCTGCCAAAGGTTCATGTGCCGAGGATAATATCGTATTATATACCGAACCCTGCGTTCAGGCAACAAAAAAAGCTGCCGAAAGGCAGCTTTTTTTGCAATCGCCGATTTTACAGGCGCTCCTTAACCTTCGCCTTCTTGCCCACGCGGTCACGCAGGTAGTAGAGCTTGGCTCTGCGAACCTTGCCGCGGCGCAGCGTCTCGACGGAGACGATCGTGGGGGAATGGACGGGGAAGACCTTTTCGCAGCCGACATTGTAGGAAATGCGGCGGACGGTGATGGTCTCGTTGATGCCGCCATGCTTCTTGGCAATGATGGTGCCGTCGAAGGCCTGGGTGCGGGTACGGGCGCCTTCCACGACGCGCACGGTGACGCGCACGGTGTCGCCGACGTTCATGGCAGGCAGCTCGGGCTTCATATACTGCTGGGTCAGAGTCTTGATGAGGTCCATAATCTGGTTTCCTTCCTTTTATAGACGTTCTTGATGCAGCCGCGCATCAGCGGACCGTCTTTAATCAAACCGCACTGCGCGGCTCTCGCCTGCGCATGCCAAAGTATTTTAGCATATCCAGACACATTTTGCAAGCGCTTTTTCTCCTGTTTTCTCCGAAACGGCGTGCCCTGCCTCACCGGAATGCCTGCATATTCTCATCGAACAGCGCCTCACGGCGAAAAACGGTGAAGTCCGGCATAAGCTCCGGCAGATACCGCTCAACAGCCGATACCAGATGCGTCGGGTTGAGCGTCGGATTCTGTGCGGAGATGAGCGCCTGCAACGTCACCTGCCCCTCGCCAGGGGCAAACGAAATCTCGCGGACAGCCGGGCGGATGTCCGCTTCGCCCTCGCCGCGCTTGGTTTTCCGCACGATAACCAGCGCTTCCTGCGAAAACAGCGCCGTCAACTGCCGGGCCGCTCCGGCGGGGTCTGCCCGGTCGTATTCAAGCCGGCCGGAAATATGCAGCCATTTGATCTGCGCAAACTTACGCTCCGGCTCGTAGGCCTCCAGCACCCGGATGCCCTCCGGCATGGCCGCCGTCAGTCGCTCCGGCAGCACCGCCGGGTCGGCGGGATCACGCAGGCGAAAGTCCATCAGCTCACACACGCTCTCCATACCGACGGAAAGCGGCAGCGCCATGGACAAAATCGCATGGGGATTGAAGCCCTCGCTGTAGGCCAGCGGAAAGCCGGCGCGCAGAAATGCGCGCTGCATCGTGCGCATCAGGTCCAGGTGGGACACATAGACGGCGCGCCCGGTCTTTTCAAAGCGAATGCGCAGCTTGTTATTCACAGACGAACTCCTTTCCCATCAGCAGCTTTGCCCCGCACCCGGCGCAGCCGGCCCGACAGTCCGGCGTCAGACGCGAGGCGTAGGCTGCCTCACGCTCGCGCTGCAGACAGGCTTTGTTGACGCCCAGGTCAATCACATCCCACGGAAGGCGCTCGCCGGGATCGCGGGTGCGGTTGGCATAAAACGCCGGGTCGACGCCGCACCTTGCAAACATACGCATCCAGCGTTCGAAGGAGAAATACTCTCCCCATGCCTCCAGCCGCCCGCCGTCGCGCCACACCGCCTCGATCACCGGGCCGAGCCGCCGGTCGCCGCGCGAGAGCACCGCCTCGATGAGCGACGTATCCGGGTCGTGCCAGTTGTACGTCACATTCTTGGCGCGCATGTTGTCGCGCAGCAGCTTCACACGGCGCAGGTATTCCTCCATTGTCACCTGCGGCTCCCACTGGAAAGGCGTGTGAGGCTTCGGCACAAAGCACGAGGTGGACACCGTGATGCGCACGCCGCGATTCTTGTTCCTGGCATGGGTGCGCCAGCAGTGCAGCACATGATCGGCCAGCTCCGCGATGGCCAACACATCCTCATCCGTCTCGGTGGGCAGGCCCAGCATGAAATACAGCTTCACCGTGTTCCAGCCGCCGCTGAAGGCGATACGGCAGGTGTTGAGCAGCGCGTCCTCCGTTACATTCTTATTGATCGCGTCGCGCAGGCGCTGAGAGCCTGCCTCCGGCGCAAAGGTCAGTCCGGACTTGCGCACACGCTGCACCTTGTCCATCAGCTCCATGGAGAAGTTGTCCGCGCGCAGCGACGGCAGCGACAGGCTCACGCTGCGCGGCTCAAACCACTCGAGCAGTCCGTCGCACAGCGCGGGCAACTCCGGATAATCGCTGGTGCTCAGCGAGGCGAGCGACGCCTCCTGATAGCCGGTGTTCTCCACGGCGCGGATGCCCATGCCGACTGAGCGCCCGGCGCTGCGGTAGCGCACCGGACGGTAGGCCCAGCCGGCCTGGCAGAAACGGCAGCCGCGGATACAGCCGCGGAACAGTTCCAGGTTCACGCGGTCATGCACGATCTCCGTCGACGGTACGATGGGGTTTTCCGGAAAATAGCTGTGTTCAAAATCGGTGACAATGCGCTTGGTCACGCGCTCCGGCGCGCCGCCGGCCCGCTCCACGCCGGTCAGCATGCCGTCCTCCCCGTAAACCGGACGGTACAGCGAGGGCACGTACACGCCCCCGATCTTCGCCGCCTCGCGCAGGAAAGTCTGCTTGCTCCAGCCCTCGTCCTTGGCCCGCATCAGCAGGCGCAGCACATCCGCGTTCATCTCCTCGCCCTCGCCCACCACCATCAGGTCGAAGAATTCCGCCATTGGCTCCGGGTTGCAGCAGCTGGTCCCACCGGCAAACACCAGCGGCAAAAGCTCCGGGCGGTCGGCGCTGCGCACCGGGATACCGGCCAGATCCAGCATATTCAGCACGCTGGTATAGGCCATCTCATAGCCCAGCGAAAAGCCGAGCACATCAAATTCGGAGAGCGGATCGCCGCTTTCAAGCGCATACAGCGGCACGCCCGCGCGCCGCATCTCCTCCTCCATGTCGCCCCAGGGCGCGTAGGCGCGCTCGCACCAGACGCCGTCCATCTCATTGGTCGAGCCGTAGAGAATGCGCATACCCAGATTGGACATGCCGATCTCGTAAATATCCGGGAAGCACAGCGCCATCCGAAGCCGGACGCTGTGCTTGTCCTTCATAATCTGATTGTATTCGCCTCCCGTGTAGCGGGCAGGCTTCTGCACCCGGGGCAGGATCCGTTCCAGCCGTTTGTCCATGCAAACCTCCGGTTTTCTCTGATTTCGCAGCAGACGCGCCACGCGGCGCACAGGCCCCGTCCTGCCGGGGCCGCTCTCGGCGCGCTACGGCCGATTTTTATATTTTACAACAGGCTGGTACAAAACACAATAGCCCATCAGATAAAGTCCGGCCAGCGTCAGCGCCGCACCGCACCCGGCCCAGGCAAACCACAGCCCCGCGCATACGAGCGCCGAGGCGCACATCACCCCGGAAAAGCGCAGCACCTGCGCTGCGTACCGGCGCGGCAGCAGCGCCGAAAGAATGCGCCCGCCGTCAAGCGGCATGGCAGGCAGCAGATTGAACAGCGTCAGCACCAAGCTGATCCCTGCCGTGCACAGCAGCAGTTCACTCTCCCACCGCCGCCCGGCCAGCGCGCACACCACTGCCAGCACCGCCCCGAACGCCGGTCCCATTGCTGCGGCAAACACCTCGCCCGCGCGGCCGGGCCGTCCCCGGTAATCCAGACACAGCCCCGACAGCTCGATCCGCAGCCCTGTGACCTGCGCCCCCAGCATCCGCAGCGCCAGCACATGCCCCGCTTCATGGACGGCCGCCGCCAGCAGCAGCGCTGCGCAGATGCCGTTTTCATCAAAAAAGTAGACCAGCGCCATCAGCAGCAGCGCGCCCACGCTGACCGTCACACTCCGCCTGTTCATGCCGCCTCCAGATAGAATTCAGGATTCAGATACGTATCGTTGTGCATCAACTCAAAGTGCAGGTGCGGCCCGGTAACCTGTCCGGTCGCACCAACCGCGCCGATGACCTGCCCGCAGGAGACCGTCTCTCCCCATGAGACCCACACCTCACTGCAGTGGCCATACAGGCTCTGATAACCATTCCCGTGGTCGAGCATGATATAATTGCCGTAGCTGTCGCTCTCACCGCAGGCAAGCACCGTTCCGTCGGCAAAGGCATGGATCTGTGTGCCCGTGTAGGCCGCAAAATCCGTCCCGTAATGAAACTTCACCTCGTTGGCCAGCGGATGCATCCGATAGCCGAAGCCGGAGCTGGTCATGCCGGTCACCGGCGTCGTATACGAAAACGGCAGCTGCGGCATGTCATAGCTGACATTGGCCGGCACGGCGTAGTCGGAAAAGGCCGCCTGCTGCTGCAGAAATGCCGCCACAACAGTCGGAACCGGCTCCGGCTCCGACTGCGGCTCAGGTATCGGCTCTGCCTGCGCCTGTGCGCCCTCCGCCGGCTCCGCAGCCACACCGTATACCGCCGACAGACCTTCGCCTGCCGTACCATACAGCTGTCGGATCGTCGCGGGAGTATACCGCGTCTCCCACGATGACCGCTGCGGCTGCGCGCCCTCCGCCGGCTCCGTTTCCCGGGTGTCCCCCATCCAGGAGAAGACCTGCCGGATGCCGTCGCTGTCGCCGAGCTGGCGGCCCAGCTCTATCATGACCTCACGGTAATCGACGCTGTATTGCAGCGCCGGCAGCAGCCGTTCCCGCACACCGCTGGCCAACGACGGCGAGAGCAGCTTCATCACCGTAATCAACAGAAAGATCGCCGCCGCAATGTAAATTTTCGCCCGTTTCATACCATCACGCTCCATGCTTGATTGTATGAGAGCGTGTCCCGTGATATGCCCCGGGCAAATTTCCGCAGAAAATGTCCCGGAATGCGGAATTTCCACTTGACAATCCGGGAATAAAACAATATAATAAACAAGCTGATTTCGGGGTGTAGCGCAGTAGGTAGCGCGCATGGTTCGGGACCATGAGGCCGGGAGTTCAAGTCTCCCCACTCCGACCACGTCGTCGCAAGCTTGTATCGCTTGCGACGACTTTTTTATGCGTTGCATCAAAAAGTCATCCCGCGCTCACGCCGCTGCTCCTCCTTTCCATATCGAACCCACTTCGTTGGGCTTTGATTTGGCGAGTTGTGACCGGAACGCTCAGATCCTTTCATGATACTCCGACCAATAATAATGACCGTTCCAAAGAACGGTCATTATTTTTTGATTGCCTGATGTATGGGCAGCGGTCTTTGAATTTTTATGATCCAGCCGCTTGTTTATATCCGTTCCCTCGAGCGATCGGGCAAAAAGCGCAGCTTGAACCCTGCGGCTTTTTACATTCGCAGTGTAGCGCACATAACGACCGCAATATCGCCGGAAATTTCCGAACGGGTACCGTCTCCGAACAGATTCTGGTCTATCGTGTGGAAAACACCAGTTTATTCGAAAGTACATAAGATAGGTTGCCAGTTCCCGGCTTCTGCCGGACACTGTGCAATCAATTGCGAGGAGAATGATCCAATGCTGGAATTATCCGCTTATCCCAGCCCCGGACAGCACCGGGTCTATGATATAGAAGCGATTTCCCTTCCCATCATCTACAACAAATTTGGAGACCATGACCCCAACGGGTTGCTGTATGTGCTGAAGCAGGATTCGGAGCGCATCCAGCGGGAGGCAAGGAAACGGTTTGAGCTTCCTGTCCCCCAGCCCTATGAAGATGTGCAGCCTTTGGTCATCCGGGCTAATGTGGGCGCCACCGTTCAGATCAATTTCGACAACAAACTGGACCGCCGGGCGTCCATCCACGTGCGGGCCTTTCCTACAACGTGCTGACCTCCGACGGTACCGACGTGGGCTTCAACCCCGACTCCACCACCAGCCATCGCATCTGCTACACCTGGCAGGCGGATCAGGAAGGCGTTTTCCTGTTCTCCGATATGGCGGATACCCGCAGCGGCGAGGACGGCACCAACGTCCACGGCCTGTTCGGGGCCATTATCGTGGAGGCGGCAGGGCCCTCCTGGTACGACCCGGTGACAGGCGAGCCCATTGACAGCGGCCTGTTCGCCGACATTTACCACCCGACGAAGCCCGCCTTCCGGGAATACGCCGTATTCTTCCACGACGAACTGGAAATTCTGACAAAAGACAACCAACCGCCGGTGGACCCCCACACGGGTCTCCCCAACGGCACCACCGCCATCAGCTACCGCTCCGAGCCCATGCGGAACCGGCCGCCTCTGGAGGGCCATCACGCCGACCCCGCCGACACGGCGGAGGACATCTCCATGAGCTCCTGGTCCTATGGGGACCCGGCGCCTCCCATCCTCCGGGCCTATGTGGGAGGCCCATCCAAAATCCGTCTGATCCACGGCGGTGTCAAAGAGACCCATGTGTTCCACCTCCACAACCACCAGTGGCGGTTGGAGCCGGAGGACCCCAAGTCCACCATCATCGACTCCATCTCCATCAGCCCCCAGGAATGCTACACGTTGGATATCCTCTACGGTGCGGGCAGTCTCAACGGGATGATCGGCGACGCCATCTTCCACTGCCATCTCTATCCCCACTTCCACGAGGGAATGTGGACTCTGTGGCGGGTGTTCGACCGACTGCAGGATGGCAGCGGCTCCTATCCGGACGGCACGCCCATTGAGGCCCTGATCCCACTGCGGGACCGTCCTCTGCCGCCCAGAGATGACCTGCATCCCGGCTATCCCAACTTCGTGGCGGGGACCTTCGGCCGGGAGCCCCTTCAGCCGCCTCTGGGCGTCCTGACGCCGGAGGGAGCGCCCACCAGAACCCCCACAGTCCTGGAGAAAGCCAACTTCGTGGAAAACGCCGTACCTGGCGCCCTGTACACGGACACCTGCCCCTGCGGCGCGGCGGAGAACGTAAAGCGTTTTGATATCGCGGCAGTGCAGGCAAACGTTGTCTACAACGACTACGGCTGGCACGACCCCCAGGGCCGCTTCTTCGTTCTCAAGGAGGACATCGAAAAAGAGGGGACACTGGACGATTACCTTGCAAAAGTGGAATGCGGCGACATCCGCCCGGAACCGCTGGTCATCCGGGCCAACGCCGGGGACTGCATTGAGGTGCGGCTCACCAACTTCCTGCCGGATCGTATTGAGGCCAGCGCTTTTCTGCTGGAGACCATCACTGATATTGTGGGCTACCACATCCATCTGGTGAAATTCGACACCATCGTGTCCGACGGCGCGGCCAACGGCTGGAACAACATCGCCGGAGCCCGGCGGTATGAGACGCTCATCGAGCGGTTTTTTTCCAACGAGGAACTGAACACCGTCTTCTTCCATGACCACCTGTACGCCAACGTCCACCAGCAGCACGGCCTGTTCGGTGCCCTCATCGTGGAGCCCGCCGGAGCAGAATTTCTGGATCCCAAAACATGGGAGCCGCTGAAGCGCGGAACAGAGGCTGTCATCCGCACCGCCGACGGGAAAATGCACCGGGAGTTTGTTCTGGCGCTCCACGACTTCGCCCTGCTGTTTGATGGCGAGGGGAAGCCCCTGAACCCGCCGGAGCATCCCGGCTCCGATGACGACCCCGGCGTCATGGGCATCAACTACCGCTGTGAACCCATGGTAGAGCGGTTAAAGCGCAGGAACGACCCGGCGCATATCTTCAGCTCCTTCTGTTACGGCGACCCGGCTACACCCATCCTGGAGACCTATCCCGGCGAGCCCATGGTCATCCGCCTGCTGGACGGCGCTCACGAGGAACAGCATGTCTTCAACATCACCGGCCTGCCATGGCGGAAGGAAATCACAGACCCGGTGTCCCCTTTGGTGCAGGCCCAGACCATCGGTATTTCGGAAGCCTTCAATATCCGCATCGACGAACCCTACGAAGCGGGAGATTATCTCTACTACTCCGGCGGCATCGACGACCTGTGGCTGGGGTTATGGGGCATTATCCGGGCCCACGGCGCACCAAGGCCGGACTTAAAGCCCCTATGCGGCATCCGGCCCATCGCCGCTCCCCGGACGCCGCCTCCCGGCGCGGTGGTGCGAAAATTCGAGATCGCCGCCATCCAGAAGGATTTGTGCTACAATCGTTATGGCGACCACGACCCGGAAGGCTTGCTGTTCGTCCCCCTGGAGCAGGCAAAAGAGGTACAGTGCGGACGGCGGAAACCCATTCCCCTCATCCTCCGAGTCAACGCCGGGGATTGGGTGGAGATCACCCTCCACAACCTGTTTGACCCCGATGTTCCGATCCGGTGGAATGAATATCCCTCCGTGCCGCTGAACACGCCCTTTATTCCCGGCAACCGGGTGTCCCTGAACCCACAGTTTTTGAAGTATGACCCGGTGGCGTCCCCCGGCGTCAATGTGGGCCGGAACCCGGTGGAGCAGACCGCCGGGCCGGGCGAATGCGTCAAATACCTGTGGCACGCAGACCGGGAATACGGCACCTGCCTGCTGACCTCCTTCGGCGACCTGCGGAACCACCGGCACCACGGGCTGTTCGGCGCCATAATCGTGGAACCGCCGGAGGCAAAGCACTACAGCAATATCCGCTCTCTGGAAGAAAACTACAAGGAAGAAGCTGTTATCGCCGCACCGGGGGTGGAGACCTTCCGGGAATTCGTCCTGTTTGCCCACAATGGCATCCGCCTGCTGGACAAAGAGGGCAACCTCATCAAAACAACGGAGCAGGGCCTCGAGGACGGCGAGGCAGGCGGTCATGAAGCTCCCGACCATGAAGACACCGGCGAAAAGGGATACAACTACCGCTCGGAGTGGTTCTTCAACCGGCTCCAGCGCATTCCCCTCATCCACAAGGTCTTCGACTCCAGGGTCCACGGCGACCCAGCCACGCCGTTGTTCCGGTCCTATACCAGGGAGCGAGTCATCATCCGCCTGCTGATGCCGGCGGATAAGCCCAGAAATATCAGCTTCGTCCTCCACGGCCACCGCTGGCAGACCCAGTCCGATGATCCCTTCACCCGGATCGTCCCCGTACAGGGAGCTGTCAGTGTGGGCAATGTGTTCAATATCGAGCCGGAGCAGACCCAATGCCCCGGCGACTATCTCTACCGCTCCGGCTCCCTGCGCTGGGATGTGGAGTCCGGGATGTGGGGCATCTACCGGGTTCTGAGCCGGGGTATCCGGTATCACTGCGAGAACGCCTGCCGGAGCGTCAAGCAGTGGTGGGAAAAGAAATGGTATGAAAAATGAGACAAACGTGCCGCTCCATGTCTTGAGCCTATGATAGCGCCTTTTTCAAGCTCTTTGCGGCACGATTTCATGCCACATTCCCAATCGGCACGGGTGCGGAAATTCCGCACCCGTGCCCTTTTCTTTTCGCCCGGTTCCGCTTTTATCCGCGCGTTCTCCGCTTTCATTTGGAGAATCCGCTCCGCGAGTTCTTCCTCGCACTTCTCCGGGCTGTGGGCGTAGGCATTGTCGGAGGCATTAACAGCATGCTTTCCGCCTGTTTCTATTCTGCACGGACAGCAACACACCGCCCGCATCACGAAAAGACCGCCTGCAAAATGCAGACGGTCTTTTCAAGCATTCGCTGTTTTTCCCGATGCAAGGAAGGTTTATGCCATGCTCTGCTCCGCATCCGTGCCGGACGGCACATCGGCCCCGGCAGCCAAATCGGGTGCACGCCCTGTGCGTGTGACCTCCCAGGCCGTGCGCAGCTCTCCGTCGTCTTCAGCCGAGCAGATCGACACCCGGTCGCCCGCGTTCAGCAGCACGGCAGTCTCCGAATCGGCCGCAGACACAACATACCAGTACGTTTGTCCCTCCAGCCGGATATAAACGCGCGTGGTTCCGTCGAGCACTGCGCTGCGCAACTCGCCAACCGTACCCGTTACCGGCTCGCCGGTTTGCTCCGCAGCGGCCAGGTCGATGTCATTGCTGGTAAGCAGGTTTACATAATTTTTTCTGCACTCGGAAACAGAAGGTCCGGTCGCCACCAGCTGATACTGCTGGACGTTGACCATAGCATACATTTTCACCAGCTGTGAAGCGTCCTTCAGGGCCACAAAATACGTCGGCTGGCCGGAGATGTTCAGCAGCAGCGGGAATGTGGCTGTATAACTGTACTGCTGCACGGCACCCTTGGCAGAGTTCATGGCAGAGTATTCCTCCGCACCGGCGATGGCATAATAACGCGCCTGCTTGGTGCGCTGGTTGACGAGGATAAAGCCGATGTTTGACTCGTCTCCGGTAACGGAGGTAATACCGGTGTAGAGCCACACATCATCATCCTGGGCAATATAGTTATAGCCTTCGGTGGTCACAGTCACCTGCCGCTGACCGAAGATGTGGTTCCAAAAGCCGAGATGGTACGCCCCGTGATAGTTATACTGCTGAATAATGAGGTCTGCCGGATATACGCGGTCGACCCACCTGGGCACGTCTGCCACATCGTAATAGGTGCATTCGCCGCTGATGGCATTCATCAGCACCGCGCCGCGGATGTCGTTTCCGGAAAACAGGCCGATCCGGCGCGTCGCCACACCGGCGACCCAGTATGGCGTACCGTCCTCGTCGATCTCGAAGTTGACCTCGTCGAACAGATAGGTCGGATACTGAAAGCGCAGATGTCGCTCAACATCACGGAAAAAGTATTCCGACGGCGAATAGCGCATCCCCTGCTCCAGACGCCGCACTGTTACCTCCTGCGAAACCATGTCGAGGCAGATATAGGCCGGCAGACCGTGGGAAACGTTGTTGAACCATTTGAACAGGTCGCCGTAATTGAGATAGGTCACGCGCACCGGACGGCCGCGGTAGTTGATCTGCACCGTGGAGTCGTCCACCTCAAACTGGCTGACCAGATCAGACAGCTCGCCGAGCTTGCGGTCTGCCAGAACCTGAGCAGAATCGCTGTCGAGCATTGGGATCTGGTCAAAGGATATCTCGTCAATATCTTCCGCGAAGTTGCTTTCGGTGACGTCTATCAGTTGCGCATACCCCTTTGCGCGCAGCAGCGGCACGCCGCTGAGCCAGCCGACGGCAAAAATGCCAATCAGCACCGCGCAGATAACGACCGGCACCGTGCAGTTGATGCGCACGCTGCGCCAGAGGCCCGCGCCGTCGCTGACCTCCTTGAGCAGCCCCAGCGACAGCACCGACAGGATACAGTACAAAAACGCCAGAACGAATACCATCCCGTAAAAGCCCGGATTCTGCAGATTGAGCGCAGGCAGCTTAAAATAAAAATAAATCAGACCAACCAGCAGCGTAATCAGCAGATTGATGACGATTCGTCTGGCCGATTTCGGCTTTCTCTCTCCAGCCATGGACAGGCCCCCCTTGATGCCATGATAGGTTCGCGCCGCATTCCGTCCCGCAGGCAGACTGACGCATATTAGCATTATTATATCGCAGAAAGCGCGAAAAAACACTATTGACATTTTCCGCACAACATATTATAATAAACAAGCTCGCACGGAGATGTCGCCTAGTCCGGCCGAGGGCGCACGATTGGAAATCGTGTAAACCCCAAAAGGGTTTCGAGAGTTCAAATCTCTCCATCTCCGCCATAAGGTGGCAACAATTCGGATATTTTAAGCGCAACGCTTAGAATACCAAAGGGTTGCCGCCTTTTTTTATTTCAAATTCTGCGCTCAGAAAAAAAGATATTTTCGCGTTATTTTGGTAACCGGGGAGATTTGAACTCCCCTTTTCACAGATTCAAAGGCAAAATCCTGAGAAGCGCCCTTTTTGCGGGCGCAGAATAGAGCGATTTTTCCTCAAAATTTCATACGATCTTTCAGGCGTCTGTTTGTTGGTTTCGTCGAAGCCATCAAGTAGACGCCCTTTTTCATTTCACAACTTAATCTATCAACCGGCCGGAGTATTTTTAGGATGCTCCGGCCTATTTTTTTGCTTACGAGGAGGACTTCACAATGAACGATCAGAACGAAACCGCACAACTCCGTTTCCTTGAAGAAACCGCCAGTCGGCTGCGGCAGAACGGTTTCACGGTAGAACCGATCGAGGATCACCACCTGTCCGTCTGCTGGGAAAAAGGGCGTCTCTGCCGTATCTCCGGCAAGGGCAGCGTGCTGTTCCGGCAGGAGTGTGTCGACGTCCCCGGTGCACAGGACGCATTTTGGCGGTGATCGACACCGCCAAAATGACTTCGGAATACATGGCGATTCTGGAAACCGCGCCGCGGCTCAAAGCCAGCGGGCTGCACGGTGACTACCGTGTCCTCGCGGACTTTGGTGACGCAGTGCTGGCGGGGCACCCCACCGAACGCGGCGTGCAATTCGTGACTTGGGAGTGGGACTTCGACCGAGAGGGCGTCCATCTCGGACATTATTTCCAGAACGACGAGGAGGAAAAGATGATGGAAATTTACGGAACGATCCACTTCAAACTCATTCTTCCGCACTTCCCAGGCTTCCAGCAGGAGCCGCTGCCGGCACCTGTTTGCAGCCATTCCCCGGATTGCAAGGACTGCCCCTATCCCCGCCACGGCTTTCTCTGCTGGGGCGCGGACGGGACCTGCCTGCGGAGCCGAATGAATGAGATCAACGAGAAAAAGGAGGACAACGATCATGATGAGCGCAGTTCTGAGTAATCCCAGCCACCCGGAATACGGCGTGGCAACTATCCCGTTCCCCATTCCGCATGACCAATACACATACTGCATGGACTTGTTGGAGGC